>JAJZQG010000010.1 GCA_021847645.1 Myxococcales bacterium
CACGGTCGAGCCTGTTTTCGGGCAGATCAAGGAAGCGATGGGCTTCCGACGGTTCTCCGTGCGCGGGGCCGACAACGCGGGCCACGAGTGGGACTTCGTCTGCGCCATGCGCAATCTGCTCGAGCTCTTCCGAAGTGGACTCGGACTTGAGCAACCCGCGATGGCCGTCGCGTAACTCGCTCGGGTCGTGCCCTGTGCCCGGCTCTGAACTGGCGCGCCAGCCGTACGCGGCCGGGCGTTGCCACGCACGGCGCCTCCCCACACGCTCCCTCGGTCGCTTTCCCGGCCTTCGAGCCTCTGCGTCTCTGCGCCTCTGCGTTGACCTTTTCCCCGACACGCTCCTAGTTCCTAGTTCCTAGTTCCCCCCTCCGCGCTGCCGTCCAGTCGCTGGCTCAGCCAGTGCAAGATTCCCCGTCGCTCGCCGTCTCCCAGCACCAGCACCCGTGCCTGCGATGCCGCTGCGCGCGGCAGCGGATTGTCCGCGTGCCCGGCCTGGTTGCGAATCCTCGCCAGGGCGAGCAGCGCGACCGGGAGCTGGTGACGTAGGTATCGGCCATCCTGTTCGGTCGGCGCGCCCTCCAGCAGCCTCGACCACAGCTCGTCGGCCAGCTGACGATGCTCCTCGGTGCTTCGCGGGTTGCGAACCAGCGAGCGCTTCCATGGGACGATCCAGCTCGCCAAGCGCGCGCACCTTCGCCACCACGATCGGCTCGCGCAACCCCGGCTCCAGCTCCCAGGGATCGCCGAGGCGCTCGATGCGCTCGAGCGATGGGCCGAAGGCTCCTCGCGCGTCGGCCGTCATGACTCCCGCGATCAACAGGTCCGTGTCATCCGGCCAGACCTGCAGGGCCACCGACACCTCGGTCTCCGCCTCGTCCTGTCGCCCGCTCGCGAGCAGCGCGTGCGCCAGCCGGGCGCTGTGCGACGGCCCGGGCTCGATACGTGCCGCGCGCTCGTAGTGCACGGCCGCCTCCGCATGACGGCCGTTGGCTGCCAGCACGTCGCCGATCGTGCAGCGTACTTGCGCGAGCGTGCCCGCATCGGACACGCTCGGCACGCTCTGCACCCAGCCCGCCACCAGCTCCAGCGCTTGCTGCTCCAGCTCCGCTCGTCCCGACGTCCCGTCATGTAGCGCAGCATCTCGGTCCAGTACTTGTCTCGCTCGCCCGCGTCCGCCAGGAGCGTCAGCCTGAATTCCACCAGTGGCCACACCGCCTTGATGTCATCGTCGGGAATCATGTCCAGCAGCTGCAGCCCCTCCCGCGCGGAGGCTTCGCTCTGCATGTCCACCAGCTCCGCCAGGTGCGCCACGACCCTGCGATGCGGCAGGGGCAGCAGCCGGCGCGCTTCGTTCGGCTGCAGTAGCCGAGGCGGAATGCGAGAGGCGTCCAGCGGCGGCCAGCTGTAGGGCTCCGGCTCGCGCGGCTTCGGCTCCGACGGTCTGCTCGGCACCAGCGCGGCAGCCTCGGGCTCCGGAGCCTGCTCGTCCCCGTTCGGACCTCCCGTTCTGGCCGCAGGCTTGCTCGGATCGCCGCAGCAACGCTTGTACTTGCGTCCGCTGCCGCACGGGCACGGGTCATTGGGACGTGGTTTGGTCATCGGTGTCAACAGCGGACGGCCCAGGGCGGACGGGCGTTGCGATCGGCCTGGTGGGTGACGGCGAACCGACCCCCGGCAGGCCGGAGAGCAGCGAGCCCCGGCGGGCGGACGTGTGTCCAGCCGCCTGCCGGTTGAACAGCCTCTCAGATTCGACTGGCCGGGTGTGCAAGACCCGGACTGCCCGACTGTCGCAGGCATGACCGGTTGCTGTCTGCCTGGCGGCGTCTGCGGCTTCACGTCGCCTTCGCTCCGATGCATCGATGCGAGCTACTACGGCACGACGGCGCCTACGGACTGGGAGGGCCACCCGCTCGCTGCCGACGCCGGCTCGGATGCTGCGGTGGACAGCGCCGTTGACGCGATGTCGGAGGAAACGCAAGAGGTCGGCGCAGACTAACGAGTCGACCGGGAGCCTGCCGACCACCCACCGATTACGCCCCTTCGAACACGCCCTCGTAGACCGCGTTGACGTCGAGCTCGCAACCGATCGAGGCCAGCGCGATGCGCTCTCCCGCGCGCACTTCCCGCAGCGTCCAGCCGGTGTCCGTGCGCGTGTACACCTCGATGTGGGGTGCGTGCTGGTCGACCAGCACGTATTCGCGCAGCGACGCGATTGAGCGGTACGTCTCGGACTTCTTGCCGCGGTCGAACGCTTCGGTCGAGTCGCTCAGCACCTCGACGACCACGGTCGGGTTCAGGATCGTGTCCGGATCTTCCGGGTCGCGCTCCAGCGGCCCGCACACCACCGATGCGTCGGGGTAGGTGACAAGCTCGCCGGCCCGGATCCGCAGGTCGGAGCTGAACGCACGGCACGGCTTGCCTTGGAGCTGGGCCCGAAGCTCTGCGCCCGTACTGAGTCCCAACGCCGCGTGCTGCGGCGAGCCGCCGGACATGTCGAACACCTCGCCGTGCACGAGCTGGTGCTTGACAGTGGCGACTCGCTCCATCGCGATGTAGTCGGCGAAGCTCACCGCTGGCCTGGCTGCCGGCTGGGTCATGTCCCGAGTATGCCATTCGCCGGACTGGTCATCACGCCCCAGTCACTTCCCCGGCGCGCCCGTGCCAGCGGTCTTCGAGCCGGTCGACCTGCCGGCTCTGGGTCTCCAAACCGCCCGGCTCCACCCGGTCAAGCCCGACCGACGACGCATGCTGAATCGGATCGACGTCGAGCCCGATGGCGATAGCGTCGTCGCGCTTGCCCTCGGCGTGCTCGGCTTGGTCGCAGCGCGGCTCGAGCACGGCGATCGCGATGTCGCGTTCCTTCACCCCGTGGTAGATCCTGGCTCGACGAGCAGGGCGCGTCCTTGGCATGTTGGGCGTGTCTGCCCTCTGATCCGCACCGAGCCGACGAGCCATGGCCGCACCTTCCCCAGCCTCCCGCGAGCCGATCATCCGGTTCCAGAACGTGCGCAAGGCCTTTGGCCCCAAGATCGTGTACGCCGGGCTGGACCTCGAGGTGTACCCGGGCGAGACGCTGACGATCATGGGCGGCTCGGGCGTGGGCAAGAGCGTGTTGCTCAAGCTGCTCATCGGCCTGCTTCGCGCCGACAGCGGCCACATTTGGTTCCAGGCCCAGGACGTGACCGCGATGCCCGAGCGGGAGCTGGGGCGGCTGCGTCAGCACATCGCCATGCTCTTCCAGGGCGGCGCCCTGTTCGACTCCCTGGACGTGGGCGAGAACGTGGCCTACGGACTGCACGAGCACTTCCGCCACACGATGTCCGAGGACGACATCGCCAAGCGCGTGGCCTGGGCCCTGGCCCTGGTCGGCCTGCCGGGGGTCGAGGGCATGATGCCCGCCGATCTGTCCGGCGGCATGAAGAAGCGCGTGGGCCTGGCGCGAGCGGTGGCGGTCCGACCCGAGGTGGTGCTCTACGACGAGCCGACCACGGGCCTCGACCCGATCAACACCACGCGCATCAACCACATGATCAACGGCCTCAAGCGCGCCCTGGGCATCACGAGCATCGTGGTGACCCACGACATGGGCAGCGCCTTCGCGGTCAGCGATCGCATCGCGATGGTCCATCGAGGTAGAATCATCGCCAGCGGCACTCCCGAGGAGATCCGCAACTCGAACAACCGTACGGTCACCGACTTCATCCGCGGCCACGCTCCGGTCCAGGAAGACGTCGAGACGCTGCTGAGCACGTGAGCCATGACGATTTCCCGCGAGGTCAAGGTCGGGCTGTTCGTTCTTGTCGGGTTGATCCTGTCCGGGTTGGTCGTGTTCCTCATCGGCGACCAGCGCCACCTGTTTGATCGCAGCGTCCGCTACGAGACCAGCTTCAACGACGTGCAGGGCCTGGCGCCGGGCGCGCCCGTGCGCATGGACGGCATCAACGTCGGCTCGGTCACGAGCGTCGAGCACTCGGACAACCTGAAGGATCCGCGCATCCATGTGAAGCTTTGGATCATCGCCAGCGAGGGGCCGCGGGTGCGCACCGACGCCAAGGCGCGCATCGTCAACAAGGGCCTGTTGGGCGACAAGATGCTCGAGATCGACCCGGGCGATCTGGGCCAGCCGGCGCTGCCGGCCGGTTCCTACATCGAAGGCGAGAACCCGCAGGACCTGGCCAGCCTCACTGGCCAGCTCGGCGACATCGCGGACAAGACCGCCTCGCTCATGACCAACCTCGACAAGGTGGTCAAGACCTTCGCCAACGACGAGGTGCAGAAGGACTTCAAATCCTCGGTGCACTCCATGAGCATCATCCTCGACCAGGTCGCGCGGGGTGAGGGCTACGTGCACCGCCTGCTGTCCGATCCGGCCGAGGCCGAGCGCATCTCCGCGACGTTGTACAACGTGCAGAAGACGAGCGACGAGCTGGCGGCGACCTCCTCCGAGGTGAGGCAGATCGCGACCCGGGTCAACCGCGGTCCGGGCTTTGCGCACAGCATCGTGTACAGCGACGAAGGCACCGCGGCCGTGCAGCACATCGGGGGAGCGGCCGAGGAGGTCGCCACCACGCTGCGCGGCGTGCGGGAGGGCAACGGCATGGCCAAGACGCTGCTGTTCGGCGGCGGCAACGGCCAGGACCAGGAGATCCTGGCCAATCTCACGGTCGCCTCGCGAGACCTGCGCGACATCATGGCCGGCGTGAAGGCCGGCAAGGGCACCGTGGGCGCTCTGCTCGTCGACCCCTCGGTTTACGAGGACGTCAAGGTGCTGCTCGGCAACGTGCAGCGCAACGAGGTGCTGCGCGCCCTGGTCCGCTACTCCATCAAGCGCGACGAGACGCACCCCGCCGTGCAAGTGTCCGATCCGGCGCCCGCGCCGTCGCCCTGACGCTCGGCCCCCCGGCCGCCGCGTTCTCAAACGGAACGTGACAACCCCCATCCGTCATCTATGCTTGACGGCATGCGTGGTATCGAACGCGGCATCAAGCTGGCGATTCTCTTCGGAGCTTTCGCCCTGTCGACCTACTTCGCCCTGCAGTTCCGCTCCGGCGGCCTGTGGCACGGCATCGAGGTGGCCCAGGCGGTCGGGCGCAGCGGCACCAGCGAGGTCAAGACCGAGTACGACCTCACGCGCCTGGAGGCCGTCACCGCCACCCTTCAGACCATCCGCGACAAGTACGTCGACCCCACCCGGGTCAAGCCTCGCGAGATGCTCCTGTCGGCGCTGGACTTCGTGCAGCGCGACGTGGCCCAGGTCATCGTGCAGCGCGACGCCAACGACCGCGAGGTCACGGTCCGTGTGGGCTCGGCCGAGAAGAAGTTCCCGGTCTCGGACGTGCAGGGGCTGTGGGACGTATCGGCGCACCTGCGCGAGATCTTCGCGTTCTTGCAGGACAACCTGAAGAGCAGCCCGGAGGTGGACCTGCGGGAGGTGGAGTACGCGGCGTGCAACGGCATCCTGCACACGCTCGACCCGCACTCGGTGTTCATGAGCCCGGAGGCCTACAAGGAGATGACGATCTCCACGCAGGGGGCTTTTGGCGGCGTGGGCATCGTGATTTCGATCCGCGACCAGATGCTCACGGTCATCAAGCCCATGGCAGGCACGCCCGCCGGCCGCGCCGGCATCAAGCGCTACGACCGCATCACCGCCATCAACAACGAGTCCACGCTCAACATGCCGCTCGACGATGCCGTGCGGCGTCTGCGCGGCGACCCGGGCACCGAGGTGACGGTGGCGATCCACCGCGACGGGCCGGCAGGATGGGCCGGCTCGCGACCGTTCGTGCTGCGCCGCGAGGTCATCAACGTCGAGTCGGTCGAGAGCCGCATGCTCGACGAGGGCGTGGGCTACGTGCGTATCAAGCAGTTCCAGGCCGGCACCTCCGGCGAGCTCGACAGCGCCCTGGCCAGCCTCCAGCGCACGGACCCCAAGATGCACGGCTTGGTGCTCGACCTGCGCTCCAACCCCGGCGGTCTGCTCGATCAGGCCGTGAAAGTCGTGGACCGCTTCGTGCGCCACGGCGTCATCGTTACCACCGTGTCCGCCAGCGAGCCGCGCGACGAGAAGCTCGCCAAGGACCAGGGCAACGAGCCCTCCTACCCGATCGTGGTGCTGGTCAACTCGTCGTCCGCCAGCGCCAGCGAGATCGTGGCGGGCGCCTTGAAGAACCTCAACCGCGCGGTCATCGTGGGCCAGACCACGTTCGGCAAGGGCTCGGTGCAGCTCGTGTTCCCGGACATCACGCGCGAGAAGGCCGCTCTGAAGCTCACGATCGCCCAGTACCTGACGCCGGGCGACATCTCCATCCAGTCGGTGGGCATCACGCCGGACATCGAGCTGGATCCGATGACGATCGATCCTCTCGAGATGGACCTGATGCGCACGGGCAAGCGATTCCGCGAGCGCGACCTGTCCAAGCACCTGTCCAACGCCCGGGCCCACGCGGGCCAGAAGCCCCTCGAGGTGGTGCGCTACGACCTGCCTGAGGCCGAGCGCGATGCGCTGCGCGAGCGCGGCGGCGACCCGGAAGACAAGTTCGAGATGGACTTCCCGATCAAGTTCGCGCGCGACCTGGTCCTGCATGTGCCCGCCGACCAGCCCCGCGTCGAAGAGGTGCGCGCTGCCGGCGACTTCATCCAGACCACGCGCAAGGAGGAGATGGCCAAGGTGGCCGTCGACCTCAAGAAGCTCGGCACGGACTGGTCCGATCCGCCCACGCCGCCTCCGCCTGCCCCCACCGCGGCCGACTTCGAGGTCAAGATCGACACCGACCGTCCCAACAACGAGGTGCCCGCCGGCGGCTCCATGGAGGTGCGCGTCTCGGTCAAGAACAAGGGCCCCAACACGGCCTACCAGCTGCGCGCCATCACCAAGAGCGACAATCCCTACTACGACCAGAAGGAGCTGGTGTTCGGCAAGATCGAGCCGGGCAAGACCAAGACCGTCACCGCGCCTCTTGGCTGGTGCGACTTCGAGGGCCACAAGATCGGCTCCACCGCCGCCGTACCCAAGAACGCCAAGCGCGTATGCACCATCCCCAAAGACGCCCCCTCGCGCTCCGACGGTATCACGGTGGACTTCGCGACTCCCTTCGGTGCGGCTCCGGAACCCGCCGAGATCAGGCCGACCGTCATGGAGCTGCCCCGGCCCACGTTCGCCTACTCCTACGAGCTGGTCGACAACGGCGAAGGCGCCAACGGCGACGGTCGCATCCAGCGCGGCGAGCAGGTCACCATGTACCTGAACGTCAAGAACATCGGCAAGGGCCGCTCCTACGAGACGCAGGCCAACATCCGCAACCTGTCGGGCGACGGCGTGTTGCTGCAGGCCGGACGCTTCGACATCTCGAACATGAACCCGGGGGACACCCGATCGGTGGCGTTCACCTGGGTGGTGCGTCCGGATCTGAAGGAGCCCAACGTGTCCATCGAGCTGACGGTGGGGGATCGGGATCTAGGCGAGTACTCCAACGAGA
The DNA here is from genome assembly GCA_021847645.1 of Myxococcales bacterium. Taxonomy (GTDB): domain Bacteria; phylum Myxococcota_A; class Polyangia; order Polyangiales; family Polyangiaceae; genus JAJZQG01. The sequence continues at coordinate 7,479 of JAJZQG010000010.1, forward strand.
AGATCAAGTTCCCGGTGGAGCCCGCGGCAACTCTCACGCCCGATCAGGGCGTCTCGAAGGTCGGCGCCAAGGAAGCCGTGATGGACGAGACCCTGGAAAGCGGAGCCATGCCCTTCGGCTCGCTGCCTCCTGGCACCGTGGTGCGCCGCGTGGCGCGTCTGGGCGACCGCACCAAGATCGATCTGGGCCAGAACCGCTTCGCCTTCGTGGCCACGGCATCGTTGGCCGACGGCGCGGGGGCCAAGCCCGCGGACACCGTGTCCTTCGACACGATCTACTCGCACGCGCCGCCCATCATCGAGCTCAAGACCCCTGCCCTGGCCACCCGTGAAGCCGATGTGAAGGTCACCGCGACGGTCACGGACATGACCAAGCTGCTCGACGCGTATGCTTTCGTGGGCGCGAGCAAGATCTTCTATCAGTCCAACCAGGGTGCGCCCGATCCCAAGCTCATGCAGACCACCTTCGATGTGCCGCTGCGCGGCGGCGTCAACATCATCACCATGGTGGCCAGGCACAGCGCCGACACCACGGCGCGACGGACGATCGTGATCCGTCGCGACGGCCCGAACGGCGAGCTGCTGCCCACGCCGACCGACGACGACAGCGATCTGCTGTCGAGTCCGTTTGGCGACGACGAGGGGCCGTAGTCGGCCGCGCTTCATCCTCCGGCAGCCGTGTCCCGACACGCCAGCAATCGTCCCGATTCGCCGACAGATCGCGCTTCTGCGCCAGTGGCAGCACTTGCCGGGAAGTGCTAGACAGCACGGCGTCGAAATCCCTGCGGAACGAGAGATATCGCGCTTCCCCCGCGCAGCTCGGGCAAGTTCCGGAAGTCCCCCAGAGGCCTCGCGATGACCATCCACGCAAGCACCGCACCGCGTTCCCCGTCTGCCCGGACCTGTCGTGCGCCGACACTTGCGCTCCTCGCCCTGACCCTTCCGCTGGTCGCTGCCTGCTCCAAGCCGTCGACCGCCGAGACGACCGACCGTCCTCAGCCTGCCGTGTCGGCGTCGGCCGCGGCGCAGACCCGATCCAACGACGCGGGCTCTGCCCCGCGGGTGTTCGAGGTCTCGGGCGTGGCTGCCGCAGCGCGCACGGCGACGCTGGCTTCCCAAGGGCAGGGCGTGTTGCGGTCGATCAAGGTCCGCGAGGGTGATCGGGTCAAGGCCGGCCAGGTGCTCGCCGTGCTCGACACCACCGACCTGTCCATTCGCGCGCAGTCGGCCCAAGTCGCCCACGAGCAGGCCTTGGCCGCCCTGGCCAACGCGCGCGACGACATGGCGCGCGCCAACCAGCTGTATGACGCGGGCGCCCTGCCCGACCAGCCCATGGAGAAGGTCAAGCTCGGTTTGAAGATGGCCGAGCTGCAGGTGCAGGCGGCCCAGGTCGGCGTCCGCATGGCCCAGCAGGCCATGTCCGACGCGACCGTCCGAGCACCCTTCGCCGGCGTCATCTCCAAGGTCCTCGCCGAGGAAGGCAACTACATCACGGTCATGCCGCCGAGCCCCATCTTCATCCTCTCCGACACCGACCACCTCGAAGTGCGCGCGTCCGTGCCCGAGCGAAAGCTCTCCATCCTGCGCAAGAACATGCCCGTGGTCGTGACCCTGCCGTCGGTCAACATCACCCGTGACGCAACCATCGACAGGCTCTCCGACGTGATCGACCCGATGAGCCGATCGCTCGACATCGTCATCCGGATCGACAACACCGACCACGCTCTGCCGGCAGGTCTGTTCGCCAAGGTGTCGTTCCCGTCGGTGCCCTTCGATGACGCCGACCCGCTGGCGATCGATCCGCCAGCCGTCGATCCGCCAGCAGCGCCGAGTGCCGCCGCGAGCGCCCATCGCAGTGGGAGGTAGCACGTGTTTCTCTCCGACCTGGCGATCCGCAGGCCTGTCCTGACCGTCATCGTCTCGCTGATGCTCCTGCTGTTCGGAGCGATCGCGTGGCCCCGGCTCGGTGTCGACCAGATGCCCAAGGTCGAGGCCCCGTTCGTCACCATCTCCGTCGTCTACCCCGGCGCCGACCCCGAAATCGTCGAGAACCGCGTGCTCGAGCCCATCGAGGACGCTGTCTCCACCATCTCCGGCGTCAAGCGCATCACCTCGTCGGGCGTGGAGAGCTACGGCCTTGTGATGATCGAGTTCGAGATGGAGGTCAACGCCGACATCGCGGCCCAGGACGTGCGTGAAGCGGTGGCGACGGTGCAGAACGATCTGCCGACGGATGCGGACCCGCCCTTGGTGCAGAAGTTCCAGATTGGGGCTGCGCCGGTGGTCTCGCTGGTGCTCACCGGGCCGCCCGGCGCCTCGCCGGCCGCGGTGACCTACGTGGCCGACAAGAAGGTCAAGACGCAGCTGCAGCGGCTGCCCGGCGTGGGCTCGGTGGACCTCATCGGCAAGAGCGAGCGCGAGATCCACGTGGTCTCCGATCCGGACAAGCTGCGCGTCTACGGCCTGACCCTGCCGGACGTTCAGCAGGCCATCGCCTACGGCAACATCGACGTGCCGGGCGGGCGCGTGACGACCAAGGGCACCGAGCTTCTGGTCAAGACCCACGGCGAGGCCACCACCATCCCGGACCTGGCCAGGCTGGTGATCGCAAACCCCAACGGCTCGCCGGTCCGGTTGGTCGACGTCTCGCAAGTGCTCGACACCACCGAGGACCAACGCACCATCGCGGCCTATGACGGCGTCGAGGCGCTGTCGATGTACGTGCGCAAGCAGTCCGACGCCAATGCCGTCGCGGTCGCCGACGAGGTGCTCGACGCGGTCAAGAACCACAAGATCGACATGCCCGCCGGCTACCAGCTCGACGCCGTGCAGAACTCGTCGACCTTCACGCGCCGGGCGATCGACGACGTGATCTTCGACCTGATCTTCGGCGGGGCGCTGGCGGTCGCGGTGATCATGATCTTCCTGCGGAACTTGCGAGCCACGTTCATCAGCGCCCTGGCTCTGCCCACCAGCGTCGTCGCCACCTTTGCGTTCATGAAGGCCATGAACTTCACGGCCAACATGATCTCGATGCTCGCGCTGTCGCTGTCCATCGGCATGCTCATCGACGACGCCATCGTGGTCATCGAGAACATCCACCGTCACCTGGAGATGGGCAAGCCGGGCAAGCAAGCGGCCGCCGACGGTGCCAAGGAGATCGGTCCGGCGGTGCTCGCCACCACGTTTTCGATCGTGGCGGTGTTCGTTCCGGTGGCGTTCATGAAGGGGCTCATCGGCCGCTTCTTCTACGAGTTCGGCCTGACGGTCACCTTCGCGATCCTCGTGTCGCTCTTCGTGTCCTTCACGCTCACGCCCATGGCGTCCTCGCAGCTGCTCAAGCTCCACCACGAGAACCGGCTCGCCAAGGCCATCGGCTCGGCGCTCGATTGGCTCGACAAGGTCTACCGTCGCACGGTCGGCTGGGTGCTCGATCACCGGTTGCTGACGATCCTGGCGGGCGTGGGCACGTTGGTTGCCGCCATCCTGCTCGCTCGCTTCATCCCCACCGAATTCCAGCCCGCTATGGACCAGGGCGAGATCGACGTGACCTTCGCGCTCGAAGAAGGGGCGAGCATCGACGCCACGTTCGCGCGCGGCAACGCGCTCGCCAAGCTGGCGAAGGACACCGTGCCCGAGCTTCGGCACACGCTGGTGACCATCGGTGCGGGACGGCGCCAGAAGGTCAACGAGGGCACCGTGTTCCTCAAGCTCACGGGAGCCCGCGAGCGCACGCGCACGCAGGACCAGATCTCCACGGCGCTGCGCAAGACATTCGACCAGGCGTTCCCGGGCGCGACGATCTCGGTCAACCGTGCGCAGATTGCCGGCAGCGGCGGGGACGAGAGCTTCCAGAAGCCGCTGAACGTGCAGCTGCGTGGCGACGACTCGGTGCTGCTGCGCAAGACCGCCGACGCGCTGGTGGCTGCGTTGCAGAAGCAGCCAGGATTCGTGGATCTGGTCGTGTCCGATCGCGGCGCGCGGCCCCAGTTCGGCTTCCGCATGATGCGCGACAAGGTTTCGGCCGCCGGCCTGGCCCCGGCCCAGGTCGCCATGGCGGTCCGCACCGCCATCGCCGGTACCGAGGCCAGCCAGTTCCGCGACGGCGCCGATCGCTACAAGGTGCTCGTGATGGCGCCCGAACGCTACCGCAGGGACCAGGACGCCGTGCTGTCGATGCCGCTGCGGGGCGCGACCGGGCGCATGGTGGAGATCGGCGAGCTGGTGGAGGCCAGGCCCGAGAGCGCGCCGGCTCAGATCGATCGCGAGGACCGCATCCGGCAGGTGACCATTCTGGGCAACCTGCAGGGCATCGCCCTGGGTCCCGCGCAGAAGGTGGTCGAGCAGGTCGCCAAGGACATCGTCCCCCCGGACGTACGGCTCAAGTTCAGCGGCCAGGGCCAGCTGATGGCCGAGTCGTTCATGTACATGCTGCAGGCCCTGCTGCTGGCCGTGGTGATCATCTACATGGTGCTCGCAGCCCAGTTCGAAAGCTTCCTGCACCCGGTGACCATCATGGTCTCGCTGCCCCTGTCGCTGGTCGGCGCGCTCGGCGCCCTTCTCATTGCCAGGCAAACGCTCTCGATCATGAGCGCCATCGGCATCATCATGCTCATGGGCCTGGTCACCAAGAACGCGATCCTGCTCGTCGACAACGCCAACCAGAGGCGCGTGGCCGGCGCCCCCACGCGGCAAGCCGTCATCGACGCTGGTGCGGTTCGCCTTCGGCCCATCCTCATGACCACCGCGGCCATGATCTTCGGCATGCTGCCCGTCGCCCTGGCCCTCGGCGAGGGCTCGGAGTTCCGCGCACCGATGGGCGTCGCCGTCATCGGCGGCCTGGTCACCTCCACGATGCTCACCTTGCTCGTGGTGCCGGCCATCTACTCGGTGTTCGAGGGCATCCGCGTCTGGCTTCGCAACGTGTTCGTCAAGAAGCCTTCCGCCGCGCCTTCGCCTTCGCCCGCCGAGTAGGCCTCTACCACTCGGCCAGGGCCAGCTCTTCCAGCGAGCCCTCGTCCGACAGGCCGCTTCGCACGGCCGCCACCTTGCCGTCCTTGTCCACCACCACGATCGTCGGCAGGCTCGAACTCGCTGTCCGTGTCGATGACTAGCGGGACGACAACCCCGCGAAACCTGCGAATGGCATGGCGTTGGCTCTGTTGTCGCCGGTGTTGATGCCGAGCCCCACCACGTTCTGGGTTGCGAGGCACTTCGACATTCCTTTCTCGGACGTGCAGGAAGTGCATGTGCGCGATGCGAGCGAGCTGGTGTTCACCTGCCGGCTGTTCCGCACCGAAGAGGGAAACTTCGCCGTGGCTTCCCTCGGTCGCGGCTCGCCCGCTTCCGACGACGTCGACCGGGCCGTGAGCCTGGTTGCGCAGGTGATGTGCTCGACGGGCCCCCGCGTGACGGCCGACGACCAAGCCGACAGCAGGCAAGACAGCGACCGTTCCTGACGCGGGATCTGCGCGGGACGGGCGCCCGACATCGGCGAGACGGGCGCCCGACATTGTCGCGGGGCCAACCCGGCGATCGCCCCACGCAATCGCGGGTGGCGAGTGTGCGTGGGCACGGCGACGGGGGACTCCGTGTCGGTCGGGCTGTTCGTGGGGTATCGCGCGCCGCGGGTCGGATCGTAATGGCACCCTGCGGTCCAGCGCGGCAGGCGAGCGCGCCCTGGCGGCCGCCGGTTTCGGTGGCGGATCGCCACCTGACCGATCCGCAGCCGATTTCATGGCGAACTCGTGTCGGCGCGCGGCCTCTCGGCTCCATCGCGGTGGCGAACCGACACGGGATGCAGCCACGATCTGCGGGGATTTCAGGGAATCGCCGCTGGCATGCTTCCGGCTCTAGTGGCTGGCGCCATGCCCGGAATCCTGGACCCCACGCTCGACGTCGTCTTCAAGCTGCTGTTCACCCAACCCGGCCGACAGGAGTTGCTCACCTCGCTGCTGACCGCGGTGCTGCAGCCACCCTCGCCGATCGACTCGGTGGTCGTGCTCAACCCGGACGTCGAGAAAGACACGGTGCGCGACCGCGGGGTGGTGCTGGACCTGCGAGTCAGGCTCCAATCGGGCGAGCAGGTCAATGTCGAGATGCAGGCAGACAGACGAGCCGGCATGCGCAAGCGGGTCCTGTACCACTGGGCACGCCTGTATGGCGCGCAGCTCGTTCGCGGCGCGAAGTACGGAGACCTCATGCGGTGCGTCAGCGTGTTCTTCCTCGGTTACCGGGAGTTGCCTTGCGAGCGGTTCCACTCCACATTCAGGGTGATCGAGGTCCACGACCATGCGCTGTTGGAAGACGGCTTGGAGCTTCGGCTGGTGGAGCTGCCCAAGGTTGCGAGGGAGCTCTGCGACGCGGGTAACCCAGACGGCAAGCTGGCGCGCTGGGCGCGTTTCCTTGCGACGAGCGAGCAGAGCGAGCGGGAGGAGCTGGCGATGAGCGACCCGGTGCTGGCCAAGGCCAACGAAACGCTGAGGCAGCTGTCCGCCGACCCTGAAGCGCAGCGCCTTGCGCAGGAGCGCGAGGAGGCGTTCTTGCTCTACCAGTTCGAGCTGAACACGGCGCGCCGGGAGGCGAAAGCCGAGGGCCGCGAGGAAGGCCGTCAGGAAGGCCGTCAGGAAGGCCGTCAGGAAGGCCGTCAAGAAGGCCGTCAAGAAGGCCGTCAGGAAGGCCGTCAAGAAGGCCGTCAGGAAGGCCGTCAGGAGGAACGGCGTGCCGTGGTTCTGCAGCTCGCGCAGCGTCGCTTCGGAAACGTGCCGGAGGACGTGCGCAACCGAATCGAGGTCGCCTCGGCGCAGCAGTTGGAACGGTGGATCGACGCCATCTTCGAGGCCGAATCGCTCGACGCGCTCCTGCGAGACGGTTGAACGCGGGCACGGCGCGAGGAGCGGGCGCCCTGCCTCACGGGGCCATCGTACCGGGACCAACCCCGGCAGGACCCGCCGAGAGCAGGTTCAAGTCGCCCGGCCCGATGGCGATCAGGGCCGCGTTCCGCCGGATTCGAACGGGTAATCGACCACGAGCCCAGGCTGGGCATCACGGGGAACCAACGCGATGTTGGGCCTGCGACGCTCGAGGAACCAGAGCGCTCGCCCGGCCGCGGTGTCCCTCACCCGGCCGACCGCGAACTCCTTGCGAAAATCGATGTACTTGGCGAGCAAGGTGCCCAGAAAGACCGCCTTGACCACCTCATCGATGTTCTTGAAAGCCCCAGCGCTGCGCTGCAACGGAATCATGGTGTGAAAGTAGTCCGGCGCGGCGTCGGCGACGCACTTGGGGCACGACTTCCCGTACACCGGCGTGATGCCGTCCCTGCCTCCGTGGAGCGCGATATCGGCATTGCACAGGCCCCACATCTCGATGACGCTCGCGTCGGTGTACAGGCCGAAGACTCCGCCGTAGTCGGTGACGAGTCGATCGCCCGGGCTTCGCACGATCGCTCGCATCATCGCGCGCGATGCCAGGAGGTTGTCGTGCGTGTGCGCGGTGACGGCCGCCGCCAGGCCGAGCACGGCGCGCTCCTGCGGCGTGTCGACCGTGGTGGCATCCGCGTGTCGAGCGGAGAACACGCAGCACCAGCCCGCAACCAGCGCGGGCACGGCGCGCGTCCAGGCCGGAAGGCTTCGACAGGTCCGCCACGCCTCGCTCAGGCCCCAGGCGGCAAGGACCATGACCAACGGCAGGACCGGTATGAAAAACCGCCAGAACGGCATCCAGTCCCCGCCGGTCTGCAGAACATAGGCGCCGTGCCCAACCACGAGCAGCGCGACGAAGACCGTGTCGCGCGCCGGCCGTCGCGCGACGGCGATCAGCGCGAACGGCAGCAGGGCTTGCAGCCCCAGCGCCCGCACGAAGTCCCAAGCGTAGGTGCTGGCGCGATACGGGTCGTCGGCGTCGACCAGCGTCTTGGCATAGTAGGTAGTCGGCAGCGGCAGCCCATAATAGCGCCATTGCCACACGAACCACGCGGCGTAGACCAATACAGGCGCGAGCCAGGTTGCGAAGCGGCGCCAATGCAAGCGCTTGGCCGCGTGCGACTCCACGAGCTCGAAGCCGATCACGTAGAGCAGCGGCACGAATCCGTCGATTCTCATCAAAGCCACGAGCACGAACCCGAACAACGACCAGCGCCACGGGCGATCGGGCGATTCCTCGAGATACCACACGGTGGCGAGCGTCAGCACCGCGGCATACGGCACGGTCTCCAGCCCGGACATGGTGGCCCGCGCGAGATCCGTGCTGTGCGCGAGCACCAGCAGCACGGCCGCTGATGCGACCCAACCCGCGCGCCGCCGGCAGAGCCTCCAGACGCCCACCGCCATGAGCGCGAGCAGGATGACGGACAGCACGCGCGCCGCGCCGTAGGCCGCCAGATCATGCCGGAAGACGTACCCGACCGCCATGACCAACATCCACAGGAAATTGGAATAGCCTTCGACCCTCACGCCGTGGCTGAAGGTGGGGCCGTGACCGGTCGCGAGGTTCTTGGAAAACGAAAATGTGATGTAGGCGTCGTCGACCCTCCAGTCGCCGACGGCGGCGAGCTGGGCGTGCGTGAACCAAACCAGGAGACAAGCGAGAACGGCAATGCCAACCCATCCCGCCTCGCGCTGGTGGGTATCGAAGAAGCGCCGTATGCGGTGCATGGTCAGGGACTGGAACCTATCACGGAGATTGGCGCGCAAACATCGGTCGCTCGCCTGCGCCTCGCTGCGCTTGCTCCGCTGCACTCGCGCGCCCTCCCAACCGCTGTGACGTGCCCCAAGGTCCAGGACTTCGGCGATCTGTTCTTTCGCGACCGACCGATCGGCGTGAGGCCGCGCCACGCGTCGCGGCGATAGGAGGCAATCGCCACCAGAACGCTTCGAGCACGAGCGGATCGAGGTCGTCCTTGGGAAGCTTGGCGTACACGAGCTGGCGACGCAGCCGGAGGAGCACTGGCAAGTAGACCACCGCCAGCCAAGGACATCGTCCCCCCGGACGTCCGGCTCGAGTTCAGCGGCCAGGGCCAGTTGATGCCCGAGTCGTTCACGTGCGTGCTGCGGGCCCCGCTGCCTCCACGATGCTCACGCTGCTCGTGGTGCCGGCGATCTACTCCGTGTTCGAGGGCATCCGCGTCTGGCTACGCAACGTGTTCGTCAAGAAGCCTTCCGCCGAGCCTTCGGCTTCGTCCGCCGAGTCGGCCTCTATCGCGCTGCGAGCGCCAGCTCTTCCAGCGAGCCCTCGTCCGACAGGCCGCTGCGCACCGCCGCCACCTTGCCGTCCTTGTCCACCACCACGATCGTCGGCAGGCTCGACACGCCGTAGGCAGTCGCGACCTCGCTGTCCGTGTCGATAACCAGGGGGTACGACAAGCCGGCGGAACTTGCGAATTGCATCGCATTGGCCTTGTTGTCGCTGGTGTTGACGCCGAGCACCACCACGTCCTGGCTTGCGAGGCGCTTGGACAACCGGTCCAACGACGGCGCCTCGGCGCGGCACGGTCCGCACCACGACGCCCAGAACGCGAGAATCACGGCCTTGCCCTTGAGCGACGACAGGGTCACGCGGTCGCCGGGGGCATCGGGGCTGATCGAGGAGAGCGTGAAGTCCGGCGCGGGCTTGCCGACCATCCCGCTGAACGGACGAGCCAGATGCGGCAGCAACGTGAACCCCGCGAGCACCGCCAAGCCCAGGGCCAGGGTCGCAGCGTGAAACGAGCGACGGGCGATGGGTTTGGTCGCGGGCACGGAGGATGATTCGGTCATGGCGTGAGCCTGTTGTGTCATACGCTATCCATTACGCTCGAGGAGGCCATCGGTTTCGAGGGGGGCCTGCTGCCGGGTGGTTGGAGACGCCAGGACCGGGTTGGGTGCGTCGTGGGGGCTCGCCGACGCATCGCGGCGCCGGCCGAGCATTCGCGGATCCCGGGTCCAAGGGGTGTTCGCGCCGAACGCCTCCCAACTGTGATATGCATGCGCGAGCCGAAAGGGGCGTGCAGGATGAGGAACCACTACATTGTTCTGGCCGCGGTCTTGAGCGCATCGGTGGCCGCATGCGTACCAGCCAACTCGTCGAGCACCGCGACACCCGTTGCGGGAACGCCCGGCGTCCCCAGCACGGCTGCTGCGCCTGAGCCCGTGCCGCCCGCAACGCAGCCCACGACCGCACCCACCGCAGCGCCTGCCGTCTCCTCGGCCGCGCCCGCGGCCGCTGCGGGTGTGCCAGCCGATCAGTCGAATCCGCCGGGCATCCAGCCGCTGACCGACGCCGAGGCGCAGGAAGCCGAGCTCAAGTGCACGCGCCTCGGCCGCGCCATCGAAAAGGAGGTCAAGGCCGCCCGAAAGGCGGGCAAGTCGCCCTACCAGGCGGTGCTCGAGGCGCTCAAGAATCCGCCGAGCGTGCCGGGCATGGACGTGCCGCGCTGCGCGGAGCTGATGCGTCGGGACGTCATCGCCTCGCAAGCGCTCAACATCGAGAGCGAGGCCAAGAACAACCTCAAGGCGATCAGCGTGGGGCTGGCGACGGCCACGCAGCGCACACCGCCCGAGTTCTGCCCGAGCGCCCCGCCCGTGCCTCCGAGCCTCGACCAGGTCCGCAACGGTCCGTGGCAGTCCCAGCCGACCTCGTGGGACGCGCCCGGATGGAAGTGCACGGGATTCAACCTGCGGGGCGCTCCGCAGTACTTCCAGTACGAGCTCAAGACCGACCCGGCCACGCAGACCTGGGAGGTCATCGCGCGCGGCTACCCGGTCGCCGGTCAACCTGCCACCGAGCTGTACGTGCGCGGCACGGCCGTCAACGGCAAGATCCAGCCGTCCAGCCAGGTCATGCGTCGCTGACCGTTCCGCCCGCAGGGCGACCGGACGGGCGTCTGGAGCTCGACGGTCCCACGAACTGTTCGAGCGCCGCGGTGGACGCGGCCGTTCCGGAGCGCGGCAAGCGGATGGTCATGCGAGCGCCTCCCCACGGGCTGGAGCCGGCGTCGATCGTGCCGCCGTGCTCCATCACGATCTTCTTGACGATCGAAAGGCCCAGCCCGGTCCCGTCGTGCTTGGTCGTGATGTACGGGTCGAACACCGATTCGCGCATCTCTTCGCGGATACCGGGTCCGTCGTCGTCCACCTCCAGGTGAACCCACTGCTCATCCTGCGCGATCAGGGCGACACGCACGCGTCCCTTCCTGCCGCTGTGCTCGTCGCGCACGGCCTGCGCGGCGTTGCGAACCAGGTTGACCAGCACACGGTGCAGCATCTGCTTGTCCATGTGAACCCGCAGGGGACCGGGAGGCACTTCCCACACCACATCCACCACGCTCTCGAGTTGGTCGCCGTCGAGCGTCTGCAGGCCGGACTCGTCGTCGTGGAACAGCTCCATCTGCCTCTGCTGCTCCCGCAGGAACTCGCAGGCGTCGGCTTCGCTCAGCTCGGCTCGCGGAAGCCTGGCAAACGCGCTGAACTCGGTCACCAGCCGCCGCAGCGTCGCAACTTCCTCCTGCACGACCTTGAGCGTGGTCTCCAGCAGCTGCCGGTAGCGCTCATCCTCGCCCTGGTAGCGCACGTGTGCCTCTTCGACTGCGAGCTGGATGGGCGTGAGCGGGTTCTTGATCTCGTGGGCGAGGCGCCGCGCGATCTCCTGCCAGGTTCCCATTCGCTGAAGGAACTCGATGCGCGCACGGCTGCGCTCCACCTCCTGAAGCATGGTGTTGAACGCCTCGGCCAGGTTGGTGATCTCGTCGTTGCCCGATACGGGCACACGCACGTGCAAGTCGCCCTTGCCCACCGCCTGCGTGGCCTTGGCAAGCTGGTCGATGCGTCGGGTAACCCCGCGGGCCAGCAGCGTGCCGACGGCCACGGCTCCCAACATGGTGAGCGCGAGCAGCAAGGCGAAGACATACAGGTGGGTGCGTTCGACCTGAGCGCGCGCCGCCTCGATCTGACGGTACAGGCGCACGGTCTCCGAGGCCTGATCGAGCTGGTCGAAGCGCGCGCGGGGCGTGACGAACACCGCGAACAGCACGGGCCCGTCGTCCTTGTCGGAGAGCGGGCGACGGACTTCCAGCTGCAGCTCGGTGGACTCGTCCACGGGCTTGTCGCGCTTTTTCTCGGCCAGCACGTTGCCCTCGGAATCGGTCACGCCGAGCACGACGAGGTTGTTGTAGGCGGGGAAGATCTCGTCGAGTTCCTGCACGAGGCTCGGCTTGTGATGAAGGATGGCGGCGGCGCGCAGGCCTTCGCGCGCGGCGATGGCGGTCGCCTCGTAACGCATGCCCTCCTTCTTCGATTGGGCGAGCTCCTGGTAGAGCTCCAACGATTGTTCCAGCTCGGCGCCGACCCGCGGGTTGTACAGCTGGGACGAGACGCTGCCGACCATGCTGCGCGCAACATAGATCGCGCCCGCCAGCGGGATGACCGCGGCTAGAAGCACGGCGAGCGTGAGGCGCCGGGCGGTTCGTGAGCGGGACGCCATGGGTGCTCAGTGTCGCAAAGGAACGGCGGCATGAGAAGAAATCGATTCGGGCAAGCGTCGTGGCCGCAGCATCGACGAGCCCCGGGCGCGTCGGGCCGGACGGCCCTACCGTCGTTTCCGAGGCCGGGCGGGCGAGCGGCCTCGAGAGGGCTTGGCGTGCTTGCGGGCAGGAAGCTCGGCGGCAGACGACGTGTCCAGCGCCCGCAGGCTCTTGAGCTGGTCGCGCAGCATCGCGGCGCGTTCGAAGTCGAGGTTCTCGGCCGCCAGGAACATCTGCGCCCGCAACTCCTCGATGCGCCGGGCCAGCGAATCGCCCGCGTCCTCGGTCTCCAGCCGGCCTTCGGCGCCTCGCTTGACCCGCGGCACCGCGTAGTAGTCGTTGTTGCCCGACGACGGCGACAGATCCAGCACCGCCTTGCGGACCGTCTCCGGCGTGATCCCGTGCGCCAGGTTGTAGGCCTGCTGCTTCTCCCGACGCCCATCGGTGACTCGGATCGCCTCATCCATCGCTTGCGTCACGCGGTCGGCGTACATGATGACCTTGCCGTGGACGTTTCTCGCCGCCCGGCCGATGGTTTGGATCAACGACCGCGCGCTGCGCAAGAAGCCTTCCTTGTCCGCGTCGAGAATCGCCACCAGCGAGACTTCCGGCAGGTCGAGCCCTTCTCGCAGCAGGTTGATGCCCACCAGCACGTCGTACTCGCCTAGCCTCAGATCCCGCAGCAGCTCGATGCGCTCGAGCGTTTCCACATCCGAGTGCAGGTAGCGCACCCGTACCCCAAGCTCCCGATAGTAGTCCGTCAGATCCTCGGCCATCCGCTTGGTCAGGGTGGTGACCAGCACGCGCTCGTCGCGCTCCACGCGAGTCCTGATCTCGCCGAGCAGATCGTCGACCTGCCCTGTCACCTTGCGCACCTCGACCTCCGGATCGACCAAGCCCGTGGGCCGAATGACCTGGTCGACCACCTCGCCGCCGCACAGCCCCAGCTCTTCGTCGGCCGGCGTCGCAGACACGAACACGCACCGGTGCACGTGCTGCGCGAACTCGTCGTAGCGCAAGGGGCGGTTGTCCAGGGCGCTTGGCAAGCGGAAGCCATAGTCGACCAGGGTCACCTTGCGGGAACGGTCGCCTTGGTACATGGCCTTGATCTGCGGGACCGTCTGGTGGCTCTCGTCGATGAACAGCAGGAAGTCCTTGGGGAAGTAGTCGACCAGGGTGGGTGGGGGCTCTCCGGCTTTTCGCTGGGACAGGTGGCGCGAGTAGTTCTCGATGCCCTGGCAGTAGCCCATCTGCTCGAGCATCTCGAGGTCGTACATCGTCCTCTGCTCGATGCGCTGCTTCTCGAGCAGCTTGCCGTCGGCGTCGAAGGTCTGGAGTCGCTCGTGAAGCTCGGCTCGGATCGACTCGATGGCCACGCGAAGCTGGGCTTCCGGAGTGACATAGTGCGAGCCGGGGAAGATGGCATATCGCTCCAGCGTTCCCGTGACCTTGCCCCGGAGCGGATCGATCTCGCGGATGGCCTCGACCTCGTCGCCGAAGAACTCGATGCGGATCGCCTTGTCCTGCTCGTAGGCGGGAAACACCTCCACGATGTCGCCCCGCACCCGGAACGTGCCGCGGTGGAAGTCGACGTCGTTGCGCTGGTATTGCACGTCGACCAAGCGGCGCAGCAGGTCGTCGCGACGAACCTCGGTGCCCTTCTCGATGCGGATGAGAAGTCCGGCGTAGCTCTCGGCGGAGCCGATGCCGTAGATACATGAGACGGAAGCAACGATGATCACGTCGCGACGCGACAGCAGGGAGGCCGTGGCGCTGTGGCGCATGCGGTCGATCTGGTCGTTGATGATCGAGTCTTTCTCGATGTAGGTGTCACTGACCGGCAGGTAGGCCTCGGGCTGGTAGTAGTCGTAGTAGCTGACGAAGTACTCGACGGCGTTGCGCGGGAACAGCTCGCGCATTTCGCCGAACAGCTGGGCAGCCAGCGTCTTGTTCGGCGCCATGATGAGGGTGGGGCGGTTCATCTGCGCGATGACGTGAGCCATCGTGAAGGTCTTGCCGCTCCCGGTGATTCCGAGCAGGGTCTGGTAACGCTTGTTCTCCCGGAGGCCGGCACACAGAGCCTCGATGGCCCTGGGCTGATCTCCCTTGGGGAGGAACGAAGAAACCAGTTCGAATCGGTCCGGCATGATCCGTACCGTATGCGACGGCCGGCTTGCCGGGGCAAGCGCTCGAGGTCAGTCGCTGGTGGCCGCGCCGTCGCCGGAAGCGTCGTCGCCCGTCGATGCTTCGGGCTGCGAGCTCGGTGCCGGACCTCCGTCGGGCAGCGTGAAGCAGTCCGAAGCGTCCGGTTTGTTGCAGACGGGCGTGGTGCCCGAGGGTTCGTTGGACCCGCAGGCCGCGACACCCGACAGCGCCAGCGCCGCAGCCAAGGCGAACCAGGCGGAAGGACGGACCGTCATTTCTTGGTCTCCCTGGGAGTGAACGACATGGGCACGTTGACGTCGACGCACTTGCCTCCGGTTGCGCCGGGGAAGTGCTTGTTGCGGAACAGGCCGAGAACGCACTCGGCCACGCCGCCGGAGCCCAGCGTGTTCTGGGAAATGTTTGCTCCGCACACGTTGCCGTTGGAGGCGACGCGTACCGACACCACGATTCTGCCGGCCAGGGTAGGGTCGTTGCGCAAGGCGCGCTCGTAGCAGCCGCGCGAGGCCGCGCCGGCACCGGACAGAGCGGTCTGCAGCGCGGCTGGCGCATCACCGCGGCACGGTCCAGCGCACAGATTCTCCCCGCCTCCGACCACCGGCGCCTTCGCGTCCGACTCGGCATCCACCGCGGCGTCGAGCGCCGGGGGCATGGGGATATCCAGAACGGGCGAGGGCTCCGTGTTGATCGCGGTCACCGACTGGATCACCGGCGGCTGTGCGACGGGCTGCGGCCGGCTGAGCTTCCACCAGACCAGACCGACGATGAGCAACAGCAGGATGATGATCCCCGCGATGTACCAACCGCCACCGGAGCTGGTCGGAACCTTGGAGGGGATCGACGGACGAGGAGCGATGGAACCTTGACCCATGAGGTGCGACCCTTCGTGCAACGAAGCGCGCGGAGTATACAGAAAGTGGGCTACGGGCGCACGATATTGTCTGAAATCTGCCGAATTTCGCCAGGGCGGAGGAAAACGAGCCTCGTGTCGCCGTACGGGCGCGCGCTCTCCTCCCACAGACCCTCGACCACCGGGTTGGCTTGGTCCGACGGCACCTCGAGGATCACGAGGGCGTCAGGGGCGAGCACGCCGGCGCGCACCACGGCGCCGAGGGCTGTCAACGCGGAGCCGTCACGCACGGAGGCGAATGGTGGGTCGACCAGGACCAGATCGAACGGGCCGAGGTCCCGCAGAGCAGGGCCGCTCGTTTCCAGGGCGCGTTGGAGCACATGAGCACCGTCGGGCTGGCGCACGCCCACGGTGGCCAGGTTCTGCCGAATGATCTCCACGGCGACCCGCCCCTTGTCGACGAACACCGCATGGGCGGCTCCGCGCGAGAGCGCCTCGATGCCGAGGGCGCCGGAGCCCGCATAGCAGTCCAGCACGCGCGCCCCTGCCACGCTGCCGCCCAGGATGTTGAACAGCGCTTCGCGAACGCGTTCGACCGTGGGGCGAGTGGCTCCCCCGGGCGGCGCCTTGAGCCGTCGCCCACCATACCTTCCCGCAACCACGCGCATGTTCGTGGGACCCGCGCCGATCAGAACACCAGGCGCACGTCCACGCCGCCCGAGCCGCGGCCGGCGGCCGGCAACACCTGGACCCGCGCTGCGGCCGGCGGTGGCGCGGACTGCTCGGTGGCCGGCTCGGTGGCGAGCAGATAGGTCCCCGCCCCGATCGATACCGCGCTCAGCCCGAAAAACACCCACTGGAGCGCCTCGAACTTGCTGGCTCGCGAGCACATGTCGGCAACGTCCGCCGGCGCTGCCGCGCCAACGCCGTCGAGCGCCCGCGTGCCGCTGTTGGCTGCGTCGCACACGTTCGTGCCCGCGGGCATCGCCTTGCGATACTGCGAGAAGCCGTGGTCGTTGTTGATCGAGTTGACCTTGGTGGACGAGTACAGGCCGCCGATCGCCAGCACCCCGCCGGCGGCCAACGCGCTGTAGGCGCCGATGCGCCGCATGTTCGGCTTGCTCCCAGCCCCGCCGCTCTCCTCCGCGGCCAGCGGCGCCAGGCTCAACGACACCGCCCCGTTGGGCGCCACGCTCACCTCGCCCGATGTGGTGCTGTAGCCGGGCGCCCGAACCTCGACCTTGTGGTTGCCCACGGGCACGATGATCGTCGCGGTGCCGCCCTTGATCGCGCCCGAGGGCTCCCCATCCACGAAAACCTGCCCGTTGACGTCACCTGCCGAGATCTTCACCGATCCCTTCGGCGGTCCGCCCGTCAACTGCGCGAGTGCGTCGCGCACCACCTTGCGCAGCCCGTCGTCGTTCGCCTCCGTGATGTTGCTGCTGAACGAGATGTCCACCGAGGTCTGGCCGTGATCGCGGGTCCACAGGTGCAGCTTGCCGGCGACCGTCTTTCCCGGCGCCCTGTCGAGCGTTCCCCAAATGTAGCGGTTGGACTTGATCTCGTCGCCCATGCGCATCTCGCACGCGGCGTCCGGCGGCGACGGGCAACGAAGCGCAATCGTGAGCACCTCGAGGGAGTAGTCGCCGTCGGCCAGCGACCAACCGGGCAGGCGACGAACCTCGGCCTTCAACGCGCTGGTCAGCGCGTCGGCCTGCGCATCCGCCTCGTCGGTCTTGATCGAGATGACGTTGATCGGAAGGGCGTTGGGTCCGGGCGGGTCCGCGTAGGATGGCCCCGCTGCACCGAGGATGACCGTCGCCGCGCCGATGCCCACAACTGCCGCGAAATGAGCACGCATTGATCCGCCTCCATCCGGCACGAGCTACTTCTTCTTCTCTGCGGCCTCGCGCTGCCGCTGCTCGATGCGCTCCTTGACCTTCGCGTACTCCACGGCGAGGACATCGTGGTTCGCGATGACCTTCTGACGCTCGGTCGCGGTGGCGGCGAAGCCCACGCCCGCGTTGGCATTGACGAACGTTTCGTATTGCTTCCAGGCCGTGGCCGCCTCGGCCAGCTTGCCCTGGCGCTCACGCAGGTCGGCCAGCACGAACAGCACCTTGGCCTTGGTGGCGTTGTCCTTGTCGGCGTAGCGAAGCGCGGCCTGCCAAGCCTCCTCGGCCTTGTCGAGCTGCTTGTTGGCGAGATACGCCTCGCCCAGAAGGTAATGGCCGAACGCCCGCTCCGGCTCCTTCTCGATGGCCTTCTGGAACATCTCGATGGCCTTTGCGTAGTCCTGCGCCACGTACGCCGCCGCGCCCTGGTTGGCCAGCTCCATGAACGGGCTGATGCCGGTGATCCCCCGGGGATCCCGCCTCGGACCGCTGGCCGCTGGCTCCGCCGACGTGGCGCTCTCCTTCTTGTCCTTGTCCTTGCCCTTGTCGTTCTTGCCCCCTGCCAAGGCAGTCGATGCCGCTGCAACGAAGCACAAGACGATCGGTACATTCAGCCAGGCGCGACGCATGCTATGGGACCTCCTGGGAACCAGCCCGAAGAGCCTACCACCAAACTCGCGGCGTCGTCGTGATCCAGCCCAAGCCTTATCCGTGGGACCGCATCGACCGCGTGCCTCGCAGCGCGATCGCACCCCTGCGCGCCGTGCGTCAGGCCCTGAACGACCGATCCGACGCCGCCGCGCTCGCCTCGGCCGCGGCCAGCATCCTCGGTGAGCCTGTCCGGCTCCTGCCCGGACGCGTGCGGCCATGGCTCGCCCATACGCCCATGCCCGTCGGCGCCCTGGCCCTGCTGTCGTCGCCCGATGCCTCTTTCCTCGTGCTCCTGTGCCTCGAGCCTGCCCTGGCCGCGCGCATTACCGCTACCTTGCTCGGCCGCGTCGCGCCCTGGGTCGATGACACCCAGCCCGCCCCAGCGCTCGTGCAGGCCACCGTCGGCGCGTTCTCGGCCGCCGTCGCCCGACGTGCTGTCCGCTCCGAGTTGCCCAACCCAGCGCCGCCGATGCGCTTGGTCGCCGTCGACCAGCAGGCGCGCCAACGTTTCGCCGCTGCCGACGGCTCTTCCCAGCTGACCATCGACGTTACTGCGATCGTGGGCGACGATGCGTTCTCGGTATCGGTCTTCGCTCTGCTGCGCGAGCGACCCACGAGCGGAGAGCTGCGATTCGACTTGGCGGCGCTCGCATCCATGGGTGACACGCCGCTGGAGCTTCGCGTGGTGGCGTCGTGCTCTGCCGGGATGCGCGACGAGCTCGAGACCATGCGCGCGGGAGACGCGTGGTTGCCCGGCGACGGATGGACGATTCGACGCGACGGGCCAGGCCTGCAAGGGACTGTGCTGCTGTGCGCGCAGCATGGCGAGCTCGCGCTTCCGGCGAACTTGCACGCCGATGGACGGATCGTGCTAGGGGAAGGCGTCATGCAGGTTGATGCCGACGCGAAGACGACCGACCCGGACGAGGTTCCCGCAGCGGGCGCCGACACTGAGCCGACAGCCGCCGACGTGATCGCAGAGGCGCCCGTGGTGGTGCGAGTCGAGCTCGGCGCGGTCACGCTTTCGGCGCGCGAATGGGCGGCGTTGCAGCCCGGCGATGTCGTCATGACCGGAACACGCATCGCCGAGCGCGCCGTGCTGCGCATCGGCGGCGTGGCTGTCGCCCAAGGCGAGTTGGTCGACGTCGACGGCGAGCTGGGCGTACGCATCCACGCTCGAACCACCTCGGGAGGTGCGTTGTGACGACGCTGCGCAGGTTCGTGGCGGCCGCGAGCGTGTTGCTCGCGCTGGCTGGCTGCGATCGGTCGTCGCCGCCCGGATCGTCCACGGTCGGATCGGCCGCCTCCGTGGCATCGCCCGCGCGCGTTGCCTCCGCGCGCCCGTCCGCATCGGTCGCAGCCCCCGCCGTGTCGTCGGCTCCTGCCGTCGCGCCCCAAGCGGCCACCCGGTGGGCAGGGGTCTACGACGCGAAGAAGGCCAAGCTCGAGACGCCCGACAAGGTCAAGGACGTGACGTGGAAGAAGGACGACGGCACCACGGCGATCGGTGAGGGCAAGCTCGCGATCAGCGTGCGGGGCACGACCGTGGAGGGGACGGCGTCGGGACCGCTGGGCGATCAGATCGTATCGGGCGTGTACGACGGCAAGGAGCTGCGCATCTCCCTGATGCCGAAAGATCCGACATTGCCTGGGGCGATGACGGGCAGTGGGACGGGCGAGCTGAAGGCTGGGGTGCTCAAGGGCGAATTCCGGTGTGCCGGGCCCGATGCGGTGGTGGTGCGCAACGTGACGTTCGAGCTCAAGCCCGAGGGGTAGCGGCGATACCGCTGCAGGCGCGCGCACTTCGGATTCCCACCGGCGGTCTGGTTGCCTGTTCCGCCCGAACCCATCTCCCACGCCGCGTCGGCAACGCGGATCCGCGACTTCGTGGGGCCGAAGTTCGTGCAACTGGTCGCGCAGTTCGTCATCGCGCGACGCCCGCGTACCGCTCGCGGCGGGTGGACAGTCGGTTGTTTCCATCGTTTGGCATCGGGCACCATCCGGGCGTTGTCCGGCCTGACGACTCGGCGTAGCATCGGTTGTGCGACGGCTCACGGAACGCGAAAACCGCTCGGATCTCCCAGCGGTCCATCATCGGGGCCGGGTCGCGGCACGAACGGAGCAACGCCGGCCCTGGTCGGCAGCCAAGGGAGCGCGAAGATGACGATGCGAATTCGGACGGTAGCGGCCGTGGTGGTCTTGGCGGCGGGGACTGCTTGCGGGGTAGCGGCGGGCTGCGGTGGCGACAGCAACACGGGTGCGCAAGCCGCCGGGGGCGGGGCGGCAGCCGGCGGAAGCGGCACGGGCGGTGCGGGCGCATCGGGTACGGGCGGCGCGGGCGCATCGGGTGCGGGCGGCGCGATCTTGCCCGACGCGGGGGATCCCGGCGACGCGACGTTCGAAGGGTGCGTGGCGGTGGACGAGGTCGCCAAGAACACGTTCCAGCCGGCCGACGTGATCTTCGCGGTGGACAACTCGCCGAGCATGCGAGACGAGATCGAGTGGACGCGGCAGAACCTCAATGCGTTCTCCCAGAAGATCGCGGACGAGGGGCTGGACCCGCACATCGTGATGATCTCGTGTCTTCCGGGGGACTGCGACGGACACCCGAACAACTGGGGAATCTGCGTCGACGATCCGCTGGGCGCTCTGGGGGGCTGTCCCGATGGTGGTCCGTACGCGGACAGCAATCCTCCGGCCTATCTGCATATCGATCTGCGCATTCCGAGCCAGAAGGCGCTCTCGCGGATCATCGACACCTACGACCAGTGGAAGCCGTCGCTGCGGCCCACGGCCGTCACGCACTTCGTGGTGATCACGGACGACGGGTCGGACTGGACTGCGCAGCAGTTCGAGGACGCGCTGGCGAGCCTGAGCCCGGCGGTGACAAACTACCACTTCCACAGCATCTTCTCGTATCTAGGCAAGGAGGATGCGTGCGCGATCTCGTCGACCGAGCCGTGCTGCACCTACGCGGCGCCGAGCGGCGAAGGCGTGGCGTACAAGGAGCTGGTGGCGGATACGGGCGGTGTGGGAGCGGACCTGTGCGCGCAGGACTTCGATCCCGTGTTCCAGCAGTTCGCCACGTCCGTCATCGCCAGCGCCCAGCTCAGCTGTGAATGGGTCATTCCGGCGCCGCCGTCGGGCGAGACCTTGAACCCCAACATGGTCAACCTGGACTTCGTCGACGGCGACGGCAGCCGCACGCGCATCGGCCGCGTACCGGGCGTGGCGGACTGCGCCAACGTGGACAACGGTTGGTACTACGACGACTTGACGAATCCGACCAAGGTGCTGGTGTGCCCGTCGACGTGCACCTGGATACAGGGCAAGCCCGGTTCGAAGATCGACATCCAGTTCGGGTGCGCCACCGAGTTCGCGCCGCCCAAGTAGAGGCTCGGGCCCCGGGTTAGGGGCTCGGGTGTTGACCCGGCAACGACTCCGGACACGCCGCACCCGCGCACCTACCGAACGAGCAGCGCGGGAAAGGGGAGCGCCGTCCCCCGTTCAGCGCGCTTTCCGCGAAAAGGCTTGCGGCTATTGCGCGGTATTCGCGCTCACGTCCGTGTGGCAGACATTGCAGGCCGACGGCGTGGCGCCAGGGCCGGCGTGCTGATCTGCGAGCTCGCAAGCGCTCTCTCCCTTCGAGTTGTCGTGACAGGCGCCGCAGGATCCGATGGTCTTGGGCGAGTGTTGATACTGCATTGCTTGATAGTTGTCCGAGGCCTCCCTGCCGGGAACCATCGCATGGGGGCTGCCGTGGCAGCGGGCGCAATGGACGTTTCCGTGCCCGGTCGCATTGCGATAGAGCGGATCGCCGGTATCCACGCCCGCCACGCCGGCGTGGCAGGTCACGCACTTGGGCTCATTGCTCCAGGGAACGCGGGCGCCGGTCATGGCTGTCTGGCCGACCCGGGTCCTGTCGCCGTGGCACGTGGTGCGGGTGCGGTTGCCGCTCACCGCGGTATGCGGCGGGCTGCGGCTGCAGCGTGTCTGCGACCCAGGGTGGCAGTTGTAGCGGGTCGCCCCGCGCGGCGCGTGGTACGTGTGAATGGCGGCGGATAGATACATGCCCGCCGAGCCCTTGTCTGCTTGTCCCGGCACCGGGGTGCCGTGGCAACTCGCGCACAAGACCGGCTTCTGGTTGACGAGCCGAGTGCCGTGCAGCCGGTCGTGCGACATGGATCGATACGCCGACCGCTGCACTTCCATTCCCGCGGTCTCGAACGCGGGCAAGACGTTCTCGATCACGCCGCGGCTGCCTGGCACCCACATGCGAAGTTCCTCGCCGTCGTAGCGCACCAGCGGATGCCTCGGGGCGGGCGAGCTTGGACCCCCTGGTCAATGCCAAAGATGCAACCACCGGATGACGTGTGGATTGAGCTCCTCAGTTCCCCCGATCCCGCGCCACGCAAGCCTCCACCAACGGTGCCCCAACGTTGCGATGCCGCTCAGGGCCACGTTGCCACCGCGCACCGATACCGCTGCGCCGCCAAACCCGCGGGCCGACGGGACCAAGGCGGGAAGACGGCGAAGCGGCCCGGGAGCCTCCGTGGGAGGCGACAGAAGCTCTTCTGGAGTATGCTCCGCATGCGGTGACCGAACCCAAGGCCCGGCGAGGCAAGGCTAGATCCCCGCGGCCGCCGTCGTTTTCGCACAGGAGGACACCATGCTCTGGACCGTCAAGAAGGCGCTGTACCGAACGCAGCAGAGGGTGATGAAGGTAACCGCATCGGTCATCCCGTTCCCGGTCCCGGCCCTGCTGACCGGCCCTGGAAGCGTCAAGCAGCTGGCGGAAAACATCGCCGTGCGGCGTCTGGGCCATGTCTTGCTCGTCACGGACAAGGTGCTGATGCAGATCGGCCTCCCGCGATCGCTCCTGGACTCCCTCGAGGAGAAGGGCATCGCGTACACGGTGTTCGACGACGTGCAGCCCAACCCGACGATCGAGAACGTCGAGGCCGGCGTGGCTTGCTACAAGGAGAACCACTGCGACTGCATCATCGGTTTCGGCGGCGGCTCGCCGATCGACTGCGCCAAGATCATCGGCGCGAGGATCGCCAACCCCTTCTTGTCGGTCCGGCGCATGAAGGGCCTGTTCAAGGTCGTGCTGCCGATACCGCCTTTCTTCTGTGTGCCCACCACGGCGGGCACCGGATCGGAGACGACCGTCGTGGGCGTGATCACCGACGCCGCCACGCACGAGAAGTTCGCGATCAACGACCTCAAGCTCATCCCCAAGATCGCCGTGCTCGACCCGGAGCTGATGAAGGGGCTGCCTCCGTCCATCACCGCGGCCACAGGCATGGACGCCTTGACGCATGCCATCGAGGCGTACATCGGGCTCAACGGAACCGAGTTCACGGACTACAACGCGGAGAAGGCGACCAGGCTCATCTTCGAGAACCTCGAGGAGGTCTACAAGAACGGGGCGAACCTCGACGCTCGCTACAAGATGTCGTTGGCGTCCTATTGTGCCGGGGCAGCCTTCACACGCGCGTACGTAGGATATGTCCACGCGATTGCGCACAACATGGGCGGCTTGTACGGCGTGCCCCACGGCCTCGCCAACGCGATTATCCTGCCCCATGTGCTCAAGTTCTGCCGCGTCGAGGCCGAGCACAAGCTGGCGGGCCTCGCGGTCGTCGCCGGCATCGGCCACCACGGTGAGCCGGAGTCGGACCTGGCCGCGCGCTTCATCGAGCGTGTCGAGCAGATGAATCGCAACATGGGAATCCCGACCACGATCAAGGAGCTGAGGGCCGAGGACATCCCGCTCATCGTCGACCGCGCGCTGCGCGAAGCCCACCCCGACTACCCCGTACCGCGGATCATGACGCACGACGAGTGCGAGACGCTGGTGCGCGGGCTGCTGGCGTCGTAGCGGGCGGCCTGGGTGGTCAAGACATCTCCGCGGCCTCCGGTCCGCCACCTATCGAGCGCCAGAGCGGGAAGCGCGGGGGCGGCACGATCGCGGCCAGCCGCGCCATGAATTCCATCGGCTGCATCACTCGATGTGTTCGTCGCCCCCTGGGATACTTGGTGCCCACCTCCCGCGCCTGTCAACCACGATCGCATTATCCGCATCATCCGCACCTCCGTGATCGGTGGAGGCGCGAGCGTCTACGAATGCGGAAATGCGGTCAACGCATCTTGACTTGAATCTGGGGTTCGTGGATTGGCGCGTAGCCAACGCATCGCCATGTGCCTTCCGAGTCGCCACGTCACGAACCTTCACGCCCTCGACCCTGCCCCTTCGAGGCTCGTTTCCAAGCGTCTTCGCCCATCATCCCCGATCGCCGCGCACACCTCGACGCCGCGCCACGCGCCGCTACGCGCACGCCGCT
The DNA here is from genome assembly GCA_021847645.1 of Myxococcales bacterium. Classification (GTDB taxonomy): domain Bacteria; phylum Myxococcota_A; class Polyangia; order Polyangiales; family Polyangiaceae; genus JAJZQG01. The sequence continues at coordinate 31,880 of JAJZQG010000010.1, forward strand.
CCCCCATCACGCCGACGTCATGGTCGCGTCAGCCGTCAGGCGCGGGGGGATCCACGCAATCCCATTCGCCCGGCGGGGCGCGCTCGATAGCGTCAGGCGGATCGGGGTGGACGCCGACCACCCAGTCCGGCAGGGGCTCGCCCGTGACGTCGATGGCCACGGTGTCGGGGTGGGTCAGCTCAGCGGGCGCGAGCGGCAAGGCCAGGTGCCGCAGGATTCGGTCGATCACCTCCTGCTGCCGGATGACGGCGATCGGCTCCAAGCGCGCGTGGCACCGTGGGCACGCAAGCACGTCTTCATCGAAGCAGTGCCTGAGCAACTCTGCCCAGGGCACGCAGGAAGTGTTGGGCCGCCACGACCTTGCACCCCCACGGCCCAGCCGCTATCGCGAGCCCCAGCGTGAAGTCACGTCGACGCATCCCTGCCGTGTACCTCGGTCATCCGCCCGCTTCCATCATCGCCCGATAGGCCATCTGATCTTCGCACATGCGCAGGAACACCCTGTGCTTGGCCTCGTGGTAGCGGGCCACCGCGCCGCCGGACGGCTCGAGGACCCGGTCGGTCCCACTCATCGCAGCCATCGCCTCCACGACCGAGGCCATGTGCCCCGAGGCCACGGCGCCCAGCATCGCGGCGCCCAGCAGCACCGCGTCGGGCTCCCGCGGCAGCACGATGCGGCAGCCCGTCACGTCCGCGTGCTCCCGCAGGAACAGCGGGTTCTTCGCGTCGCCGCCCGTGGCCACCAGCGTGCGAATGTGGTGGCCATGGGCGTTCATCTCGTCGAGCACGTGGCGTGTTCCATGAGCCAGGGCCTGGACCGTGGCGAGATACAGCACCGCGAGGGAATCCATTGTATCGCTGAGGCGCAGCCCGCTGACCATGCCGCGCAGCGACGGGTCGGCGCGGGGCGATCGGTTGCCGTGATGATCGGGCAGCACGTGCAGCTCGCGCGTGAGCATTGCCGCGAAGGGCAGTCCGATCGCCAAGTCGGCCACCCGCGCGTTGAGCAGCTCGTAGACATGCGTGCCCGCGGCGTCGGCCTGCTCCCGAAGCTCGCGGCCCCTTGCATGGGAGAACACCGTGTGATCGAGCAGCGCGCCGGTCGCCGACTGCCCGCCCTCGGTCAGCCACATTCCCGGTACCATTGCCGAATAGTAAGGTCCCCACACGCCGGGAACGAACTTCGGCTCCCGCGTCACCGCCATGTGACACGTCGACGTGCCTCCGATGAGTGCCAATCGCTCCTCGAGCGTTTCCGGCGACGGCGCCGCGCCGTTATCGCTGAATCCCAGGACACCCAGCCCGCCGGCGTGCGCATCGATGATCGACACCGCCACGGGCGTTCCCGGCGCGAGGCCCAGCTCGCGGGCCGCGGTCTCGGACAGCACACCTGCGCGCTCTCCCACCGGCCTGACCCGCGCGCCGATTCTTGCGTAGCGATCGTCGGCCAGATCGCCCAGCCCCACCTGCCGGAAGAAGTCGTCGCGGAATCGGCCCTCGTGGGCCAGATAGGTCCACTTGCACGTTGTGGTGCATTCGGAGCGCACATCGACGCCCGTGGCGCGGTAGCTCAGGAAGTCGGGCAGATCGAGCAGTCGCTTGGCCCGCGCCCAGCTCCGCGGCATTTGCTCCCGCAACCACAGCAGCTTGGGCGTCTGCATCTCCGGGGACACCTGCCCGCCCACGTAGCGCAGTACCTCGTGCCCCGTGCCGTTGATGCGCGACGCCTGCTGCGTGGCGCGGTGGTCCATCCAGACCACCACGTTCCACGCATCGTCGCCCGTCGGGCTGATCGTCACCGGCCGATCCTGCGCATCAAGGGCTACCAGCGAACAGGTCGCGTCGAAGCCAATGCCCGCGACGGCCTGCGGCGAAAGGCCCGCTTGCCCCAGTGCGTCGCGCACCGACCGGCCGCACGCCTCCCAGATGTCGTCGGAGGATTGTTCCACGAAATCCTCTTCGGGACGACCGATACGGATGGGGTGCACACCCGCGCCGAGCTTGCGCCCCGCCCCGTCGAACACCGCCGCGCGCACGCTCGACGTGCCCACGTCGATTCCCAAGTAGCAGCCAACGGATTGCATCTCGGATCAGCCCCACACGCGAACGCGGAACCCCAGCTCCTGGGACAGCGCCACCATCTCCTCGAAGATATCCCCATAAGCGACCGCGACATGATTCGACAGGTAGTGCGCCATCAGCGCGTCGCGCGACATGCCCAGATCGGCCACCATCAGGGGCCACTCGCGCGTCGTGCCGTTCCACCAGGCGTCGCGCACCTCGGGCGGAAGCGCCACCACTTCGCCCTTGCCCACGTCCATCCACAGCTCGTCGTTTCGCACGTAAGCACGCGACCAGGTGATCTTGCCCGGCAGGCTCTCGCCGCTGAAGGTGCCGCCGGCGTGGGGGAAGTACAGCGACGGTTGCCGGTAGGAGTGAACGCCTCGCAGCGAGTCCGGATCGTGGTTGAACGCGTACGCGGAGCTCGACCCGGAGTTGAGCAGCACCCACAGGAAGCGGCCCTCGTGCATCGCGCCCCAGCGCACGTCGTGGAACATGACCGCCTGGTGAAGCCCCTTGGCCGTGAGCAGCCGCTTCATCAGCTCCATGGGCACCGCATTGCCCTGATCGGCCTCGGTGGAGCACACGATAGTGTCACCGTTGGACTCGGGCCGGCATACGCTATTGAGCAGTCCTTCGGCGAAGTCGGACGGCGGACGAAGAGGGATGAGCCCCAGCTGGTATTGCCAGCCGATGCAGTCGGCCTTGAACTCGCCCACCAGGTCGAGCACCGCGAGGTAGTCGCGCAGCTGCTCCTTGGTCGCGCTCTCGTCGAAGTCCTCGGCGCCGGATTGCTTCCAGTGGAACGTCACGCCGTGCTCCCGCACGAAGGCGAACGCGTCGTCGATGCGCGACGGGGCGATGCGCTTGCCGCGATCGAGCAGCCAGGCCTGATCGACCTTGTGCTCGCTGAAGCCGTGGCGGGCGAGCAGCCGCGGGCCGAAGTAGCCGTTGATCATGCCCATCGACGTGTCGCCGAGCATGAGAATCAGGGCGCGACGGGCGCGCAGTTGCGCTGCCACGACGCGAGCGGTGGCCGAGGCCTGGAGCGAAACCGGGGCGTGATACGACAAGCCGGTCTGCTCGTAGTGGATGCGGCCGGTCGAGCACCATTCATCCAGGCGGCTCATGAACTGCGCGTCGGAGGTGAAGTCGGCGGCGTCGGTCCAGGCGCGGGAGAACGGACGGCCCATCATCTCGAGGCAGGCGCCGGTGTTCAGAAGGCCCACGAGGCCGGGCCACTGGCCTGAGAAGTTGCTGGCCAGAAGCAACGGATTGTCTTTTCCGATGGCGCCTTCGACCGTATGCGGACCGTAGATCCAATGGACGCACACGGCGATCATCGGATCGGTCACCGGGCCGAGCTTCTCGATGGACTCGTGGGGTTTGGACAGGAAACCCTCGATGCGGTAGGGCTCGCGCCCGAGCTTGCGCAGGGCCTTCTCGAGCTGCTCGGTAGCCTGCAGCATGCTGGGCCGCGCCAGATCGTTGGGGATGGACCGGCCGTCGCCCGGCCAGAAGAGTGCGACTCGCTTTCCCATGACGCCCATAGAGCACCACCCGGCCGCGGCGGCAATGCTGCGCCGCGCGGTTGGCTCGCCGCGTCACGAGCCGCGCACCTTGCCGCGATCGAAGGCGCCATCGCTTGACTTCCTCACCCCGCGTCCGTCAGATCACCCCCCTCCCATGGACGAGACCGAGTACTTCAACCGACGAGTCGGCACCACGCTGCGGGGCAAGTGGACCCTGGAGTCGTTGCTGGGCGTCGGGGGCATGGCTGCGGTCTACGTGGGTGTGCACCACATCGGACGGCGCGAGGCGATCAAGATCCTGCACCCGGAGGTGGCCGCGAACCCCGAGGTCCGGGCGCGCTTCGAGCAGGAAGCCCACGCGGTCAACCGTCTGCAGCATCCCGGCGCGGTGCAAGTACGCGATTTCGACGTGACCGAGGACGGCTGCCCGTTCCTGGTCATGGAGCTGCTCGAGGGCGAATCGCTGTCGACGCTGTTGGAGCGCGGACCGGTCGCGCTTCCCGAGTTGCTGCGGTGGACCGACGAGCTGCTCGAGGTGCTCGCGGCCGCTCACGATCTGGGGATCATCCATCGCGACATCAAGCCCGACAACCTGTTCATCCAGAAGGACGGCCGCCTGAAGGTGCTGGACTTCGGCATCGCGCGCATGCGCGAGGGCGCGCCCAAGGCCATGAACACGCGCACGGGCACGGCGCTCGGCACCCTGTCGTACATGCCTCCCGAGCAGGCCAGGGGCATTCACATCGACGGACGGGCCGACTTGTATTCGGTGGGCGCGACGCTGTTCCGGGCGCTTGCGCGACGCCGTATCCACGACGGGCAGAGCGATGCGGACGTGCTGATCAAGGTCGCAACGACCCCGGCGCCGCGGCTGGCGTCGGTCGCGCCCGAGGTGGCGGCGACGGTGTGCAGCGTGGTGGACTGCGCGCTGTCGTTCGAGCGCGAGCACCGTTACCCCGACGCGCGCACCATGCAGGCCGACGTCCGGGCGCTGGCGCGAAACGAGATTCCACCGTTCGTGGCCGCTCACCCGCTGCCCGCTCGCGCCGAATCCGTTCCGCTCTCCTTCGGCGGACTGGTGTCGTCGGGCGTCGGATCAGAAGATCGCACGCGCGCCGAAGGCTCGACCCCGCAGCGCGCACAGGGCCTGTCGCGGCAAAACACCGAGCCGGCGCCCACGCGCATCGACAGGATCTCCGCGCCCATCTCCGCTCCCGCACCGCTCGCCACGCCGCTGGCCGTCGCGCCCGCAGCGTCAGCGCATTATCCGGCCAACGCGCCGTCTTCGCCCATCTCCGCTCCCGCTCCTACCCTCGTGGCTCCGCCCGTGTCCGTGCCGCCTTCGCCGCGGAGGCCATCCTCCCATGTCGTCGTGATCGCAATCGCGGCCGCGGTGCTGTTCGGGCTCGGCCTCCTCGTGCTGCTGACCCTTGTGGGAGGCTTCTGGCTGACCCATGCGAGCGCGGATCAACAGCCGCCCGCAGCCGTGTCGGCGAGCAGCGAAGCGTCGGGCGAGGCAACCACGCCGGAGGCTGTTGCAACGGACACGAGCGCCAGTCTTCCTGCGACGGCGACCACCCCGGCGACCGTCGCGGCGACGGCGCCTCCGGTTGCCCCGGGGACGACGACGGTGCCGCTGGCGCTTCCGCCGGTCATCAAGACGACTGCGCCGCCGGTGCCGACGGCGCCGGGCACGACGCTGCCGTTTCCCGCAACACCGCCCGCGACAACGCCGCCGGCGGTCCCATGGCCCACTCCGCCGGCGACGACGCCGGGCAAGCCGCCTCATCAGGACAAGAAAAAGAAGCACGAAAAGTAGGACTTTCGAACGCAAGGGAGGCGCGCAGCAGAGGGTGGCGTGTCGAGGGCCCGATGGGTATTCTGCCGGCATGGCGAACGAAGCACTCAAGACCGCGGTGAAGCAGATTGTCGGTCACGCGAAAGAAGGCCGGGTGGACGAGGCCTACGCTGGATATCGCGCACTGTTCTCGGGGCCGGAGTTCGCGACCTATCGCCCCGAGGACCAGCGCCAGGCGCTGCGGCTGATGGTGCACGCCAAACGCCCGTCGGGGCGGCCGAGTGAGGTGATCGTGGACGCGCACCGCGCGGCGATACCGCTGCTCACGGAGATGGCAGCGGCCCACGGGGAGCCGGCGGACTTCGAGATGCTGGGGATGTGCCAGGTGATGGTGGGCGACGAGAAGTCGGCGTCGGCCAGCTTTCGCGCGGGGCTCAACATCGAGCGGGCCCGAAACCCCCAGTCCGATCTGTGCGGCGCCTTGATGAAGTGGGTGGCCTCGGTTTGAGGTTCACAACGCCGGCCACTTCGGCGGCTCCACACCCAGTTTCCGACAGAACAACACCGCCGTGTCGCGCCCCAGGCGGGTCCTCGGCTCGTAGACGTCGGGCTCCACGATCCGGGGCGGCGCGCTCAACGGCGCGCCGGGTTCGTCGATGAGCCGGTGCATGTCCGCGAGCATCGCCGAGATGGTGGGATAGCGGTTCTCGGGCCGCTTTTTCATGCATCGGCCCACGAGCTGGTCGATGCGCGGATCGAGGTTCTCGACGAACCACGAGGGCGGCGCTGCGGCGAGCACGACCTGATGGGCGAGCAGATCGACGCTGCGCTCTCCTTCGAAAGGCAGGTGGCCGGTGATCGCGCGGAACAGCACGACACCCAGCGCGTAGACGTCGGCGCGCGGGTCGATGCTCTCGGACAGCACCTGCTCGGGCGGCATGTAGGCCGCGGTACCCATGGTGGTGGCGCCTTCGGAGCCGTGGTGCGAGTGCAGCTTGGCCAGGCCGAAGTCCACGAGCCGCACACCGCTGGGTGCGCCGGGCTCGCCTACCAGGAAGATGTTGTCGGGCTTCACATCGCGGTGCACGATCGCCGCGGCGTGCACCGCCTCCAGGCCCGCCGCCGCGTCGCGCAGCAGCCGCAGCGCCACGATCGGCTCGAGCCGCTTGTCGCGTCGCAGGCGTGCGCCCAGCGATTCGCCCTTCAGATAGTCGATCACGATGAACGGCCGTCCGTCCGTCCACCGGCCGACGTCGAGCACCTTGACCACGTTGGGATGCTCGATGCGAAGAATCGCCTTGGCCTCCCGGAAGAAGCGCGTGCGCTGCTCGTCCTGCGCAGCGAACTGTTTGCTCAGCACCTTGACCGCGACCGACTCGTTCGTCGCGATGTCCGTGGCGTGGTACACTCGCGCCATCGATCCCTGGCCGATGATCTCGCCGAGCCGGTAGCGGCCCCCGATGACCGTCGCTGCCGGCGCCGACGGCGTCTCGTCCAGATCCTCCACGGGCCGTCGGTCGAGCAGCCTGGATCCGTCCGCCGGGCAGAACGCCGTGGATGCGTCATAGTCGCGATGGCAGCGGGGGCAGTACATGGCACGAGTCCTCAGATCGACTCGTAGACGTTCATCGACGGAAGCTCGATGGCGCTCAGGAAGCCGCCGTGTCCGCACCCGGTGTCGAGCCCGATCGCGCTGCGGCCCATCCAGATCCGCGTCTGCTCGGGCTGCGACTCGGCCGCGAGCTCCTGCCACAGATAGTCGGTCAGCGTGTGGCCGAAGACCACCTGCTTTCCGTCGTAGTCGCGGAAGAAGGCTTCGTCCCTACACCATAGCAGCGCGATCGGCGCCTTGACCTCCGAAGGGTGCATGAAGCGGTCGCCGTCCCGAGGCAGCCCGGAGTGCACGTAGATGCCGTGGTCGTCCTCGTACCAGTACGGCAGATCGTCCATCCACCGGATCACGTCGTCGGGCAGGAAGGAACCCGACTGGATGACCATGAGCTCTTCGGGCGCCGGCACTTCGCCCTCGGCTGGAATCGGGCCGCCCACGAAGGACCGATAGGCCGCCAGACAGCCATTGAGCGGCGGCAGCACGAACTCGTCCCACCCCTCCTTGACCACCCGCAACCAGGCGTCCTCGTGATTGCCACGCAACGTCACCACCCGGGCCGACGTCGCCGCCGGCAGGTTCCGAACATAGTCGATGACCTGCGCGGAGCGGGGACCCCGATCCAGGTAGTCGCCCAAGAATACGACGGTATCGTCGGCGGTCAGCTCCGGGAAGCTGCCGAGAAGCCTCCAGAGATGCTCGACATCTCCATGAACATCACCGATGACGAAGGTGCGACGGGGCATCTGGCCGGGCAGTTTCGCGCCTCGCCGGTCGAATGGGAAGGGGGCGGCCTCCGGAGGCCACAAAAAGCTGTCGCGCGAAGGAGCCGGGGGGGGCGCAGCTTCACTCCGCGCGACAAGAGGGGGCGTGGGGCCGATCGCTCGTTCGGCGACCGGAACTCCGACGCTACCTATCGGGTTTACACCGCAGGCGCGCCCTCGGTCAATCTTTCGGCGCGACGAGAGGCGCATTTTGGTGGCGACCAGGAGCGTCGAATGTCCGAACATGCGCCGCGACTCGGCGTGGTCGTGCCTCGCGACGCTCGGCCAACGCCTCCCACGGCGCCAACTCCCCCGTGCCGCCCCGACTGCGGAGCGCGGCTTGTGACAAGGCGCACGGCATGCCCGGCGCCCGATCGCCGCCCCGCTGGCCCCCGGCGTTCGATAGCAGGGCGGTCGCCCCCAAGCCGCTATGTGCCAATCCGACGCAGCTCCACCAGGGGCAGAGACTCATCCACAATCTGCTCCAGATCGACGACCCCCTCGACCACCCAGTCCTCGTCGCCCTCGGGGTCGACAATCTTGTGCAGGACGGTCCAGCGTCTGGGGCCGTCCTCCCGCAGAATCGTATTTTGCACATGACGGGCGCGCGGAGAGACATCGATGCTCGCGTGCTCGGCGAAGTACGGCTCCAGCACGGCCTCGAATCGCTCCGCGGGCCAGGGATCGTCGGCCGCGAATCGCACGTACTCCGCCGCGTCGTCCCACGTCCGGCTCGCCAGGCACTTGAGCAGCAGGAACAGCTCGTTGCGAATCCGGCGCGAGAATGCCTTGAAGTCCGAGGCCAGATCCGTCGGACGCGCCGGCTCCTCGAGCACGCGCAGACGATCCTTGGGGCGCACGATCTCGCCGCGCATCATCCGCTCCCACTCGTCGATGAGGCTCGAGTCCACGTGCATGAGCACCGTGCGCAGGAACGCGACGACGTCCGAGAAGGCTTCGTCGTGGTAGGCCTCGGGCACGTTCTGCAAGCAGGTCTTGTAGACCTGGGACAGGTAGCGCAGCAGCACACCCTCGCTGCGGGCGATGCCCAGGTCTTTCACATAGTCGTTGAAGCCCATGCACTTCTCGTACATGTCGCGGGCGACCGACTTGGGACGGATGTTCTCCGCTGCCACCCAGGGGTGGCTCTTGGCAAAGATGTTGAACGTGTCGTAGATGAATTCCGCGTTCGGCTTCGGATGCTCGACCTTTTCGAGCTGGGCCATGCGCTCCTCGTACTCCACCCCCTCGGCCTTGAGCCTGCCCACCAGCTCGTCCTTGATGCGGTCGACCTGACGCTGCAAGACCGGCGTCGGATCCTCGAGAATCGACTCCACCAGCGTCAGCACCTCGAGCGCCCAGCTGTCCGCCGCCCGATCGAGGAAGTCGATCACCTCGACCAGATACAGCGACAAGGCCTGGTGCAGCGAGAAGTCGCGCTGCAGGTCCGCGCTCACCCGCACCACCGAGCCCCGCCCCTCGCCCCCGCGCACCAGCTCCACGATCCGCGCGTCGCGCAGCGATCGGAACAGCCTGGCCGCCAGGCGAAGCTGACGACGCTGCTCGGGCTCCCGAAGATGCGTGCGCCGGATGGTCTGCACCAGGCGCCCATAGCCCGGGCCCTGGTCGGCGTCGCCCTGCAGCACCTGGATGATCATGCCGTGGGAGACCTCGAACCGGGGCTCGAGGGCCTCGGGCTGCGCCGCGACCAGGCGCGCAAAGGTCTTGTCGTCGTAGTGCACGAAGCCCCGCGGCGGCTTCTTGTTGACGAGCTTGTTCTTGAGATGGGGAGACTTGATGCGCTTGGCCTCCAGCTTCTTGTTCTCCGCCACGTGCTCCGGCGCCAGTCCCACCACACGGCCGTGATCGTCGAAGCCCCTCCGTCCGGCCCGGCCTGCCAGCTGGTGGAACTCGCGCGCCGTCAGAATGGCTGTCCGCTCCCCATTGAACTTGGACAGGGAGGTGAATAGCACCGTGCGGATCGGGATGTTCACGCCCACACCCAGGCTGTCGGTGCCGCTGACCACCTTGAGCATGCCCGCCTGGGCCAGCTTCTCCACCATCAGCCGGTACTTGGGCAACAGCCCCGCGTGGTGCACGCCGATGCCCGCCCGCAGGAAACGCTGCAGCTCCTTGCCGTAGGGCGTGTCAAAGCGCATGCGCGCGAGCTCCGCCCCGATGGCCTGGCGCTCCTCGCGCGTGTTCACCTGGATGCTCGTGAGCGCCTGGGCGTTCTCCGCGCAAGAACGCTGCGTGAAGTTCACCAGGTAGATCGGCGCCTCGGATTCCCCCAGCAGCGCCTCGATCGTCTCCTGAAGCGCCGTCTCGCGATACTCGAACGTCAGCGGTACCGGACGGTCGGCGCCCATGATCACTGCCACCTTGCGGTCCGTGTACTCCTCGATCCGCTTGGCGATCGAGGTCATGTCACCCAGCGTGGCCGACATGAGCAGGAAGACCGTCTCGCGCAGCGTGATGAGCGGAATCTGCCATGCCGCGCCCCGCTCCTTGTCGCCGTAGAAGTGGAACTCGTCCATCACCACGTAGTCGGCCCCCAGCTCCGGGTCGCGAAGAGCCATGTTGGCCAGAATCTCCGCCGTGCAACAGACCACCGGCGCGTCGCGGTTGACCGACGCATCGCCCGTGAGCAGGCCCACGTTCTCGGCGCCGAAGGCCTCGCACAGGTCGAAGAACTTCTCGTTGACCAGCGCCTTGATGGGCGAGGTGTAATACGAGCGGCGTCCCTCCGCGGCGGCTTGGAAGTGCAGGAACTGGGCAACCAGCGACTTGCCCGAGCCGGTGGGCGTGTTGAGGATGACGTGGCGCCACTCGAGCAGCTCGAGGATGGCCTGCTCCTGCGCCGGGTACAGCTCGAAGCCGAGCTTGCCCGTGTACGCCAGGAACCGGTCGAGGATCTCTCCCCGGTCCGGCTCGTCTCCGGTGTTCCGTAGGCCTTCGAGCAGGCTGTGCAGCGGTGCAACTTCGCTCGGCATGATGTGTCCTCGGTGGTCGGCCGAGCATCATGCCAGCCCACCCCCCCACGACCATGCAAAATCGACCCGCGCCGTCCCGCCCACGGGACGCCTGCCCGTCCGCCTACTTCTTCATGACGCGCTCGAGTGCAGCACAGCCCCGGCCCGCAGCCAGCCCGAGCGACGGTCTCACCTGGCAGATTACCATCGCGCGTTCCAGCTCGTCGGGGTGGCCGCGCGTGATCGCCCGCTTCGCCACGCTGTCGCTGAACTCCAGCTGCGCAGCGTCGGCCTCCGGCGTCAGCCCGAACCCGGGACGCCGAAGCATGGACGCCACGCTGGGAGAGACGCGCTCTGCGCTGGCCCAGAGCTTGGCCGAGCTCCCTGCCGTCTTGCACAACGCGTCCCACAGGCGCTGGGCGACGCGCGAATCCTGGCAGGGCATGGCGTTGCCGTCGACCAGCAGATCGTCCCGATCGAGCGCGTGCGCGATCGTGCGCTGCAGCAGGGCGGCGGAGGCTCCGGCGGTTTCCGCGTCCGAGCCGTCCCACGCGCCGGCATCGATGTGGTCGGCCAGGGTTGCACAGGCGGCTTCGTGGGCCCGCTCCGCGCGGGCCTTGGCACACCGTGGCTTGCGCGCGTCGTAGTCCTTCTTTTGGGCCGGCGTCGCGTGGGCCAGATCCTTGTCCGCCACGTTCTCCCACGCGCACGGGTCGGGCGAAGCCAGCGCCGTCGCGATGCGGCTGCGCGCCGCGCGCACCACCAGCTGCGACCACGCGAAGTACCCCGCGGCGGAGCCGGCCACGATCATCGCCGCCAGCGCGACCGCGCCCCGTACCAGCCAGCGTCGCACTTGCGCCACCATCACGGAGCGACTTCCGGCCAGCCGCTCGCCCAGGGCCTCGAGCTGCGATTGCCACGCAGCCAGCTCGTCGGCCAGGCTCTCCAGCGGTCCGCAGATGTGCCTGTCGAGAGCGTACCTCGCGGCCAGCGCGCGCAGCTCGGCATTCGCCGGCCTGGGTTGCATGGCCGGCGGCGCCAGCGACACGTTGTTGGCGAGGAACTGCACGAACACCTGGTTGGCTGCCCGGTGCGCTTCCTCCAGGCGTGCCATCGACGCGCTCACCTGATCGGTCGGCACGGCCGCCTCCAACGCGGCCAGCCTGGCGCCGGAGCGCGCCGCCACCGCGGTCAGGCCGTCGTGCAACGCATTCTCGAGCTTCGCACGCGTTACCGTCGCGAGGGCGTCGCGCACTTGGCTGGCGCGAAGGCGCGTCGCGCACGCCGTCAGCGGCGCGCACGCGACCTCGAGAAATACCCGCTGGATCTTCGCCGCCATGATCGACCCCGAACCTGGACCACCGTGCTAGCTCGCCGCGCGCGACGGGACGCTGAACTCCTCCTGCAGCAGCCACATCATGCGGGATACGCCCGGGTATGCTCCATGGAGCTGAGTCATGGGAAGAAGCTCCTGATGCGCGGTGGAAAGCGAATCGCCCGAGCAGGCTATCACGAACCCTGCCGCGGGACACGCGGCCAACTCGCGCCGCGCTGGCCGCGGGGCAGGCGTCCGTCACACCCAGCCCAGCACGTCCACCAGATCCTCGCGCGTGAGCCCCGTGGCGGCGTCCGCCTCGCCCAGCGCCGCCTCGGACAGCGCGCGCTTGGCCTCCTGCAGCTCCACGATCCGCTCCTCGATCGTGGCCTCGGCTACCAGCTTGTGAATCAGCACGGGCTTGTCCTGGCCAATGCGGTGCGCGCGATCCGCAGCCTGATCCTCCACCGCCGGGTTCCACCACGGATCCATCAGGTACACATGGTCGGCCTCGGTCAGGTTCAGCCCCGTCCCGCCCGCCTTCAACGACACCAGCAGCACCGGCGGGCCGTCCTGCCGCTGGAAATCCCCGACCACCGCCGCCCGGTCCCGCGTCGAGCCGTCGAGCCTGCCGAAAGCAATCCCGGCCTCGCGAAGATGGGGCTCCACCAGATCGAGCAGCGATGTCCATTGGGAGAACACCAGCGCCTTGTGACCCGACGACACCGCCTCATCCAGCTCGTCCATCAGCACATCCACCTTGGCCGAACTCTGTGCGGTCTGGCCGGGAACCAGCCCAGTATGGCAGCACGCCTGCCGCAAGCGCAGCAACGCCTCGAGCGCGGCCATTACGCCGCCGCCGGCACGCAGCCGCTCGAGCACCTGGGGCACCATCGCCGCCCGGATAGCGTCGTAGGTGCCGCGCTCCTCTTCGGACAACGTGCATCGCAGCACGACCTCGGTGCGGGCGGGCAGCTCTCGCGCCACATCCGTCTTCTTGCGACGCAGCACGAACGGGCGAATCCGGGCGCGAAGCCGCGCCGCTGCCCCGGGCACTCCCTCCAGGACCGGGCGCGATACCCGCTCCTGGAAGTCCCGCCGCCCGCCGAGCAGCCCCCGGTTCGTGAAGTGCAGCTGGCTCCACAGCTCCTCCAGGCGATTCTCCACCGGCGTGCCCGTCAGCGTCATCCGGAACCCCGCTCGCAGTCGATAGGCCGCTTGCGCTACTTGGCTGTCGGGATTCTTGATCGCTTGTGCTTCGTCGAGCACCACCGTGTCCCATCGCTGCTGCGCCAGCACGTCCGCGTCCAGCCGCAGAATTGCATACGTGGTAATCGTCACGTCCGCCTGGCCTTCGAGCGCCCTGCCCGGGCCGTGGTAGGCCATCGCGCGCAGCGACGGCCGGAACTTGCGAATCTCGGTCATCCAATTATGCATCACGCTGGTGGGCGCCACCACCAGTGTCCTTCCCCGAATCGCACATAGTGCCTGGATGGTCTTGCCGAGACCCATGTCATCCGCCAGCACGGCGCCCAGACCCGCGTCGCGCAGGAACGTGAGCCAATCGACGCCTTCGCGCTGGTAGTCGCGCAGCGGCGCCGCCAGGTCGCCGGGCAGCGGTGCGGCCGGAAGCCGGTCGAATCCGTCGACCAGCACGCGCAACCGATCGAACGACGGGGGCCTGGGTTGGTTGAGCTCGTCGCACAACGCCGCGAGATCGGGGATGACACAGCCGGGCATCTCGCCGCCGGCCTCGTCCCTGGCCGCCAAGAGGTCTGCGATGCGCTGGCCGAACCGCGCCAGGAAGTCGCTTGGAATCGGCGCCATCCCGCCGTCGAGCAGCGGGACCAGCGCCTCGCCGCGCCGCCATGCGCCCACCACCGCCGACGCAGCGGCCATGCCGCGCACCGCGCCGCTCGCCTCGTCGATCGACTCGAAGGCTACATCGAAGACGCCATCTGCCACCTTCACGCGCGGGTGCAGCGCGGGCGCCAGGAAGAACGCCTTGTGACCGTTCCCGCGCACGCTCACGTCCCGCGCCGCCACCTCCCGCAGGCGCGCCGCCAGCTCCACGGCCGCCTCGCCGCTGCGACGAACCCGAACCCCGTGGGCCATGCCCAGCCGGCTCTCGAGCAGCCGCGCCAGCCGGCTCTCCGCTTCCCGCCGCCGAACCGGCACCGGCCCTCCCAGATGCGTCAATGCGTCGCCATCGAGCCGCGCCACGGGCGGATCGCCGTACACGATCGTGGGCAGCACGCTCAGCTCGTCGCCTTCACGCCTGCTGTCGAGCACCAGGCGCGGATAGATGTCGGAGACGACCGGAGGCAGATCGCCGGCCGGCATTCGAACCGGGATGCGCTCCTGAAGCGCGGGAATGATCTCGGTGAGCAGCTCGGCGAGCTGATCGTGTCGGTACACACGCCCCGGTCGCAGCTCCTCGAGCTCCCTGGCGTCCAGGTTGCTCTCGCCCAGCGCTCGGATCGATTCGCTGCAGCACACCACGCCGTTGGCGAAGATCTCGGTGATGGCCGGATCCTGCTCGAGCGTAAGACGGAATCCTCCGGCGCAGGCTTCCAGCCTCCCGTGGATAGGCGAGCCCGGCGCAGCGATGGTGACCGGCTTGCCATCCAACCGGATATCCTCGCAACCGCGCATCGCCTCGAGCAGCTCGGGCCAGACCGTGCGCGGCAGCACCCCCGACAGCCGCGAGCCCAGCGCCGCCTCGACCTCGATGTCGGCCTGCCCCGCCGAGAACCGCGGGCCCGCAACGCGCCCGTCCGCAACCGCCGAGAGCGTGGAGTCGATTCGCTCCTCGCGCCCGGCCGTCACCACCACGCGATGAAACGACAAGCCTGCCGCGGTGCGCGTGAATCGATATCCGAGCTTGCCCGTCGCCCGCGTGTCCGTGAACAGGCTCTTGCCCGATTGCTGCGCCTGGCGCAGCGCGATTACCGCCGCCGCCGCGTGCACGCACGCCTCGCCCTGCGAGGTGCAATCGCACCACCAGTCCTCGTCCTCGGGCCACAGCGTGACCAACGGGCTGCGCAGGCCCCCCGCGACCGCTACGCGTATCTTGATCTCGGTGTCCGTCTCGCTCTGGCCCGAGACGGCCTGGGAGCGCCAGAGCTGTACTCCCTGCGACCAAGTCGTGGGCGAACAAGCTTCGCGTACGGCGTCGAGCAGGGCCTTGAGAGTGCGATCGTCCATCGGAGCGGCGGCCTTATAGCACGGGCCCCCAGCTCCCCGCCGCAGCCCCCGGCACGAGCGCGCCCTCCTGCGCAATGGCCGTTTCGGTAGCCTTTCGCGCCCCGGCACCGCCTCGCCGACCGACGCGCGAGGTTGCCACGGTTCCGATGGTTCTTCGGCCGGACGCCACGAGCTGGCAGCAGTGGCTCTGACGCGCGCCATTCAACGGCTGGAGGTCGACTGGTGCGCAGCGGGCCGCGTGCCCTCTCGCTGACTAGCGCGCAGCAACCAGGAAGAGGAACCCGAGCACGGAATGCACGACAGCGCGTCGCATCAGACGAACCCAGAGCGCTGCGGGCGGGGTTGGCCGATGCAGTCCTCGCGGTCCAAGAATCGTCCTCGGGGATCGCCGCAGGCTGGACTTCCGCGTCGAGGCGTCGCCAGACGACACCTGGAGGCTGAGTCTGGCCTGAAGAGCGTCCCCGAAGCACGCCGGAGCTTGGCTCAAGACTCGGCCCCGGAAAGCTCCGGGCCGAGAGAATGGGACGGGGAAGTGCAGGGCCTGCCAAGGCCACGAGCGCGAGCGCCATCGCATCTCCTATCTGTTTGTCCACGTGTTCCGGTAGAATGCGCGGACGTCCGGTCGGAAAGACCGTCGACGAGCACCCCGGGATCGGGTCTTCTTCTGGCGTGTGACAAGCGCCATCGCGACCTCAGGAGGAACATGCGCAAGGCAATCGCACTGGTGATAGCGCAGGCTTCGGTCGGACTGCTCGCCTTCGCGCCGACGGCGCGGGCCGACGACGTCGTGACCCTCAAGGACGGCTCGCAGATCCACGGCACCGTCGTCCAGCAGGAGCCCGGCAAGTACGTCGTCATCCGGCAAACCGACGGTCGCGAAACGACGATCAGCTTCGACGACGTGAGGCACGTCGAGGCCGCGGCTGGGTCGCCCGGAGCCGCGCCGGGAGCCAGCGCGCCATCGCGCGATGCCACGGATGGGACGACGCTGGGGCAGGTGGGCGCGGGCGTCGCCCTTCACGGTGAGACGACGTTCCAGGAGGCGGAAGCGAAGCGACAAGCGTGGCTGCATCGCGGCGGATCGATCTTCAGTTTCGAGGTCCGCGGGCAGGGCTACTTCATGATGCAGCGCAAGACGATGCTAATGCCGAGCATTGCGGGCTACGGCGGTGGCGAGGCCAAGTTGGGCTTCTACGGCGGTGGCGGCGGCGCGGGGGGGCGCGTGGCCTGGATGAAGCTCTCTCTGCCCGACCCGAAGCTCGGCAGCACGTGGACGGCGCTTCGTATCGGCGCTGGCGGTGACTTCCAGGGCGGCGGAGGCGGTATCGCCATCTCCATTCCGGGCTTCGGCAGCAGCGGACAGGGCTTCGGCATGTTCTCGATGAATTTCCCCATCTTCATGGGGGCCAGGTAGGACTCGGCAGCTTCGACGGCGAAGAGTGGCGAGGCGTCGCGCTGAAGCTCCAGTACCAACCGTCATACTCGTGGAGCTACATCAGCGGCGGGCGAGGGAGCAGCTCGGGCAGCTTCAACTTCGCCGGCCTCGAGCTCGGCATCGACTTCATCGACAAGAACGGTCCCCTCAGCGCGGTTGCACCCAAGGCGCACGGCGAATTCTTCATCTTCTTCCTGCCCCCGGTGGGCGACCTGCCACTCTTCGTCAACATCGGAGGCGGCGCAGTCTGGTACTAGCCGGCGGCTCACGACCCGTCGTCGCCGAGCACGGTCACCTCGCGCGGGACTCGATGGGAATCGCCGCTGCGGGGGATTCGGTGCGCCAGGCGCGCGAGCACCCGCGCCATCCCGCGCTCCACCGCCTCGACCAGATAGGGACGCAGCCCAGCCACCGGCACGATGTGTTGGAGCGAGCCGACCTCGCGCGCCCGGTACACGCTGTGCACCGCGTCGAAGTGATCGGCGACCTCGCCCTGCTTCTCGGCGTGCACCACGCGGAATACCTCGTCGTATTCGGCACGGAGCCTGCGCTTGTCCCCGTCGGCTGCCGCGCCGAGCCGCTGCTGGATGTCGACCACGCGGGGATCGCGCAGGGCCCGGGCGCGCACCTCCGCCGGGAACACCACCGCGGCCGCGGGCGCCCCGCCGATGACCGACGCATACGAGCCCTCGAGGGCGGCGACCTCCAGATCCTCGTTGAGCGTGCGGGAGAATACGACGTAGGCGCCGCCGTGATATCGCGATATCACGCAGAACACCATCGGCCCGTCGAAGTTGACCACGGCCCGCCCGATCTCCGCGCCGTACTCCAGCTGCAGCTTGCGCATCGACTCCGGCGACCCGTCGAACCCCGACAGGTTCGCCAGCACCACCACCGGCCGGTTGCCGCTCGCCGAGTTGATCGCCCGCGCGACCTTCTTCGACGCCAGCGGGAACAGCGTCCCTCCCGTCCAACTGTCCGGACCGTCCCCCGGCACCAGCCCGAACCGCGTCAGCGGCCGCGACTCGATGCCAATCATGCACACCGGATTGCCACCCAGATGCGCGTCCCACACCACCGCGTTCTCCGCGTTGCGCATCATCGCCCAGCGCTCCAGCGGCTCCTGGTCCTTGTCCAGCACCGCCGTCATCACCGCCCTGATGTCGAAGGGCTTCTTGCGCTCCGGATTCAGCTCCTGCGAAAACACGTCCCCGATGGTGGCGAATCCCGTGCCGTCGAGCACCGGGTGCGGCTCCGCGCGCACGTCCCGGTCCGTCGCATCCTCCGACGGCGCCTTGCGGGGGAATCGCTCTCCCGGCGCCACGTAGGTGTGCTCGTAGTAGCGGAACAGAATCTCGCAAGCGTGGAAGATGTCCTTCGCGGAGTACTGTGCCTGGCCGTTGGGCCCCATGATGCGCTCCACGCCACCGATGCCCTGGTTGTCGTCGGCCGACACACCGCCCGAGTAGTCCAGGGCGCGCTTGCCCGTGAGCACCATCGAGCCTTGCGGCGTCATGATCAGCACTCCACGCGTGTGCATCAGCATGGTGGCCTCAGCGTTCCAATACGACTGGCCGCCCACGTTGACGCCGGGAACTACCATGTTCACGATGCCGCCCGCCTGGGTGAACTCCACCAACCGGCGAATCACCCGCGCCACCCAGTCCAGCCCCTCGGTGCCCACGTCCATCGCGATCTTGGCGCCCGACGACACGGCGAACCACTCGAGCGGAACGCGCATCTTCTCCGCCAGATCGATCGCCAGGCTGGTTCGCTTGCACTCGGGCTCCGACAGCGCGCCCATCTCCCGGCTCGCGTCCCCCAGCACCATCACCCGCGTCATCCCCTCCGGATGCTTGGATGTATAATTGGTTATCACGCCGACGACCTGGTTGGCGTGGTTCTCCCCCGGCGCCCGCTGCACCGGCACCAGCTTGCCCGCCCCGTCCAGATCGTACTCCACGAACTCGCCCGGCGGGAACTCCGCAGCATCCGTGTCCCGCGACGGCGTCAGCATCCGCACGACCTCGTACGGATATACGATCCCCAGCCGCCGCATCCGCACCACCTTTTGCGCATACGCCGTTAGCGAGCGAATCGGACGATTCGACAGGGAGTCCAGGTGCAGGTGCAGGCCCGTGCCCGCCCGGTTGGATACGTGGATGACGACGTCACGCAGCGCGCCCGTGTCCCGGTCGGCAATGCGCATGCGCACGACGGCCTTCTCCAACCCCAGGTTCTTGCCCATGGGGCCCACACGCTTGGCTACGCGCAGCATGTCCTTGGGTTGCAGATCCGTGGCCGGCCAGACGTACAGCATCACCCGGTTCCAGTGCAGCCTCTCGCGGGGTGGACGCTTCGATTGGTAGTCGCGGATGCCTGCCAGCGCCTCGGAGTACATGCGCTCCATGTGCGGCAGCTCGATCACCGCGCCCGTCGCGTCGCGCACGGGCGTCATGTCGCGCACCTCCACGAAGGCGAACAGCCGCTCGTCCTTCGGATTGTCCTTGGCGACCGCGTGGAACAGATACGTGTCGTCCGACGCCCGCAGCTGCCTCGTGGTGAAGTTCTCCAGACGCCACAGCTCCAGCCGCTCGGCCAGCATCGGGTGAATGCCACGCTGGACTTCGTCCTCCACGAAGTCCTCGGGCGTGCGGTTGAATGTGAAGTAGCGAATCGCCCGCCAATCGCCGCGGTGCGTGAGCCCCAAGGTGAGCCTCGTGACGTTCGAAGGGATCGACACCGCCGCCACCAGCTGCTTCAGCCGCTTGGCCGTCGAGATCGGCTCCGAGTCCTCGGTGTCGAGGGGCACGAACAGGTCGACCCATACCTGCGCGCCGGGCGGGATCTCCCTCGCGAAGGGATCGATCGCGCGCATCGCGCTCGCCAGGTCGTCCAGGTCGGCGTTGGTGACGAGCACGTGTCCGCCCCGGTCCCGATGCACGAAGTCCGCGCGCGCCGCGGCGCGCCCGTTGCGGTCCACCACCTGCACCCGATCGATCGTCCGGAGGCGATAGAGACGTCGCACGATCAGCTCCACCGCGAGACGACGCGTCGCCGGGTCCGGGGACTTCGCCTGCGGAGCGAAGAATCCCATGAGCGGTTGGGGGCACTCCACCAGCGCGGTCAGCTGCGACGCATACTCGGCCTGGGGCACGCCAGCGGCGGTCCGCTCGAAGCGCAGCCGGATTTCCTCGTAGACCTCTCGGCGCGCCTGCTCGAGCTGCTGCCGATCGAACAGCCTGTAGCGCAGCTCCCGCGCCTGGTCGCTGACGTTCGGGAACCGGCCCAGCGTGGCTTCCGCCAGCCGATCCAGCAGATCGCGGAATTCCACCGTCGCCCGGCCCTTGAGCTCGTCGGCCGCGTCCAGCCGCCGCTCCAGAATGCTCGAGATCTGCTTGACGTGCGCGTCCAGCCGCTGCTTGGCCTTGTGGATGAACAGAAGCGCCTCGTCGAGCCGCGCCGTGCGCTCCAGGCTCGTGACCCCGTAGTGCGCCAACGTGCGCTCCAACACCTGCACGAACGACGGCGACAGTCCCTTGCCGCCGCTGTCCACGCGGCGCAGGTAGTCGTGCATCTCCTCCTCGTGGCTGACGATATGATCGCCCACCGCGTCCGCCTCGCGCCAATACAGGCGCAGCAAGTCCGAGAAGATCGTCAGCACCTCGTCCTCGAGGCGGCACATGTGCTCGTCGTCGGGCGCTACCTTCGTGCACAACGACGCCCGCTCCGCCAGGATGCGCCGGGCGTCGCCATCGTCCAGGTCGAAGCCCATCACCAGCCGCCGCAGCTCGTCGAGCACGCGGTGGCATTGGGCCGACGCCGGCTCGTCGCCCGCCATGTCCGGCTCCGCGGGGAACGACAGGCGCGTGCCGGCGGGCTGATCGCCCGAGTCCGACGCCGGCTCGATGACCACCAGCGGGGTGCCCGGATTGACCTGCGTGTTGGGCACCACCAGCACCTCGCGGACACGTCCGCTGCAGGGCGCGGCAACACCAATCTCCATCTTCATCGCCTCGAGCACCATCAGCCGATCGCCCTGCGCGACCGTGTCGCCCACGTGCACGTGGATCGCCAGCGTCACCGCAGGCGCCGGCGCCCGCACCACGCCGCCCTCATCCCGCGTCAGCCGGTAGGGCAGCCCGTCGATCTCCACGATGTGCTTGAGCCCGTCGACCACCGACAGCACCCGGTGCCTTCGCCCGAAGCAATGAATCCAGCCCTCGAGCTGGCTGCGGCGCTCCACCAGCGCCTCCACCCACTTACCGCCGTACTCGACGCGATAGCGGCGCGGGCCGTGGCGACGCACCACCAGCTCGTAGTTCACGCGCTCGTAGCGAAGCTCGATCGTCTTGCCGATCTCGTCGGTGACCGACGGCCGCTCGCGTGCCGCCGACGCGAAGAACTGGCGCTGCTCCAGCTCGAACTCCGCGTCGTAGACGTCGATGGCGGCCTGCAGCATGGCCACATGGGCATGGGGACGCTGGGACCTGTTCTGCGTGTTCCAGGTCCGATCGAGCCAGCCGATGTCGTAGCGCCCCGCCTCTACCTCGGGGTGTCGGAGCAGCTCCAGCAGGAATGCCCGGTTGCTGGTGCCGCCCCGGATCACCACCGCACTCTCGAACAACGCCCGCCGCAAACGTCCCAGGGCCTCCGCCCGATCCCGTCCGAATGCGATGATCTTGGCGACCATCGAGTCGAACTCCGGCGCAACCTCGTCGCCCTCCGATACCCCCGTATCGATCCGGATTCCCGGTCCGGTCGCCACCCGGAACATCTCCACCGTTCCGGGCGCCGGCGCAAAGTGGTTGTCCGCGTCCTCCGCGTTCAGTCGCACCTCGATGGCGTGTCCCACGGTCCGCGGCGCCTCGCCCTCGAGGGACGCCCCGCTCGCCACCAGCAGCTGCAACTTGACCAGGTCCAGCCCCGTCGTCGCCTCCGTGACCGGATGCTCGACCTGCAGCCTGGTGTTCATCTCCATGAAGTAGAAATCGCCGCTCGACGGGTCGAGCAGGCACTCGACCGTACCCGCGTTGCGGTATCCGGCAGCCTTCGCCAGCCGCACCGCGGCCGCCTTCAGCGCCTCTTCGCGATCCGGCGACAACACCGGGCACGGCGCCTCCTCCACGATCTTCTGGTTGCGCCGCTGCAGCGTGCAGTCGCGCACGCCCGCCGCCCAGGTCGTGCCATGGTCGTCCGCGATGATCTGCACCTCCACGTGCCGCGCACCGAGCACCGCCCGCTCCAGGAAGACCGCCCCGTTGCCGAATGCCTTGAGCGCCTCGCTGCTCGCGCTCTCGAACGCCTCGGGCAGCGACGACGCTTCGGTCACCCTGCGGATGCCGCGCCCGCCGCCGCCCGCGGTGGCCTTGATCATGACCGGATAGCCGAGCCGTTCGGCTTGGGCCAGCGCCTCGTGCACCGTCTCGACCGCCCCCCCACTCCAGGGCGCAACCGGCACGCCCGCGCGCTCCGCCAGCTGCTTCGAGGCAATCTTGTCGCCCAACGCCCGCATTACGTCGCCGTCCGGGCCGATGAACACGATGCCCAGACGCTTGCAAAGGTCCGCGAACTCGGCGTGCTCGGCCACGAAGCCCCAGCCCACCCATGCCGCTTGCGCACGCGACGACGTCAGCGCCCGCTCCAGCGCCTCATAGTCCAGATACTTGCTCTTGCGCTGGCCGTCCTTCGGATCGACGAAGGTGGCTGGGCCCAGGCATACGGTGTGGTCGGCTTCGCGCACGAACATCGCGTACCGATCCGGGTCGGTGTACAACGCGATGGTTTCGATCGACGCGCCGTTCTCCTGGTTGAGCTCGCGCACCGCATGAATCAAGCGCATCGCGGGCTCGCCGCGGTTGACGATCGCAACCCGTTGGAACGTGGGAACTCGCATGAAGACGTCACCTCGGACTTGCGCCCCATGGTCGGCAAAGCCGACGGAACATGGCGCCGCCAAGCCCGGGCGCAGCGCCCCTATGCAAGGAAGGAGCCGTTCGCCAAACCGCCTTGCGTGCCGCCCCGCGTCGCGATTGACGCCCCGGCAATCCCGCCCAACCGCCTGCTGACGGGCGGTTTCACCCGCGCTTTTCCTTGCGGCCCCCCAGCGTCCCGCGCTGTCTGCCGTCTCGGTCATGACGCGACGCGTCCGTCCCAAGCACGCGCGCAGCGTAGCGCGCTACACGGCCGCGTACCGCTGTTCGCGCCTCGTCGCGGGGTCCGGCCTCCTCGTCCGACTCACGGACACGTCGTTGCGTCCGGTATCTTGCACCAGCCCCCGACGCACATCGCGGGCACTTGGCAGTAGGGTCCAGCAGCCGAATCGCAAGGACGCTCCGCACCCACCGCCGACTTGCACGTGCCCTGCACGCAGGCCCCGTGCGCTTCGCACGCCACCTGCATCCCGCACGCGTCGCCCTCTGCCGCGATCGAAATCGCCTGGCAGGTCTGCGACGCCGTGTCGCAGTTCAATCCGAGCTTGTTGCTGCACGCGCCCCCCGCGCACGCTTCGCCCGCCGCCGGGCTCGGCTCACATTGCCCATTGACGCACAGCAGGTATCCCCCACAAGCGTGCGTGGTGTCGCATGTGCCTCCGACGCCCGATGCCGGCAGGCACACATAGCCCGAGCAGGTCGTGCCGTTCGGGCAATCCAAGGACGTGCGGCAGCCGCCGCCCGCCGCGACCGGCGCCTGGCAACTGCCACACACGCCGGAGGCGTCGGAAAAGCATGCGCGCGACGCGCACTGGTAGCCGCTGGTGCAGGCCGCACCGGTGCCGAGCGTGCCGCCGCCCGCCTCATCGCAGAACGGCCGGTCCACGCGCGCCTGGAACTGCTCGCACGACGAGGCCGCCAGCTCGGAGGCGCACGCCGACACGGCCGACGTCTTGAGCGCAGCGCCGGGCAGCGATGCGGTCGTCATGCACAAGTCGTTCATCTGGGTGGTGCAAGCGTCGCGCGTGCCGAAGTCGATGCGAAGCAGAGTGGGAGCGCAGCGGTCCAGCAAGTCGCAGCGCGACGACGCGTACTGGGCGCACGCGGGTGCGATGGGCCCCTCGGCGGCCGGCTTGTCCGAGCCGCACGACAACCCCATCACTCCGGCCAGCGTCGCAGCCGTCAGCTCCACAATCCTTTTCATCCTTCGTCCTCTCCTCGGCTCCCCGTCGCCTCGTCGTCGCTTCCAGCATCACGGCGCCGCGCCTGGATCTGCTCGGCGGCCGGGGCTGCTCATCGTCAACCTGTCGGTCCCCGCATTGTCTCATCGTGCCCGCCGCCGCACAACGCCGATCGGCGCCCCAGGCCCTTGCACCAGCGCGCGACCCGCACCATGACCTTGTCGGCCATGCGATTCGAGCTCATCTCCTTTGCCATTTGCCCGTACGTCCAGCGCTCCGTCATTACCCTGCGCTACAAGCGAATCGACTTCGATCTGACCCACATCGATCTCGCCCATCCGCCTTCCTGGTTCCGCGACGTCTCGCCCTTGGGAAAGGTGCCCGTGTTGCGCATCGACGGGACCACTGCCCTGTTCGAATCGGCAGTCATCAACGAGTTCATCGACGAGGTTACCGAGCCGCGTCTGATGTCCGCCGACCCTGTCGAGCGCGCCCGGGAGCGTGCGTGGATCGCCCACGCGTCCACCCTGCTCGGTGCCCTGTACCGCGTGATGAGCGCCACCGATCGCGCCGGGCTCGATGCCGCCGCCGGCGTCCTGTTCGACGACATCGATCCCCTCGAGCGTTTCCTCGAGCCGGCTCCGTTGTTTCGCGGCAACGCGTTCTCCCTGGCCGATGCCGCGTTTGCGCCGCTGTTCCTGCGCCTGGAGCTCATGCACGCCGCCCGGCCGTTCCCGAGGTGGAACGACTATCCGAAGACCCGCGCGTGGGCCAAGGCCCTGCTCGAGCTGCCCGCCGTCGCCGGCTCGGTGGGCCCGTCGTTCCGCGAGGATCTGGCCGCATCCCTGCGAAAGCGCGGAAGCTTGCTGGCCGCCGCCCTGTAGAACTCCCCGACAAGCCAGCACAGCCGCTACCGCGTTGAGCTCCCGCGCGCGTTGTTTGCCACGTAGCTCACGCCACCCGTGGGCGCGAACCCCTACCGCCCGACTATCACGTTGTCTCGCTGGCCGCCCGTTCTCTCAGGCCATTTCTTCGAGGTGAGGACCGGATTCGAACCGGCGTATGATGGTTTTGCAAACCATTGCCTAACCACTTGGCTACCTCACCGGAGGTCCCTGAACCAGGGACCAGCGTTTCTAGCATCGCCGCGCCCCGTGTCAAGCCCGTCGTAGGGCGCCGTTTGCTATACTGTCCTCCCGTGAGCACCCACCCACAGCATCCTTTCGACCAGGTGCGCGAGCCGTGCCGCATCGT
This sequence comes from Myxococcales bacterium, assembly GCA_021847645.1. Taxonomy (GTDB): domain Bacteria; phylum Myxococcota_A; class Polyangia; order Polyangiales; family Polyangiaceae; genus JAJZQG01. The sequence continues at coordinate 56,941 of JAJZQG010000010.1, forward strand.
CGTGCTCACCGCCGAAGGTTGCCCCCACTGCCGCGCCGTGCTCGGCGAAATGCAGCGGCTATCGCGAGCCTGCGGCACCGTCCATGTTCGGCAGGTGGACCTGGCCCACGCCCCCGAGCTTGCATCGCGCTTCAACGTGCGCTCCGTGCCTGCCGTCATCGTCGACGACGAGCTGTGTCTGGAAGGCCGGGTCGGCGCCGAGGAGCTCGCGGCGCTGCTTGCCGCCCGGCGAAGCCCCGGCTTCGAGGCCAAACGATGCCGCGCGCTGCTCGAGCACGGGCGCTTGGCCGACGCCGCCATGCGCGTGACGACGAGCGAAGGAGCCCGGGTGATCGCGGAGCTGCTGGCCGCCCCCGAGCTGTCGATGCGGATGGGAGCCCAGCTCGCGATCCGGCAGGCCTTCGAGCGCGACCCGCATGCGGTGGCGCGGCTCATGCCGGACCTGGTCGCGCTGATCGCCAGCCCCGACCCCGCCGTGCGCGGCGATGTGGCCGATCTGCTGGGAGCCGTGGGGGACGCCACCGTCGCGGCGTCGCTCGCGGCGTTGGCCGAGCATGACGATGACGCGGACGTGCGCGAGGCAGCGCAAGAGGCCCTCGCGCAGCTGACCGAGCGAGGTGAGAGATGCTGTTGAAGCCGCGCAAGCCCCTCGAGCCGGGGCTCAAGCAAACGCTTCGTCCAGCGCCAGAACCTGCCTATTGCGCATTCTGCCGCAACGCGCTCGCCGCCCCGCCGCGGCTTCGCGGCCCCACCGACCTGCACGGCGCCGTCTGCCCCCGCTGCGCCGCCACCTACATCGCCGATCCCACCGGCAAGCAAGGCGGCGAGGCGCTGATGACCGCCCTGCGAATCATGGCCGACGGCGACGACGATCGCGCGATGGGGCTTCGCGAAGGCATCGATTACGACAGCCGCGTGCTCGCCTGGAGCGAGAGCTCGAACGAGGTGGACCCGTCGCTCGATGCGACACGCTACGGCGTAGGACGCCTCTGGTTCTTCCGCGCGCGCGGCCTGGCCGACGCCTAGCCACACGACCTGTCATTTGACGCCGCCTCGTTTCCGTTCGAAAGGATCGCCGTGTCCGTCGGCCTGTTCATTCCCTGCTTCGTCGACCTGTTCCACCCCGAGGCGGGCATCGCCACCGTGCGCCTGCTCGAGCACCTCGGCGTGCACCTCAACTACCCCGTAGCGCAGACCTGCTGCGGCCAGCCTCAATTCAACGCGGGACACCGCGACGAGGCCCGCACGCTCGCCCAGCGCTTCTGCAACGAATTCCGCCCCTTCGACGAGATCGTGAGCCCCTCGGGCTCCTGCGTCTCCATGGTGCGCACGCACTACCCGTCGCTGCTGGGCGACGATCCGGTTTGCGGCCGCGTGTTCGAGCTGTGCGAGTACCTGACCACGCGCCTGCATGTCGGCCCTATCGGCGCCCGCCTGCAAGGCCGCGCCGCCCTTCACATCGGCTGCCATGCGCGACGCGAGCTCCATGTGGAGCAGGCGGTGCGATCCCTGCTCGCCCACGTCCAGGGCCTGGAGATCGTCGAGCTCGACTCGGACGAATGGTGCTGCGGATTCGGCGGGACCTTCTCGGTCAAGTTTCCCGAGATCAGCACGGCCATGGGCACCCGCAAGCTCGGTCCGATGCTCGAGGCCGACGTGGACTACCTCATTTCGACCGACTCCAGCTGCCTGATGCACCTGCGTGGGCTGCTCGATCGCCGCAAGCAGAGCCGGCCTCGTCCGATGCACGTGGCCGAGGTGCTCGCGACGTGCGTGGGGGGACCATGACGCGCTGGCCCATGCGGGAGAAGAGCCGCGAGAAGCTCGCGGACGCGAGCCTGGGCGACAAGGTGCACAAGGCTACGCTGCACACCGTGCGCAAGCGTGCCGAGCTCGTGGCCGAGCTGCCCGACTGGCAAGACATGCGAGCTCTCGCACGCCAGGCGAGGCTCCGTGCGCTCGATCGCCACGACGAGCTGCTGCGCGACTTGACGCGCGCGCTCGAGCAGCGGGGAGTCCATGTCACGGTCGCCTCGTCTCCCGCCGAGGCTTGCGCGCTCATCAGCCGGCTCGTGATGGAAGCGGGCGGCCGGGTCACCAAGAGCAAGTCGATGACCTCCGAGGAGATCGGCCTGAACGCCGCCCTCGAGCAGGCCGGCGCCCGCGTGACCGAAACCGATCTGGGCGAGCTCATCGTGCAGTTGGCCCACCAGCCGCCCTCGCACGTGACCGCGCCGGCGATTCACCTGAGCACCGAGGACATCGCCCGGATCTTCCACGACGAGCTGGGCATGCCCCTGCCCGGTTGGGTCGCGGCTGGCGAGCGTCGCGACGAGGCCACGCGAAAGGCCCTTGCGCGAGAGCTGTCCCTGGAAGCTCGCAAGGTGCTGCGCACCCGCTTCCTCGAGGCCGACGTGGGCATCTCCGGCGCGAACTTCCTCGTGGCCGAGTCGGGCACGATCGTGCTGGTGGAGAACGAGGGCAACATCCAGCTCACCACGTGCCTGCCCCGCAGGCACATCGTGCTCGCCGGCATCGACAAGCTCATCGAGACCGAGGCCGACCTGTCCTTGCTGCTGCGCATGCTGCCCGTCTCGGCCACGGCGCAGCGGCAGACCTGCTACGTGTCGCTGTTCGCCGACGCTCACCCCGATATGCACGTCGTGCTGCTGGACCACGGCAGAAAAGCCTTGATGGCCGACCCGCAGCAGCGCGACCTGCTCACCTGCATTCGTTGCGGTGCGTGCATGAACGTGTGCCCCGTGTACCGCAACGTCGGCGGACACGCGTATGGCGGCGCCTACCCGGGGCCGATCGGCGCGCTGCTCCTGCCCCACCTCGTGGGCCTCGACGTGTACGCCGAGCTGCCGTTCGCGTCGTCGCTGTGCGGCGCGTGCACCGAGGTCTGCCCGGTAGGAATTCCGTTGCACGAGCGGCTGCTCGAGCTGCGGGCGCGCGCGGTCGAGCGCGGCGAGGTCACCGAGCTGGGCGCCACGCTGCAGGCGGCCACGATCGCGATGCGATCGCCGCGCCTCATGAGCCTGGCCGGATCGCTCTCGCGCGTGGCCGGTCCGTTGGCGAGGCTCGCCCCCGCAGGCCGCGCGTGGACCTCGTCGCGCGAGCTGCCGAGTCGATCGACAGGCACGTTCCGATCGTGGTGGGCGTCGCATGTGCCGGCCGTCTCCGCCCCAGCGCGCGACGGGGTGCCGGGCTCCGTGCCGCAGCCGTCCGCTCCGGCGCCTGTCCCACCCGAGCCCGCGCCCGATCCCCTGACCTTGTTCGAGCACCGCCTGGCCGAGCTCGGTCCGGCCGGCGAGTCCGAGCTGCACCGGTTCGGGCGCGCATCCGACGCGATTGCGTTCCTTCGCGAGCGCATGCGCGACCTCGATCCCTCCGCCCTACTCATCGCCGGCGAGCCGTCGGACAAACGCGGCTACGAGCTGGGCATCACACGCGCCGCGCTGCTCATCGCCGAAACCGGCGGCGTCGTGCTCGACCAGCCCGATCGCGCCGACGGCCGGGCCTCGACGCTGGTCGAGACGCATGTCGTCGTGGCCTCTGCCTCGCAGCTGGTTGGGACGTTGTCCGAGGCGCTGCAGGAGCGAACGCGAATGCGGTCGTCGCACGCGTGGTCGGGATATCAGGTCATCGTGACGGGACCGAGCCGCACGGCGGACGTGGAGAAGGTGCTGGTGATACCCGCGCACGGTCCGCGCCGCCTGGTCGTGGTGTTGTGCGATGAGCCGGTAGATCTCGGCGCGCTGCGGACGAGCGCGTAGCAACGCAGCTGCCATCCAGCTCGCCGCGCTTCGTGCTTCTCACCCCGGGCGACCCGATCTAGAAGGCTGCCATGTCGCGCACGTTTCGCCGCGGCGGCCCGCTGCTGGCCGGTCTCGCTGCCCTCCTTACGACCCCTGCTGCCCACGCTCTCGACGGCGGCGATGTCGGCGGCCACCCGCTCACGCTCGACGTGACCGAGACGGCCGTCTTGAACTACAACTTCAACAACCGCAACACGAGGCTGGCCGAGCCCAAGACCATCGTCGACGACGACTGGGGGGTATGGAACAACCGGCTGAACGTGCAGGCGTCCTGGTGGCGTCTGACCCTGGGCATCCGGATGGACTCCTCGGAGTTCTTTCACACGCCGAACCCGAACGCGCTGGTGGACAAGTACTATCCGACCAAGCCCGCGCCTCTGCCGGGCGAGGTGCCCATGACCGACGAGGAGTGGCAGGCGTACAGGGAGACGAAGCTCAGCGAGTACGGTGTGGAGCTGTCGAACCGGTATCTCAATACCATCTACCCGTCGAAGCTGTACTTGACGTATGCGGCGCCGGGGCTGGAGGCCACGGTGGGCGACCTGTACGCGCAGATGGGGCGGGGGCTGGTGCTGAGCGTGCGCAAGATCGACGAGATCGCGGTCGACACCACGATTCGCGGCGGCAAGGTCACCTACAAGCTGCCGCTGCCGCGGGGCACCAAGGCGAGCGTGACCGCGCTGGGCGGGTACCTGAACCCGGTGCGTGTCGACGAGACCAGCGGCCGCCTCCTGCAGGCGCCGGCCCAATGGTTCTTCCCCGGCATGCCCCAGCCCGTCGAGACCGCCTACGTGCACCAGCCGACGGCGAACTTCGTCCCCGATCGGATCGTGGGCGCGAGCGCGGAAGGCGGCGTCGACGCCCTGACCGTGGGTGTTCACGGCGTCGAGCTGGATCGGGCGCCGGCCTGCGCGATCTACAGCTCCCCCGAGGTCTGTACCCCGTTCCTGGGCAACACGGGAATCAGGGCCACCGATCGAGTGCGCAACGTCAGCGCGTCCCTGTCGGTGCCCGATATCGGGGGACACGGCTCGTTCTACCTGGAAGCTGCCTCGCAGCAGCAGCGCTCCGACCACCCCGACCCGTCGGAGTACGATGAATCCTCCCAGTGGACCCCCCGCTCGCCGGAAGAAGACATCAACGGCTACGCGGTCTATACGTCGGTAAGCGCCAATGCGGGCCCCTTCGCCCTGACCGTCGAGGGCAAGCACTACCGCAAGTTCTTTCCCCTGCTGGCCAACGTGCAGATGGCCGGCCAGGGCCAGGTCACCGAGTTCCAGCTGCTCCAATACAGCGCTCCCCCCACCACGCTGCCCATCTGGGTGGACACCGAGTCCAACAACTTCAACACCTGCGTTACCGGCGGGCGCGCACGGCTCGACGCCCGCGTCACCGACGATCTGCTGGTCTACGGCTGGGTCGGCCGCTACGCGACCTGGGGCGAGCACGGCCCCGCGGACTGCGAGATCCACGATATCTATCGCAACAATGTGTGGGATACCGCCGTCGGCCTCGAGGGGCTCTACGACGGCAAGCGATCGCACGTGTTCGCCTGGGTCGGCGCGCGCGACGATCAGGTGGCGGCGCTCGAGGACCCGACCCAGGACACGGGAACGACGTACTACCGGGAGGGGTATGTTCGCTACGACCTGGTCAAGATGCTGTTCGACACCTGGTCGGTGCAGGTGACGGGCGTAGCGCGCCACCGCTACGACCCGGCCAAGTATCCCGTTCCGTACTGGGAGGGAGAGAACTACGCGGCCATCCAGTGGTCCCCCAAGCTCACGGTGGCGGCCGGCTACGAGTATCTCACGCGCAACGGCGAGCCCCACAACTACTACAACGGCTCGGTGAAATGGCGCTTCAACTCCGATACCAGCCTCCGGCTGTTCGTCGGCCAGCAGCGAGGCGCCCTGCGCTGCCTGGCGGGCGTCTGCCGCCAGTTCCCTCCCTTCGAAGGCGCCAAGGCCGAAGCCGTCGTCCGATTCTGAGCCCCGCCGGAGCACTCCCATGGAAAAGCGCTTTCGCCCCGCCCCCGTCGACCTGCTCGCCCGCTGGGTCTTTTCCGGCCTCGACCGTGACCAGATCCTCGGCCTGCCCCGCAGCAGCGTCACCGTCCCACCCGCCTCCATGGCCCAACAGTTGCTCGGCCAGACCCTCGCCGCCCCCTTGGGCGTCGCCGCCGGTCCTCATACCCAGCTTTCGCACAACATCGTCGCCGCCTGGCTCTGCGGCGCGCGCTTCATCGAGCTCAAGACCGTCCAGGTGCTCGACGACATCCACGTTGCGCGTCCCTGCATCGACTCGGCCGACGAGACCTACAACTGCGAATGGTCCCAGGAGCTGTCCCTCGACGAGTCGTTCTCCGAATACCTCCATGCGTGGGTGATCGTGCACGCCCTGGCCCACCGCCTCGGGCTCCCGTCCCCCGGAACCATCTTCAACATGAGTGTCGGCTACGACCTGGCCGGCATCCAGTCCGCCAAGGTCCAGCGCTTCCTGCACCGCATGCGCGACGCCTCCGCCGAGCTGCCAGCCGTCGTCGACGCCGTCGCCGGCGTCTACCCCGCCGTGCGCGACGTGCCCATTCCCAGCCGCATCTCGGGCTTGATTACCCTGTCGACGATGCACGGCTGCCCGCCCGCCGAGATCGAGCGGATTGCAACGTATCTGCTGACGGACTTGGGTGTCGATACGTGGGTGAAGCTCAATCCCACCTTGCTCGGCCCCGCGCGATTGCGGGGCATCCTCAACGAGCGCATGGGCTATGGCATCGACGTTCCCGACGCCGCGTTCGAGCACGATCCGGGGTTCGACGACGCCATGACCATGGTGGAGCACCTGCGCGACGTGGCGGGCAAGGCCGACCGATCGTTTGGTATCAAGCTGTCGAACACGCTCGAGGTGGTCAATCACCGGCCGGTCTTCCCGTCCTCCGAGAAGATGATGTACCTGTCGGGCCGCGCGCTTCACCCGCTGACACTCACGCTCGCGCACCGGGTGACCGAGCGGCTCGACGGCACCATTCCCCTCTCGTTCTGCGGCGGCGCGGACGCTTTCAACTTCCCGCGCCTGGTGGCCGACGGCCTGGGGCCCGTGACCACCTGCACCGACCTGCTCAAGCCCGGCGGTTATGCGCGCCTCGCCCAGTACGTCGACCGGCTTCATGCGGAGATGTCGACCTTGGAGGTGACGAGCCTCGACGAGTACATCCAGCGCACCTCCGGCGAGCCGCAAGGCACGTCTTCCGCCCGCTGCGCACGGCGCAACCTGGCCGACCATGCCGAGCGCGTCGTGTGCGAGCGTCACCTGCGAAGCCGTTCCAGGCCGCTGGTCTTCAAGGGCACCCGGCAGCTCGGCGCCTTCGACTGCATCGCGGCCCCCTGCCAGGAAGCGTGCCCCACGCACCAGGACGTGCCCGGCTACATGGCAGATGTGGCCTCCGGCGCCCCCGAGCGGGCGCTCGACCGTATCCTGCATACCAATGCGCTGCCCGGCGTCACCGGGCGCGTGTGTGATCACCCGTGCGTCGATCGCTGCGTGCGCAATCTGTACGACGAGCCCCTGGCCATCCGGGAGATCAAGCGCCATGCGGTGGAGCGCGCCACGCGGCAGCCGCCGGTCGTGCGCGGCAAGCCGGTCGAGGCGAAAGTGGCCGTGATCGGCGCCGGACCCGCGGGCCTGTCCGCGGCGTACTATCTGGCCCAGGCCGGGCTGTCCGTGACGATGTTCGACGCGCGAAAGGACCCGGGCGGCATGGCGAGCCGGGTGATTCCCACCTACCGCCTTCCCATGCAGACGATTCTCGACGACGCGGCCCGCATCCGCGAGCTGGGCGTGGAGATGCGCTACGAGGCAAGGGCGGGGCGCGACTTCTCGATCGAGTCGCTGCGCAACGACGGATACGACTACGTGATAGTCGCGGCCGGGGCGCAGGTCGGGAGAAAGCTAGAGATCGACGGCGAGGACGGCGAGGGCGTGATGGATGCCCTCGAGTTCCTCGACGCGGTCCGCAACGGCCGGACTCCGGAGATCGGGCCGCGCGTGCTGGTGATTGGCGGCGGCAACTCGGCGATGGACGCGGCGCGCACCGCCTGGCGCGTCGTGGGAACGGGGACGGTTTCCATCGTCTACCGACGACAGTTGGACCAGAAGAAAGCCG
>JAJZQG010000215.1 GCA_021847645.1 Myxococcales bacterium
AGCCCGGCGCCGCGCCGACCAAAGCGCGTAGCCATTCCCCGTTGGCGTTCCGTGTTGCTAGTCGAGTGTTGCTAGTTGTCCGGACAGGTCCGACCGGGAAACTGCTAACAGCTATGGGAGGGGGCCGAGGGCGGCGGGGTTTCGGGCGGAGACGCGGGGCGGTCCACGAATCGAGTTGTGTGCGCGGGGGAGGAACGCGGCGCAGGGGCGTTGGTGGTATGTTCCGGGAAGGGGGGAATGCGGCACAGCGATGGGCAGCGTTGGTGCTGTTGCGGGCGCGGTGCTGGAGGGGGGTGGGAGCGAAATGTTGCGATGTGCAACGGGCATGTGACGATTTGCATCGGCGAGCTTGTGTTGCAATGGACAAGAAGACCCGCTAGGCTGTTTGCGGATGGTGTGCTACGGCTCCGTGCCCCGGGCTATGGCCCGGTCCCGCTTGTTTGGCAGTTGACTTCTCGTGCAACGCACCAGGCCGGAGCCCGATTGTTCGGCCGGCAGTGGCCGGGCTGAGAGACACGAATTGAGTCCGGGCAGGTTGGCCCATGTGCCGGGGCGGCGGCCTCGTCAAGATGGCAATCGGGCACGCGCTGCACCGGGCACCGCATAGCAGCGGGACAGCATCGAAGCGGCGGTCGAAGCGATGACGGCACCACCCGCAAGCCCGGGGCAGCCCCCGCACGACAAGGGCCCTGAGCCCGACTTCGGCGAATTCGACCGCGCCCTCGAAGCGCGTCCGAGCATCAGCATTCGTCTGCGTATCGCGGTGAGCATGGGCCTGTGCTTCCTGCTGACCGCCATGGTCACCGTGGCCTGGATGGTTTCCGTGCGCGAGGTGGCCAGCTCTCAGGACATCCTCGAACGTGTCAATCGGTACGCTTTCGAGCTGGAGCAGGCTCGGCGCTACGAGAAGAACTTCCTTCTGTACGGCGCCGCCATGGACGACGCCCTGGTCCACGTCGACGCCGCGCATCGGCTGTTGGTTGACACCAAGAGCGACATCCGGCGCACCGACACGGTCGACGATGCCGACGCAGTGGAGAAGAACCTGCTGGCCTATGGCTGGTATCTGGAGCATCTGGCCGCCGCGCGCACCGACGTCCCCGGCGGCAAGCTCGCGAACTCTCCCGAGATTGAGCGCGAATTGCGCAGAACCGGCGGGCGTGCTGTTGAGGACGCCAGCGCGCTGACCTACCAGCAGCGTCTGCGCATGCACACCATGATCCGCACCAGCGAGGTCTTCGCCTGGGCCGGCTTGGTTATCGTGTTGTTGGTCATTGCCTATCTCGCAAACAGCCTCGCCCGGCAGATTCTTCGCCCCTTGGGGCGCTTCGTCACCTATACCCAGCGCATCGCCGCCGGCGACTACTCCCCAATCGTCCCCGCCAGGCGTTTCAAGGACGAATTCTCCCATCTGGCCATCGCGATCAATCGCATGCTCGCCCGGCTCAAGGCCCACGAAGACCAGCTCACCCGCTCGAGCCGTATGGCGGCCGTTGGCACGCTCACCGCGGGAATCGCCCACGAGCTCAACAACCCCCTGAACAACATCGGCTTGACGGTCGAGGCCTTGCTCGACGGATTCGACGACTACGACAAGGCCGATAAGGTCAAGATGCTCGAGGACGTCTCCACGCAGCTCGATCGGGCGAGCGCGACCGTGCGCAATCTGCTGGATTTCACGCGGGTCGACAGCCCGGTGTTCGTACCGGTCCACATGGCGGAGGTGGCGTCGGAATCGGCGAGGCTGGTCAGCAACGAGGCGAAGATCTCCGGCGTGACCATCGACCTGCAGCTCGCCGGCGACCTGTGTCCCGCGCGTGGCAATCCGCGCGACCTGCAGCAGGTCTTCCTCAACCTGTTCCTGAATGCCATTCAAGCCATGCCCAAGGGCGGCCGGCTCACCGTAACCGGCTCCGAATGCTCCGACCACACCCTGCGCATCGACGTGGCCGACACGGGCGTCGGCATCCCCGAGGAGAACCTGGCCTCCATCTTCGACCCGTTCTTCACCACCAAGGAGGTCGGCTTGGGCACGGGTCTGGGGCTCTCGGTCAGCTACGGAATCGTCCAGAAGCATCAAGGCAAGCTCGAAGTGCACAGCCGTGTCGGCGTCGGAACCACCTTCACCCTGTGGATTCCCTGCGCCGACGCGTCCAAGGAGCCTGGCTCTGCGGCCCCGGATAGCCGTCTGCCGCAGACTCCCTCGTGAGGTGACATGGGACTTTCGATCTATCTCCCCATCGCAGGCAACTCCGTCAACGCGTTGCTGCTCATCGGACTGGGCGTCCTGGTCGGTCTCATGTCCGGCCTGTTCGGCGTGGGCGGCGGCTTCCTGATGACTCCGCTGCTCATGATGATTGGCATTCCCCCCACCGTGGCCGCGGCCTCCGACTCCAACCAGATCGTCGCCGCCTCCGCCTCCGGCTCCTATGCCCACTTCCGCGCAGGCAACATCGACTTCCGCATCGGCATCATGATGCTGCTGGGCGGCCTGGCCGGCGGTACCCTCGGCGTGCGCGTCATCAAGTTCCTGAGCGCCCTCGGACAGGCCAACTTCATCATCACCGTCGTCTATGTCCTCATGCTCGGCGGCATCGGCTTCTACATGTTCTTCGAGAGCCTGAGCTCCATGCGCGGCAAGGTCGCCGATACCTCCGCCCGCGCCGCCGGCCCTTCTGTCTACCAGTCCGTCGTCGACGCTCTCCCCTTCAAGATGGCATTCCCACGCTCCGGCGTCTCCATGTCCGCCATCGTCCCCCTCGCTCTCGGCGTGCTCGTCGGCCTGCTGGCCGCCATCATGGGAGTGGGCGGCGGCTTCATCATGGTCCCCGTCATGGTCTACTTGCTGCGTATGCCCATGCACGTCGTGGTCGGCACCAGCCTCTTCCAGATCCTGTTCACCTGCATCAACGTGACCATCCTGCAGTCCTATATGAACCACACCGTCGACTTCATCCTCGCCCTGCTGCTGCTGCTCGGCTCGGTGGTCGGCGCCCAAATCGGCGTGCGCCTGGGCAAACGCCTCAAGGCCGACCAGCTCAAGATCCTCATGTCCCTCATGGTGCTCACCGTCATGGGCAAGATGCTCCTGAGCTTGCTGCTCGCCCCCAGCGTGCTCGTCGCCTATCGAGGAGGGCATTGACCACCATGGCACGCCTCGCCCCTCTCGCCGTCGCGGCCGCCTGCGCAGCCCTCGGCGCCGTGGCCGCCGCCCAGCAGCCTTGCTCCGCCAGCCTCGACGTCCAACCCTCCAACATCCCCATAGGCCTGTGGTACGGCGGCTCCGTGGTCCACGTGAAAGCCGAGGTGCCCCACGGCATGCCCGTGGCCCTCGTGTTCGAAGGACCCAGCGAGCACGTTACCCTGCACAAGAAGGGAAAGGCCGGCGGCATCCTGTGGATGAATGTCGGCGATGTCGAGCTCGGCGGCGTACCCTCGGCCTACCTGCTTTCCACCTCTGCGCCGCTCCCGGCGCTGGGCGACCCGCAGACGCTGGAAACGCAGCAGATAGGCTATGCCGCCCTGGGCGCGACCGTGAGCGGTGAGCGGGAAATGTTCCCCGAGCTGGTCAAGCTCAAGGAGCAGGAGGGCGCCTACGCCGTGCACGAGGGCGCGCTGCACCTGACCCCGGGCCAGGGCGGGGCCGACAGCCTGGTGCAGGACGTGCCCATCTCTCCTCGGATCGGGGAAGGGCAGTACCAGCTGCGTCTGGTGGGCTTCGGCAACGGGCAAGGACGGTGCCTGGGTTCGGCCACGCTGACGTTGCGCCAGGCCGGAGCCGCGAAATCGCTGCGCGAGCTGGCATTCGGGCATGGGCTTCTGTACGGTATTGCAGCGGTGGTCATCGCCATCGTGGCCGGGCTCGCCACCGGGCTGCTGTTCGGCAAGGGGGGCTCGAAAGGACATTGACGGACCAAACCTTGAGCTGGCTGCGCAACCTCATCTTCCGGCGGACGGGCCCCAGCGCCACCGAGACGCTCAGGGAGAGGATTGAAGCGTTTCGTCGCCTGCTCGAGGCCAACAACCGTGTCCTGGAACGCATCGGCGATGCGCGCGAGAAGCTCGGCGGCGAGTACCTGTTCGACCGGCAGTACCTGTGTTCTTTCGACGAGGTGATGGCCGACACCATGTCCGAGCTCATCGAGGAGTTCGACGTGGTCACCGGCGGACGCCATCCGGAGCTGCGCAAGGCGTTCGATCGGGTACGCGAGGCAGTGGCCGACAGCCGGTCGCCTCGCAAGGTGGCATTCGACGGCCCGCTGTGTCTGGACCTGGGTCAGCTCGGGATCGAGCAGGCGCACAGCGTGGGCGAGAAGATGGCCCGGCTCGCCGAGGTCAAGAACGTGGTCGGCGTGCGGGTGCCCGAGGGCTTCGTGCTGACCACCAGCGCGTTCGCGCAGGTCATGGCCAGCGTCGAGAATCGCGCGCTGCTCGAGGTCCTGACCCGCGGTGAGCCCACCGAGCAGCTCGCCGCGCCGCTGCGCGCTTCGATCCTGCGCACGGAGCTGCCCCCTGCGCTGGCTTCCGCCCTCAAGCGCGCCGTGTCCTCCTTGCCGCGCGGCCAGCGCTTTGCGGTGCGCAGTAGCGGCCTGGGCGAAGACGGCGAGGCCAGCTTTGCCGGTGTGCACGAGACCGTTCTGAACGTGGCTCGCGACGAGATCCCGCGGGCGTACTTGCGCGTCGTTGCAAGCCTGTACGGACCGCGCGCCCTCGCCTATCGCGCCGCCCGCGGCGAATCCTGGGAGTCCGCCGCCATGGCCGTCGGCTGCGTACGCATGCTGCGCTCCAAGGCCAGCGGCGTGCTGCACACCGTGGATCCCGCCGACCCGTCGCGCTCCGAAATGTCCGTCAGCGCCACCTATGGGCTGGGCATGGCCGTGGTGCAGGGCACGGTCCCGGTCGACCGCTATCGCGTCTCGCGCGACCCGCCCCACGCCGTGGTGGCTGCGCATCCCGCGGCCAAGTCCCACATGTACCAGAGCGTGGGCAGCGGCGGCGTGGAGCTGGTTGCCGTGCCTGCCGAGGCAGTCGAGGTCCGATGCCTGGGTGACGAGCCCCTCGCCAAGCTGGCGTCCGCGGCGCTGCTCATCGAGCGGCACATGAAGTGTCCGCAAGAGATCGAGTGGGCCCTCGAGGAAGACGGCGAGGTGACCATCCTGCAGGCCAGGCCGCTTCGCATCCTGTCCGAGTCGGTGGCGCGCCCTCAGGACTTGCAGCGCGCGTTGGCCGATCACCGCGCCGTGCTGCGCGGCCAGGGCGCGGTCGCTTGCCGCGGAATCGCCGCCGGACGTGTGCACGTCATCCGCTCCGACGAGGACCCGTCGCTCGCGCCGCGCGACCGCGTGCTGGTGGCGAGGCTCGCGTCGCCCACGCTGGGAGGCGCGCTGAGCACTGCGCGTGCCCTCATCACCGATATGGGGGCGGCCGCGGGCCACCTCGCGACGCTTGCGCGCGAGTACCGAATCCCGGCCATCGTGGACACCGGTTGTGCGACCATGGCCTTGCGCGAAGGCATGGAGGTCACGGTCGACGCCGAGGAGAACATCATCTACGAGGGAGTCATCGAGGAGTTGCTGCGGTTCAGCCTGCTGCGCAGCGAGGTGTATGACGACACCCCGGAGTTCCGTGCCCTGCGCGGCATGCTCGACCACATGGCGCCGCTGACCTTGCGCGACCCGGCCTCGCCCGACTTCGTGCCCGAGCGTTGCGCGACGTATCACGACATCCTGCGCTATGCCCATGAGACGGCCGTGATGGAGCTGTCCGATCTGGACGGGCTGTCGTTGGGCTCCAGAGCCTCGGAGCTGCGCAGGCTGGCCTTGGGCATTCCGCTCGACCTGGTGCTCGTGGATATCGGAGGTGGCGTGTCGTCCGAGGCGACGCGTCGCACGATCGCGCCGGAGGCGCTGACGTGCGTGCCGCTCGAGAGGCTGCTGCAGGGCCTGCTGGCGCCGGGGGTTTGGGCCACCGGTCCGGCGGACATGGATCTGAACGGCTTCATGGCGAGCGCGACGCGTTCGGCCGCGCTGACCTTGCCTGGGGCGGTCACGGTCGAGCGCAACCTCGCGATCGTGTCGCGTACCTACATGAACCTGAGCTTGCGGCTGGGCTATCACTTCAACGTGATCGACTGCTACCTGGGTGATCGCGCCGAGGAGAGCTACGTGCTGTTCCGGTTCGTGGGCGGCGTGACGGAGATGACGCGCCGCTCGCGCCGCGCCCGGCTCCTGGCCGAGATCCTGCGACGGTGCGACTTCCAGGTCGACCGTTCGGGCGACCTGGTGCTCGCCCGGCTTACCGGCGCTCCCCGGCTGGTGGTCGAGCAGCGCCTGTGCATGTTGGGGCGGCTGGTGGGCTTTGCCAGGCAGCTGGACATCCGGCTGCGCGACGAAACAACGACACAACGTCTTGTGGAAGCCTTCCTGGCAGGCAAATGCGAGACGGAAACGAACCCCGGGGCGGAGGCTGCAATGTCGGAACTGACACAGGTGATGGTGCTCGACGACGAGGCGACCGTGGGGGACCGCCTCAAGGAGTACTTCGAGAAGAAGGGCATGGCCGTGGAGACGTTCGTCGACAGCGAGGCGGCGATCGGGCGGCTGGCGACCAAGCAGTTCGACGTGGTGGTGACGGATCTGCGAATGAAGGGGCCGACCGGGCTGGACGTGCTGGTGCACGTGAGGAAGCGGAATCTGCCTACCCAGGTGATTATCATTACCGCGTTTGCGGACTTCGAGGCAGCGCGGGGGGCCGAGATGGTGGGGGTCTACGAGTTCGTCACCAAGCCCTTCAAGATGAGCGACATGTACGATCTGGTGAAGAAGGCCGCCGGCAAGGCCCGGAGGCAGAGAGGTTGAGGGCGCTGCGCCGCGCCCAGGCCTGGCCCTCGGTTGGGGGGAGGATGGCATGACCACCGACGTTCGAATCCTGATCCTCGACGACGAGCGCATCGTCTGTGACCGGCTCAAGCCCGCGCTCGAGAAGCTCGGCTACCAGGTCGAAGCGTTGACCGACAGCAGCTTGGCCGCCGAGCGCCTCACCAAGGGGCGCATCGACGTGCTGGTGACCGACCTGAAGATGCCGGGCTTCGGGGGGATCGACGTGTTGCGATTCGTGCGCGACCACCGCATGGCGACCAAGGTGGTGGTCATTTCGGGATTCGCCACCACGGAAACCGCCAGGCAGGCGATGGAGCTGGGGGCCGTCGCGTTCCTGCCCAAGCCCTTCAAGATGAGCCAACTGCGCGATCTGGTGGTCAAGCTGGCGGGGGAGATGCGCCAGGGATCGTCCGATCACTGAGAGGCAAGCGTCGACGCCGGCCGCGTGCGGCGGGGTCGGGGCAAGGAGCTGAATGCATGTCAATCGTTACCATTTCGAGGGGAACGTTCAGCGGGGGCAAGCAGCTGGCCGAGTGCCTTGCGGGCAGCCTGGGCTACGAGTGCCTGAGCCGTGAGGTGATGCTGGAGGCCGCGCAGAAGTATGGCGTGAGCGCCGATGCCATCGCTGCCGCCATCGAGAAGGCACCGCGGTTCCTCGACCGCCTGGGACGCCACCGCGACGCCTACGTGGCATTCTTCCGGGCCACGCTGTGCGAGTATGCGTCGCGCGGCAATCTGGTCTACCACGGCAATGCCGGCCACTTCCTGCTCGCGGGCGTGGGGCACGTGCTGCGTGCCCGCGTCGTGGCGCCCCTGGAATACCGTATCGTCGCCGCCATGAACCGCCTGTCGGTCTCCCGCGCCGAGGCCATCGCCTACATCGACAAGGTCGACCGGGAGCGCACGCGCTGGACCCAGTTCCTCTACCACGTCTCGTGGGAAGACCCTCACCACTACGACGTCGTGCTCAACCTCGAGAACATGACCATGGACACCGCGTGCGACATCTTGGCCCACATGGCGCGCAGGCCCGACTTCCAGCCCACGAGCGAATCCGAAGCCGCGATGCGCAACCTCACCGTCAAGAGCCGCGTGCTCGCCGCCTTCGCCCTGGACCCCAGCACCTCGGATGCCGCGGCGGAGGTCCTGGTCGACGAGGGACGCGTGACGCTCCACGGCTGGGCGCGAACCCAGGCCGGCTTGGAGGCGATGATCGAGGTGGCGAAGAAAGTAGACGGTGTCACCGAGGTCGCCAGCGAGCTCGCCGTCAAGACCGGCGTGCCCTTCTGATCAGCGCTGCCGGGCCTGCAGCCACGAGCCGTCAGGAGGGCGACGTTTCGGCGCTCAATGTGAACCCGAGTTCCGCGGCCGCCCGCGCGACCACCGCGCGGATCTCGGTCGGCTCGAAGGGCTTCGCCACGAAGTCGAAAGCACCCTTGGCCATCGCCTCCCTCGCCATCGCCATCATCGCGTACGCCGTCATGATGATCACCTTGCTGTCCGGCCAGCACGCGCGTACCCGGTCGAGCACCTGCAGCCCGTCCACGTCGCCCATCACCACGTCGGTTACCACGATGTGAAACCGCTTCTGCGAGATGCGGTCGAGAGCCACACGCGGATCCTCGAACGTCTCCACGTTGCACCCCATGCGGGTCAGGATGACTTTGAGCCGCTTGCCCACCATCGGCTCGTCGTCGAGCACCATCAGGTCCAGCTGGTCCGTCATTGTCGTGCCCTCGCTCAGCGCATGCTCGCAGCGTAGCTGTCGAACAGGTCGTCCACCCAAACTACCTCGGCCTTCTTGATCGCGGGCAACCTCGCGGCCAGCGTCTCGACCGCGCCGACCAGCTCGGCCCGCTTACCTGCCGGCGCGTGCGCCCGGACCGTGGCCTGCCCGTCGTGCACCGTCACCACCGCGTCCACCTCCCGCGCGGCCAACGACGCCTCGATCGCATTGGCCGCTGCCAGCTCCGCCGCGGACTTGGCGGAATAGGACGATGCCAGATAGCGTCGCTCTGCCGCCGTGTTCACCAGCTGCTGCGCGGCTTGCTCCGGCGGGCCGCCGTCCAGGTTCACGACGAGGTCGTAGGAGGAGTCGTCATCGGCCTTGCCGAACAGGATCATGCAGATGACGTCGCGGTCGCGATCGTCGGCGGCGACGCGCTTGGCGGCCTTTTCCGGGGACAGCCGCAGCTCGTCGGCAGCAGCTTGGACACGGCTGGGCGTGCGCGAGGTGATGCGCGCCCGTAGCACGTGGGAGATGCCCGGCACCATCGAGGAGGCGAACGGCACGTGCAGCACGACCTGGTCGCGCTCGACCCGGGCCGAGCACTCCGCGATGAGCATGCGGGCCAGATGCCGCCGCGTGCGGTCCGCCATGCCGAGCAGCGACGGGGCCCGCACAAGCGCGTCGCGCAGCTTGTCGGCAGGGACGGCGTAGCGGGACGCGGCCGAGGCCACCAGATCGTCGAAAGAGGCGAAGTCGTGGCCGAGGCTGTGGGCGGCGGCGGCGGCGATTTGTGCGCCGGCGGTGAAGCTGCGACTGGACACCAACACGCTCGACATGGCGGCTCTCCCTGCAGGCGGGTGCGCTCAGGCAGCCCGCGTGGATACCTCCGAGGGGATCGATGTGACGGGCAGCAGCACGGTGAACGTGGCGCCGTGGTCCGAGCTGGAAACCTGGAGGGTGCCCCCCAGCCGGGTCACGATGCCCTTGGAGACCGACAGGCCCAGCCCTGTGCCCTTGCCCTTGGGCTTGGTCGTGAAGAACGGGTCGAACACCCGCGCCAGCAGGTGCTCCGGAATCCCAGGCCCGTTGTCCGCCACGTCCACTGCCACGTAGCCGTCTTCCTTGGCGTCGTGCACCGTGATCGTCAGCTCGCCCTTCTCCGGCAGCACATCCACCGCATTGATCACCAGATTCATGAACACTTCGCTCAACAGCTGCGCGTCGCCGTGCACCGGCGGCAGCTGCTCGGGAAACACCGTGTTCAGGTGGATCTTCTTGACCTTGAGCTGGTTGCCCACCAGTCGCACCGTCTCCCGCACGATCGTACGCAAGTCGAGGGCCTCGAGCTTCGTCTCGCTCTCCCGCGCGAAGTCCAGCAGGTTGCGCACGATCTTGCGCGACCGCTCCGTCTGCCCGATGAGCTCGTCGACCATCTCGAGCTTCTCGTCGTCGGGAATCGACGGGAACTCCTCCTTGAGCACGCCGGCGGTCAACATGATGTTGTTGAGCGGGTTGTTGATCTCGTGGGCCACGCCCGCCACCAGCGTGCCCAGGGCCCGCAGCTTGTGCGACTCCACCAGCACCTGCTGGCGACGGTCGAGCTCGTGGATCATGTGATTGAACGCGAGCGCGAGCTGCGTGAACTCGTCGCGGTAGGGACGGGCAGGCGTGATGGGCGTGAAGTCTCCCCGTCCGATGCGCCCGGCGTACTCGGTGAACCGCGACAGGGTGCGAATCAGTCGGCGCGTCAGGAAGTTCGCCACCAGCACGATCGCCACCAGCAGCAGGCCGAGAAATACGAAGGGCACCTTCTTGACCAGCGACAGCATCGCACTTGCGGTCGCGCGCTCCTTGCGCACGTATGACAGCGCAAAGTCCATCATCACGCCGCCGTGCTGGCGCAGCTCGGCCTCGCTGCGCGCCCGCTCCGCCGTCCCGCCGGGCAGCGCGATCGTGTGCAGCAGACGCTCGTACTCCCGCAGGTGCCCCCGCATCGTCGCGACCGTGGCCACCCCCGCCACCTTCTGCATCGTGTCCTGGTTGGCCTCCACCAGCTGCTGCGCACGGTGCGTGTGCTCCAAAGCGTCTTCCAGGTTCGTTCCGTACAACAGATAGTTCTTCTCGAAGCGACGAGCCTGCTGGATCTCGACCAGGTAGTCGTCGGCCACTTCCAGGAAACGGATGCGGTCCTGCACGCCCGACAGCGTGTGCATCGACCAGAGCGTGGGCGCCAGGCTCAGCAGGAAGCACAGGGCGAACGCGACGAGCAGCGTCGTGCGAATACCGAACGCCGGTCTGGCTGCCAGGGCCCGGTCCGCCGCGTTCTCCACCGCAGCCCGCGGAGCGTCCTCGGACGCAAGCGCCGCCCGAAGCCCCGCCTGCTGTCCCCTGTCCTGCTCGCTTGCCGCCGTGTTCATCCCATACCCCGCGTCGCGCTGGCGTCTGCTCGCCGTGCCCGGGCCTCAACCCGGACGGGCCAGGCCCTTCACGGCGCGATCGATGATGGCACGCAGATCCTTCGGTTGGAAGGGTTTGGCAACGAAGTCGTACGCGCCTTTCGCCAACGCCTCCCTCGCCAGCTCTACCGTGGCGTATCCCGTGATGAGCACCGTCTTGGTCTGCGGATGCATCCGCCGCACGGCGTCGAGCACCTCGATGCCGTCGATGTCTCCCATCCGGATGTCTGTCACCACCACGTCGTAAGCACGCTCGCGCAACCTCTCGAGGGCTTCCGTGCCGCTCTCGCAGGTGTCTACCACATAGTCGGACTTCTCGAGCGCTGCCTTCAGCCGGCGGCACGCAATCGCTTCGTCGTCGATCACCAGCACGGAAACCGCAGAGCCCATCTACGACTCCTTTCTCGCCAGCTGGCTGCCCATCAGGGGAGGACCGCTCGAGACGATGGAGGCCTGGACCCGCCGTCGCTGGAAGTAGCCCCGGAACACGAACACCAGAATCAACACCGTGGTCGACAGCCCGCTGACGTACAGCATCCCCTTGCTGGCCCCGTTGAGCCAGACATCCAGGCTCGCGTCGTACGACAGCGTGCCGAGGTTGCGGAGGTAGACCGGAATCGCGAACATGCGGCTGACCACGCACAGCAGGATGATGACGGAGGTCGCCAGGCGAATGACGATCTCCTTGACGACCTTGGTGCCGTAGGCGCCGATGTAGATGCCCATGAGCGAGCCGAGGTACAGCAGCAGGGTCAGGCGCAGGTCGATCATGCCCTCGAAGCCGTAGTTCAGCAGGCCGAAGGCGCCCGTGAAGATGGCCAGGTACAGCTCGGAGCCGGCGGCCACCGCCGCGGGCACGCCGAACACGTAGATCATCGCGGGCACGCCGACGAAGCCTCCGACGCCGATGGTGCCGGCCAGATAGCCGGTGCCCAGGCCGCCCAGCAGCACCACCCACAGCGACACGTTCACGTCGGCCACCGGGAAGTGGATCATGGGCGGCAGGCGGAAGCGGTTGAGGAAGTCGACAATCTTGCGGGACGGTTGGGAGTCCTCGCCTTTTCGGGACCGGAGGATGTCCCGGAGCATGGACACGGACACGACCGACAGCACCGAGACGAACACGACGCTGATGTACAGGTCGGCGCCCGCGCTGCTCTCGCCGCCGTGGCCCGAGCCGTGGTCCTTGAACAAGGCTTTCATGATCACGACCGCGATGCGGATCCCGATGGCAGCGGTGATGAGCATGAAGGCCGCGAGCTTGCGGTCGACGTGGCCCAGCTCGCCGTGCTTTTTGGAGCCGATGATCGCCTTGCCGAACTTGTGGGCGATGTTGCTGCCCACGGCGACGGGGCCGATGACTCCCATGTTCATCATGCCCGGGGTCATGAAGAAGGCGCCGCCGCTGCCGATGAACCCGCTGAGCACGCCGCCCACGAACCCGAGCGCTACCACCTGAAGAGCCGTGACGAAGTCCAGCTGCAAGAACTGTTGACCGAGGATCTCCATCGGCATGATTCGCTCCCGTCTGCGGCGCGGCCGAGGCTCGGCGCCGCCTGATCGTCAATCCGTCACTCGAACTTCAACAAACGCAGGAAGTAGTGGGCAAAGCCGCCGTACACGTAGGCGAACAGCGGAATCACCACCGCCAGCCCGGCGACCGCCGCGACACGGTGCCCGGTGCCCGGCGTGACCAGGAACGTGAGCACCGGCACCTGGTGCAGGAACACGGTCACGAAGATAGCCGCGGCCAACGCGGCCAACGCGATCATCTTCACCCAGTGCGACGGACCGAAGAGGTACTGCTGCTCCATCTCCTGGGCCCCGATGGTCGGCACGCGCAGGGTCTCGGCCAGTTGCGAGGTCAGCTCTCGCGTCTGGCGCTTGCGCACCGCGCTGTCCTTGGACAGGAAGACGTCGCCCACCACCACCAGGCTGCAGGACGCCGTGCGGTCCAGGCTCTGCGTCAGCTCCCGGCCGCCCCCTCGGACAGCCCAATAGCCGCCCGCGCGCCCCTCCTGCAGCAGCCGGCCCATCGTGGCCCGAACCCCGCCCTCGTCGCCCTGGGGCTCGGTCCCCGCCGTGTCGTCCAGAATTCCAGCGTCCTTCGCAGCCACGCTCACCGGCTCCTCTTCCCCGCGAGCCTCCGGCTGGGGCGAGTCCGCCGCGGTCAGCCGAACCAGCCCCACCGCCGCGTTCCACTTGGCCGCAATCTCCAACACGTGCGCCATGGCCGCGCTCTGCGGATCGAACCGCTCCTCGATCCACAGGATGTTCGTCGAGGCCATCGTGCACTGGACCTCGCGCACGCCCTGCACCGACCCCACCACCGCGCGCAGGTATTCCGCCGCGGCCGCGCTGCGCGGTGGATACGTCACGCTCACCATGCCGCCGTCGGCCCGCACCCGCGCATCCACCATCCGCGTTCGCTCGTCGCTGCCAATGGCTAGACGGCACCGGGCGCCGAGAAGCAGGTCCTGAAGCACCTTGACCGAGGCGGGCGTGGGCTGGAATTCGGGGAGCTGAGCCACGCTCACCGCGGCCGCTGCCGCGTTGTCCGCGCTCATGTGGTCCAGGCTCAGCACCAGGTCGTAGTGCGACGGGTCGTCCCAGTCCACGTTGTACAAGGTGCGCGCCCAGCGACGGCGGTCGTCGTCGACCTGGGCGTTGTACTGGCGCGCCTTCTCACGGTCGAGCCCGAGCCGTTGCATGGTGAGGGCGATTCGGCTCTCGGGGTCCATGATGGCGCGAATGCGCAATACGTGAGCCACGCTGGGCAGCACCAGGTGGCCGGTGCGGCCGTGGTAGACGACGCCGCCGGCCAGTGCGCGCTCGGCCAGGGTGGCCGTGATGAAGGCCTTGAAGCGTTCCTTCTCGATGGCGAGGTGCTCGGACATGGGCCTGGGACGCACCACGCTCATCTCGAGCTTGCCCACGTTGATGCCGGCGCGGGTGGCCATGTCGGTGACCTGCTCGCGGGCCAGACAGGGGATTCCCAGCTTGGCGGCGAGCCTTTCGGCCAGCTCCTTGCCGCCCCCGTAGGTGCCCCTCGATACGCAAACAATCCTCATGTCTTCCTCGACGACGACAGCAGCGAGCCGGCGCGGCTCGATGCGTGCCTGTGCTTGGTGCGGCTCGAGGCGGTGACGATCGGGCAGCGCACCTGACCGCGGACGCGCACGAACCAGTGGGCGCCCTTGCGAGCGTGGCGCGAGGCGCTGAGCGCCGCGTCCGCACCGCCCCAGACCACCACGCGCGCCGTGCCGTGCGTGGCCATGTGCTTCAACAGCTCCGAGCCCGGATCGCCCCGCCGGGTCTCCCGCGACAACTCGATTCCCTCCGCACGAGCGGCCGCTTCCACGCCGGCCCATACCTCATCCGCCGTCTGCGGCGTCGTCGCGTCGTCGTGGGCCGCCAGCAGCAGCGCGTGCACGCCGCAGCCCAGGCGCTTGGCGAGCTCGAACGCCAGGCGCACGCACTCCTCGCGAACAGCGCCGTCCTCCAGCACGAGCAACACCCTTGCCTCTGCGGCCATGCGACAATCCTCTGCGGTGCACCACTCGATGGTCCCGGCATCAGGACCCGAATACGAACGTTACGAGGTAGTCTGTTACGATTGAGTCCGACCGCTTCGCGGATGCGGGACGATTGCCCCGTAGCTTGATGGGCAATCGCGCCGCGGACAATCAGGGCTCACACAATCCGCCGCAACGTCCTGGGACCATCCTTCTTCGAACAGCGCTACAGAGCAATCGGCGTGCCGCGGCTCGTTCGACGAACGTGCGTAAGATCGCATCGTGAGCCGGGCAATGACGTTCTCGGATGTTGCGCTGCGCAACGGTGCGCCGGCCAGGCAGGCAGGATGCCCGTCGATTCGACCGGTTATGCGATGATGCAGACGTCCACTGGGATGTTGCAGGACGCATCGATCGGCGCGCGGGAAAGGCCCGGCCGGCCTGAGCGGGTATCCACTTGCGGCGCGACGTGCCTAGGAGCCTGTCGGGAAAACAATTTCGGCCCGGCGGAAAATGGGAACGGCCGCCGGCGCTCCCCGCACTTGCCGCGCTGCGCACGCGTGCCCGCCAATCTCGCGCCGGCTTGATCCGCACTTTTCACGCCCTACCCCCACGTCCCACCCCCATAGCTGTTAGCAGTTTTCTTGGCCCAGGTCGGAGACATCCGGCAAGGGGCTGGCATGAGCACGACCGCCGTCCCCCAGCCCAGGCCCGATTGGCAGAACGACTGGCAGCAGCTCTTGAG
>JAJZQG010000216.1 GCA_021847645.1 Myxococcales bacterium
TATGCGACCGCCGCGGGCGAGCTCACGCTCGCCCTGGCTCTGCCGACGCTTCAAGGCTCCGGCTTCGCCGGTTGTTTGGCCTCGGCTTCGCGTGATCCAGTTTAGTTGCTAGTTACTTCTCGGCTCAGTTGGCGAGCAGCTGGACGCCGTACTCGTAGCCCTTGTTGAAGGCCTTGAGGTTCAGGTCGGTGGTGCCGCGGGGCACGGAGTCCTCAACCGCCTTGCGCATGGCGTCGACATCGACGAGCTTGGCGATGGCGGTGAAGAAGCCGAGCATGACGATGTTGAGCACCATGCGTCGGCCGAGCTCTTCGGCGAAGCGCGTGGCCGGGATGCTGTAGATCGTGCAGCCCTCGGGCACGACGTCGGGCTTGACCAGCTCCTCTTCGATGAGGATCTTGGCGCCCTTGCGGCATCCGGGGGAGAACTTGGTGTATGCGTCCTGCGACATCGTTACGAGGATGTCGGGCTGGGTGACATAGGGGTAGAGGATGGTTTCGTCGGAGACGACGACCTGGGCGCTGCAGGCGGAGCCGCGGGCCTCGGGGCCGAAGGCCTGGGTGAGGGTGGCTTCCTTGTTGTCGAAGATGGACGCGGCCTTGCCGGTGATGATGCCGGCGAGGATGACGCCCTGCCCGCCCAATCCGCCGAACTTGATTTCGGTGACTGCCATGACTGTTCTCCTCCGATCAGCTGCTCTTGGCCGGGCCTTCGGGATAGGGCTTGTACCGATCGCCGAACACCGAGACGAACCGCTTGTTCATCGACTCGAGGAACGTGGGACGCTCCCGGTCGACGAAGGTGCCGACCGTGATCTCGCTCTGGAACTCGATCTGCAGCTCACGCGTGTCGACGTTGTTCTTCTTGACGCTCTTCTCGCGATAGAACTTCATGGCGTCGAGGCCGTCGCCCAGCTTGTTGCGACGCTGGTAGAGCGTGGGGCAGGGCGAGATGACCTCGATGAAGCGGAAGCCCTTTTTCTTGAGGCCGTCGCGCATGGCCTTGGTGAGCTCGCGAACGTGGTAGGTGGTCCAGCGGGCCACGTAGGTGGCGCCGCAGGACTCGGCGAGCTGCGGCAGGTTGAAGGGCTGCTCGAACTGGCCGTAGGGCGCGGTGGTGAAGCGCGCGCCGCCGGGCGAGGTGGGGCTGACCTGGCCGCCGGTCATGCCGTACGTGAAGTTGTTCACGCACACGACCAGCAGGTCCATGTTGCGGCGCGCGGCGTGGATGAAGTGGTTCCCGCCGATGCCGATGAGGTCGCCTTCGCCCGAGTACACGACCACGTTCAGCTCGGGGTTGGCGAGCTTCAGGCCGGTGGCGAACGGCAACGCCCGTCCGTGCGTGGTGTGAAACGAGTCGAGCGCCATGTAGCCGGAGACGCGTCCGGTGCAGCCGATACCCGACACGATGGCGGTCTTCTTGAGATCGACCTTGGACTGGGTCAGCGCGCGTGCGAAGCAGTTGACGCTGGTGCCGATACCGCATCCGGGGCACCAGATGCTCGGCATGCGGTCCATGCGAAGGTACGGGTTGACGGGATTGATGGTTTGCTCTGTCATGGCCGAATCTCCGATCAGTTGATGGATCGCGCGGCCTGGATGATGGCCTCGGCGATGACCTCGGGTTCATGAACCTCGCCGCCGCCATGGCCCACGAGGATGGTCTTGGCCTGGCCAGCGGCTGCGCGCTCGACCTCGAGCGACATCTGGCCGTAGTTGAGCTCCGGAACCACGAACGCCTTGATCTTGGAAGCGAGCTCGCGGATGCGCTTCTCGGGGAACGGCCATGCGACGATGAGCCGCAGGGTGCCGACCTTCAGGCCCTTGGCGCGGGCCGTGTCCACCGCGCGCTGCGCGACGCGCGAGGTGATGCCGTAGGAGACCACGACGATGTCGGCGCCTTCGGTCTGGTTCTCTTCCCAGCGGCAGATCTTGTCGGCGTTGAGACGGATCTTGTCGACCAGCCGGTGGATGAGCTTCTCCTGGGCGTGCTGGTTCATCACGGGATAGCCCTTCTCGTTGTGCGTGAGGCCCGTGACGTACAGCTGGTAGCCGTCGCCGGCCTTGGCCATGTCGGGCACCATGTCGGGCCCGGGCTCGAAGGGCAGGTACTCACCCGGCTTCTTCGTGGTCCAGCGACGGTCGACCACATGGATCTTGTCGGCGGACGGGATGACCACGCGCTCGGTCATGTGGCCGACGCACTCGTCGAGCATGAGCATGACGGGCACGCGCCAGGTTTCGGCGAGGTTGAAGGCTTCGATGGCAAGGTCGAAGGCTTCCTGGGGGGACTGGGGGCACAGGGCGATGATCTCGTAGTCGCCGTGAGAGCCCCAGCGGGCTTGCATCATGTCGGCCTGTCCGGGCAGGGTCGGAAGGCCCGTGGAGGGGCCACCGCGCTGCACGTCGACGAACACGCAGGGGCACTCGGAGATCGCTGCGAGGCCGATGTGCTCCATCATGAGCGAGAAGCCTGGGCCGGAGGTGACCGTGATCGCCTTCTTGCCACCCCACACCGCGCCTTGAATCGCGATGGAGGCGCCGAGCTCGTCTTCCATCTGGATGAACATGCCGCCCATGAGCGGGAAGCGTGACGCCATGCGCTCCACGACTTCGGTGGACGGGGTGATGGGATATCCAGCCGCAAAGCGA
Source organism: Myxococcales bacterium (assembly GCA_021847645.1). Taxonomy (GTDB): domain Bacteria; phylum Myxococcota_A; class Polyangia; order Polyangiales; family Polyangiaceae; genus JAJZQG01. The sequence goes on from JAJZQG010000216.1 coordinate 2,652, forward strand.
CAGCCCGCCGCGAGCGCGCCTTCGCACGCTGCATGGTTGCCGTCGAGGTAGTGCTGGCCGGTCAATACGCCGCTTGGATCCGCTGCCATGAAAGCCACCTCCACAAAATCAGGCTGCCTTGGTCGCCTTGATGATCACGCCGTAGATGGCGAAGTCGGGACAATACAAACCGCACAGGTCGCAGCCAGTGCAGTCCGCCGCGCGCGCAAGCGTGGGCGGGTGATAGCCCTTCTTGTTGAAGCCCGTCTCGAGATCCAACGCGTTGGGCGGGCAGAACTCCACGCAGAACCCGCATCCCTTGCAGCGCTCGCGATCGACGAAGACCGTGCCATGAACCTTCTTGGCCTTGTCAGCCCCTACGGCTTCACTCATGCGATAGACTCCCTGTGGTTGCCGCGCAACGCGGGCTCATCACGAATCAGGCGCGAATCGGTGGGGAACCTCGATGCTGGCGTCACCAGCGGTCCGACTCGGCGTTCGCGCGGGCGCAGTATACGCACCGAGATACACATGGTCCACTCCATCTGATCGGCAAGACAAAAGCGTCGCTACCGCCCACCGGCCTGCAAGCCCGACGCGCCCGTACGGGTCACGTTTGTCCCCGCGAACGGATGGCTCGCCTGCGCTCGTCTCTCGATCCGCTCGCCTGCCCACCGCCTCGCCCGGCCACCGCTCCTACAAGTCCAGCTGGAACCCGATCTCCACGACCCGGTCCGCCGGGATCGAGAAGTACGACGTCGCCGTGGGCGCGTTGCGCGACAGGAACGCGAACAGCTTCTCCGCTACGGCGTTCATGCGCCCCGCGTTGGTCGCCAGCAACGTCTCGCGCCCGATGTAGAACGTCAGGTCCGACAGGTCCGCGGGCAAAGCGTGCTGGTTCACCGCGAGCCGCAGGATCGCGGGGATGTTCGGATGCTCCATGAACCCGTACCGCGCGATCACCCGGTGCAGCCCATGGCCCATCTCGCTGACCTCCAGACGCTCCTCCGCCGGGATCTTCGGCACGTGCTCCGTCAGGATCGTCACCAGCAGTACCGTGTCGTGCAGCGCCTTGTTGTAACGCACGTGGTGCAGCAGGATCGGCGGGATGCCGTCCGGGCTCGACGCCATGAACACCGCGCACCCGCGCACCCTCGCCACCGCGCCGGGCTTCATCTCGTCGAAGAACACCCGGGCCTCCCCGGCCATCGCCCGGATGCGCTCGCCCAGCAGCGCCCGCCCCATCTTCCAGTTCGCCATCACCACGAACAGCACAATCGCCACCGCGATTGGCACGTAGCCGCCCTCGGCGATCTTGACCGTGTTGGGCAGCAAGAAGCCCAAATCAACCGCCAGAAACGTCAGCAGCAGCGGCACCGACTTCCACAGGGGCCAGCGCCACGTGTAGTGCGCCACCACGAACCAGGCCACGGTGGTGATCACCATCGTGCCGGTCACCGCGATGCCGTAGGCCGCGGCCAGCCTGCTCGACGCGCCGAAGCCGAACACCAGCGCGATGCAGGCGACGGCCAGGCCCCAGTTGATCTCGGGGATGTAGATCTGGCCCTCGGTCTCGCTGGAGGTGTGCTGGATGCTCACCCGAGGGAACACGCCCAGCTGCACGGCCTGCTGGGTCAGCGAGAACGCCCCGGAGATGAGCGCCTGCGAGGCGATGATGGTGGCCGCTGTGGCCAGCACCACGAGCGCGTAGGTCGCAGCACGCCCGGACACCAGGCCGTAGAACGGATTCGCGGTCCCGGGGGCGCGCAGCATCAGCGCCCCTTGTCCCAAGTAGTTGAGCAGCAGAGACGGCAGCACGATCGCGTACCAGGCCCATTTGATCGGCTTGCGCCCGAAATGCCCCATGTCCGCGTACAGCGCTTCGCCGCCGGTGATGGCGAGAACCACGGCCCCCAGCACCAGCGCGCCGTGCCAGCCGTGCTGCAGGAAGAACTGCACCGCGTGGTGCGGCGACAGCGCCGCCAACACCCCTGGCTCACGGACGATCTGCGCGACACCAAGGGCCCCGATCGTGCCGAACCACAGCAGCATCACCGGCCCGAATACCCGCCCGACCTTGCTCGTCCCGTGCTTCTGAATCGCGAACAGCGCGATGAGGATGAGCACCGTGACGGGCACAACCAGCTCCTTGAGGCCGGCCGTGGCCACCTCGATGCCTTCCACGGCGCTGAGCACCGAGATCGCGGGCGTGATGATCCCGTCGCCGTACAGCAGCGCCGCACCGAACAGCACCAGGCCGGCCAGCCCGCCCAGCGACGGACCCCGCGGCCGCATGCGCTCGGGCACCAGGGCCAGCAACGCCAGAATCCCGCCCTCCCCCCGGTTGTCCGCGCGCATGACCACGGTCAGGTACTTGACGGTGACCACCAGCAGCAGCGCATAGAAAATGAGCGAGAGCACGCCGAGCACGTTGGCGCGGTCCACGCTCACGCCGTGAGGGCCCGAGATGCACTCCTTGAAGGCATACAAAGGGCTCGTGCCGATATCGCCGAACACCACGCCCAGCGCGGCGAGCGCGAGCGCGCCGACCTTTGCCTCGCCGTGATGCGCGGGCGGATGCGAACTGGCGGCAGCGGAGGTGGCAGAAGGAGGAGGCGGATGGTCGGTGGTCATCGGGAAGCTCGGGCCACGGGTCGGATCGCGTGAACTCGTTGGTCGTGCATCATACCCACGGACCGCGTCTGTCAATGCTGCGGTTGCCCTCCTTGGGACCATGAAGCCGTGGCCGGATCGGTTCCGCGGACCTTCGAGGTGTGCTATGCGCGCCGGGCCGTCCAAGGTGCTTGTGCATGAGCCCATTGTTTCGAGTCGTTCCGGTCGCCTCCGCGCTGCACGACAGCCGTGCCGTGGACGGCTTGTTGAAGGCATTTTCCCGGCGGCTCGCGGCGGCCGGCGGGGAGGCGGAAGCTAGCGGGCCGGACGCGACGCTGCCGTTGGTGTGGTTCGTGCTGACCGGAGGCACGGAGCAACGCGTGCTCGACGCATTGGGCTCTCACGACCGGCTCGTCGGCGCCGGGCCGGTCCTGCTGCTCGCCCACCGGGCCCACAACTCGCTGCCGGCCGCCCTCGAGACCCTGGCGAGGCTTCGCATGGACGGCCGCAAGGGGCGCGTGGTGTATCTGGACGGCCCGGACGACGATCGCGGCTACGCCCGGCTGGTGGACGCCGTGCGCGATGTCCATGCGTGGCACCGGTTGCGGCAGATGAACATCGGGCTGCTCGGGGCGCCGTCGGATTGGCTCGTGGCCAGCATGCCCGGGGCGCGGGACGTTCGGGAATCCTGGGGCCCGACCGTGGCGTCGATTCCGATCCAGGAGCTGCATGCAAGGCTCGACGAGCATGAGGACGCGAGCGATTTGGCTCGGCTGATCGCGAACGGCGCTTCGCAGCCCGCACAGATCCCCGGCGAATCGCTGGCAGAGGCGGCGCGCGTGGCGCGTGCGATCGACGGGCTCGTGGCCGAGCACACGCTTGACGCGGTTGCCGTCCGCTGTTTCGACCTGGTGCTGCAGCGCAAGACCACCGGCTGTCTGGCCCTCGCGCGGCTCAACGACCGGGGAGTGCCCGCGGGGTGCGAGGGCGACATCCCCTCGACGATCGGCATGGCGTGGGTGCGCGCGCTGCTGGACGAGCCCGCGTGGATGGCGAATCCCTCCGGCGTGGACGAGGGGCAGAACACGCTGACGCTGGCCCATTGCACCGTTCCGACGGGCATGGTCGGGGGATACCGGCTTCGCACGCACTTCGAGTCAGGGCTGGGCGTCGCGCTTGCGGGGCAGTTCGCCCGGGGGCCGGTGACGCTCCTTCGGCTGGGCGGCCGCCGGCTCGAGCGTATCTGGGTGAGCGACGGGGAGATCGTCGGGAGCGGCGCGGCCGAGGATCTGTGCCGCACGCAAGCGACGGTCCGGCTGAGCGAGGCGTCCGTGGGCGAGCTTCTGCGAAGCCCCCTCGGCAATCACCTGGTGCTGGTGCGGGGCAATCACGCTGCGCGGCTGCGCGCGTGGTGGGAAGCGTTCGGGCCGGGCTGATGCAAGTCGACTGCGTGGTATTCGACTTCGACGGCACGTTGACCGACGTGGAGCGGCACGCCCCGGCGTTCCACGCGGCCACGCGCGAGGCGCTGGCAGAGCAATGGGCATGCGGCCTTGCGGAGGTCGAGCAACTCTGGAGCGAGGTCGACGCCGAGCAGCGACATGGGCCTGCGGAGCTCGGCTGGGTGTATGACGGGCGAGTCGTGGGGCCTGCGCGGGGCGATCCCTACCTGATAGCGAACACGATTGTGCGGACGATAGCGGAGCGGCGAGGTGTCCCCGAGCCGGCGCCGCTGGTCTTTCATGTGCATCGTCTGGCGTACGAGCGCGTGGCGCCGCCTTTCCGCCACGACGCGCGCCGGGTGCTCGACGAGGCCGTTGCCAGGGGCGTGCGCGTGCAGGTGGTGACCAACTCGGACACCTCCACAGTGGCTGCGAGGCTCGACGGCCTGGGGCTGACGTATCGCGACCGCGTGGTGGTCCGGGGCCATGCGCGCAAGTTCGTCGTTGGCGATCCCCAGGAGCGCGACGCGCGCTTCGAGGTCCTGCCCGAGTCATTGACCGTGCCGGGCCTGGGCCGTCCGGTGTGGCTGCGGCGGGGGCCCTACTTCGATGTGCTGCGGCAGATGTGGGGCGAAACGGGCAGGGCGGACAGGACGCTGGTGGTCGGTGACCTGTTCGAGCTGGACCTGGCCATGCCCGCGGCGCTGGGATGCGCGGTGCACCTTATCACGAGGCCGACGACACTGGCGCACGAGCGCGCGGCTGCGTTGTCGGCAGAGCGGGGCGGTGCCGGGGATGTTCTGGGCGGAGTGATCGAGCGGTTGCAATAGGGGTTTGACCGTCCGAAGATCGTTGCGTTCGCGAACCGCGAAGTCATGGAACGGTCATCGTTCTGGACGTCCCTGACAAGGAGGAGCGCGCATGAATCGGGGCTACAGGACGCTGGACCACACCGCAGACGTTGCGATCGAGTTCTGGGCGCCATCGGAGCAGGAGCTGCTGGTGGAAGGGGCGCGGGCCGTTGTGTGGCTGTTGACGGAAGGCGAGCAGGTGGAGGGCATCGATGAGCGTGCGCTCGAGCTCGAGTCCATGGACGCCGAGGACCGCCTGGTCCGTTGGCTGAACGAAGTGTTGTGGCTCGCGATCTCGGAGGGATTCCTGGTGTCGGACGCGAGCATCCGGCTGGACGACGGCGGCTTGGGTGCTAGGGTTCGAGGCGAGGCGGGCGCGGGGGCGCGGATTACGTCGGAGCTCAAGAGCGTGACGTATCACGATCTGATGCTCGGGCGCGACCCGGGCGGAGGCTGGCGCGCGCGGGTGGTGATTGACGTGTAGTGCTGGCGGTGAGCCATGAGCATCAAGTTCCAGAAGGTCGACGACTACCGTTGGCTGATTCCCCGCGAGGGGAAGATGCGAGTGCCGGGGCTCGTCTTTGCGAGCGAGTCGATGGTCGAGGACCTGCGCAAGGACAAGAGTGCGGAGCAGGTCGTCAACGTGGCGACGCTGCCGGGCATCCTGGGCTACTCGATGGCGATGGCGGACATGCATTGGGGCTACGGGTTTCCGATCGGCGGCGTGGCGGCCTTCGACGCCGATGAAGGGGTGCTGTCGCCCGGCGGGGTCGGATACGACATCAACTGCGGTGTTCGTCTGGTACGCACGAACCTTCGGCGGGTCGAGATTGCCCATCAGCTCGAGGAGCTGTCGCTCGCGTTGCACCGGGCGGTGCCGTCGGGGGTCGGGTCCAAGAGCCATCGCAAGCTCGACGATCGGGAGCTGGGGCAGGTGCTGGAGCAGGGAGCGGGCTGGGCCGTGAGAAATGGCTACGGCCTGCAGGCCGACCTCGACGTGATGGAAGAGGGCGGGTGCATGAGCGGCGCGGATCCGTCGGCCGTCTCGGAGCGCGCTCGGGAACGGGGCCGACCCCAGCTGGGCTCGCTGGGGTCGGGCAATCACTTCTGCGAGATCGGGCATGTGGCCGAGGTCTATGACGAGCAGACGGCGCGGGCGTTCGGGTTGGAGGTTGGACAAGTGACGATTCTGCTGCACTCCGGCAGCAGGGGATTCGGCTACCAGGTGTGCGACGACTACCTGCGTACGATGATCAAGGCCTCGAGCCGGTACGGCATCGAGCTGCCGGACCGGCAGCTGTGCGCGGCGCCGCTGCACAGTCCGGAAGCAAAGCAGTATTTCGCGGCGATGATCTGCGCCGTGAACTTCGCCTTTGCGAACCGGCAGATGATGACGCACTTCGTTCGGGAGGGATTCGAGCGGTTCTTCGGGCGAAGCAGCTCGGAGCTGGGGCTGGGGCTGGTCTACGATGTTTGCCACAACATCGCGAAGTGGGAGGAGCACCAGGTGGGGGGCGACAGGAAGCGTGTGTGCGTGCATCGCAAGGGGGCTACGCGGGCGTTCGGTCCGGGGCATCCCGACGTGCCTGCGCGCTACCGGCACGTGGGGCAGCCGGTGATCGTGCCGGGGGACATGGGGCGCTACAGCTTCGTGTTGGCGGGCACGGAGCAGGCGATGCGGGAGTCGTGGGGCTCGAGCTGTCACGGCGCGGGCCGGCGCATGTCCCGCAAGGCGGCGTTCAACGCGGCCAGGGGGCGTTCACTCTTCCGCGAGCTGCAGGATCGGGGCATCTGGGTGCGCAGCGACTCGAAGGCCACGGTCGCCGAAGAGATTCCCGAGGCGTACAAGGACGCCGCAGAGGTGGTGGACGTGATCGCCGGGGCGGGATTGGCACGCAAGGTCGCCCGGCTCGAGCCGATGGTGGTGGTCAAGGGCTAGCCGGGTCGGCGTGCGGGAAGGGAGTCGCATTCGCCGTGCGTTGTGGCAAAGTGGGACCGCCTGCCAGGGCGCTCGGAGAGCCGAACCATGTCGCACGTTCTCATCGTCGAAGACGAGCCGGCGATTGCCGAATCGCTGTCGTTCGCGTTGCGGCGCGACGGCTTCACCGTGGATGTCGCGGGATGTCTGTCGGAAGCCGAGGACAAGATCGGGCGCGCCGACCTGATGCTGCTGGACCTGATGCTGCCCGACGGCAGCGGCTTCGACCTGATCGTCAGGACCCGGCGCAGATCGTCGCGTCCCGCGATCATCGTATTGTCGAGCCGCGACGACGAGGCCGATCGGGTCGCCGCGCTCGAGACCGGCTCGGACGATTACGTGACCAAGCCGTTCTCGCCGCGGGAGGTGGTGGCACGGGTGCGAGCGGTGCTTCGCAGGGCCCAGCCGCCCGCGGACGCCACGCCGCTGCCTGAGCCCGTGTCGCCGTTCCCGATCTCGGTCGACAGCACGACGCGTCGGGCGCTGGTGGCGGGCAGGTTGCTGGAGCTGACCCGGGTGGAGTTCGACTTACTGGCGTGCCTGGTCGAGGATCCCGGGCGCGTGTACACGCGGGCGCAGCTCATCGATCGTGTGTGGGGCGACGGATTCGCGATCACCGACCGGACGGTGGACTCGCACGTCAAGGGGTTGCGCAAGAAGGTGTTGGAGGCCGGGGGGGACCCGAACCTGATCGAGACGGTACGGGGCGTTGGGTACCGGATGGCGGCGGGGGAGCCGGCCGAAGCGGAAGCCGAGTGATCCGATTCATCTTCAGCTTCACGGGCGCGGTGCTGCTCATCCTGCTGGCAGCGTGGGTGGCTGCGTGGCTTGCCCGTGTGCGCACCGAGGGCATCTCCGTGCGCCTGCAGATCTTCGTGGCGCTCGGGTTCATCGTCGGCGCCTTTGCGTTCGGCCTGGGCCTGCTCGTGCTCGATCGCATCGAGGCCAGGGCCACGCTTCTCGCTACCGAAGCCGCCCGCGACGAGGCTGCCGCCATTGCGGCGTTCATCGCGGGCGAGGTGGAAACCTCCGGCTCGAGCCTGGACAAGATCGCCCACACCCTGGAGAACCAGCGTCGCCGCAGCGCCGCAGCCCGATCCCAGGTGACGTTGATCGACGCCCGCGGGCGTCAGGTGTTCACCGAGGGGCCGACCGGGGAAGAGCCCGGCACGGTGAAAGTCAACGCGCCGATCGAGACCAACGAGGGCGTGATCGGGCAGGTGCAGGTGGTCAAGCCGACGATCATCATGCGTCGGCTGCTGGCGGACTTCGCGCCGACGGTGCTGCTGATCAGCGCCGCGTTGGGCGTGGCCGCAGCCCTGGCCGCAGCGCTCATCGGACGGGCGATCGCGCACCCCATCGAGCGTCTCACGGCATTTGCCGAGCGCGTGAGCGAGGGCGATCGCAGCGCCCAGCCCCCCGCGGCTCACGGCTTGGAGGTCATGCGTCTGAGCCGCGCCATCGACAAGATGCGTCGCGAGCTCGAAGGCCGCCCCTACGTCGAGTCGTTCGCGGCGGATCTGTCGCACGAGCTCAAGAACCCGGTGGCCGCCATCCGGGCGGCGGCCGAGGTGCTCGACGACGGCGCTCTGGCCGAGCCCGAGGAGGCCCAGCGCTTCGTCAAGCGCATCCGCGAGTCGACCGGACGCATCGAGGTGCTGCTGGCAGAGTTGCTCTCGCTGGCTCGCATCGAGTCGCGCGGCGTCGAGAATCAGGAGACGATCGAGCTGGTGTCCTTGGTGCGCGCGAGCACCGAGGCCAGGAGCGGCGGCCGCGAGATCAAGGTGACCTCCGATGGCACGCTGCTTCGGGTTCGCGGGGACCGGCGGTGGCTGACGCGGGCGGTCGACAACCTGATCGACAATGCGCTCACGCACGGCGACGCATCGCGCCCGCCCGAGGTGGTGCTGGCTGCGCGGGGCGATCGGGCCAGCGTCGCGGTGGTCAGCGGAGGACGAATCGCAGCGCACATGAAGACGCGGCTGTTTCGCAGGTTCGCGACGTCTCGTGGGGACAGGGGGGGCACCGGGCTGGGCCTGGCGATCGTGCGGGCGGTGGCCGAGGCCCACGGTGGCCGTGTGCTGGTCGAGGAGCGGCAAGAGCCGTCCGAAGTGGAGTTCCGCATCGAGCTGCCCAGGGCCGAGGCCCTCGCCAGGTTGATCGGGAGAGACGCGCCGCCGGGCGGCGAGTCAGGCGTGAAGTGAACAGCGCCGCGGCCGATCGAGTGTGGTACTAGGCGGATTGCCCGACGTCGTGTATCTCATGCAGACATGTCCACCAATGCGGCCAGGGTCCCGAGGCATGTGGCGATCATCATGGACGGCAACGGCCGCTGGGCCGTAGCGAGAGGAAAGCCTCGTCCGGAGGGCCATCGAGAGGGAGCGCGGGCCGTGCGCGAGGTGGTGCGCGGCTGTCGCGCGGCGGGCGTGGAGTACCTGACGCTCTATGCGTTCAGCCTGGCGAACTGGAGCAGGCCCAAGACCGAAGTCGATGCGCTCATGCGCCTGTTCGTGCTGTTCGCCAAGAAAGAGGTCGAAGAGCTGCGGGAGCGGGAGATATCGGTGGGGGTCATCGGTCGTCCCGAGGATCTGCCGGCGACCACGCGCAAGGCCCTGGACGAGCTCATCCGCAAGACGGCGGGGGGCAAGAAGATGCGCCTTTCGCTGGCGCTGAGCTACAGCGGGCGCGAGGATCTGATCGGCGCAGTCCGGCAGGCCGCGGCGCTGGTCGATCGCGGCAAGCTTCGCCCGGAGGAGATCGACGGCTCGTGGATTCGCGCGCATCTGTCGACGGGCATCCTGCCGGATCCGGACCTGGTGATCCGCACCGGGGGCGAGTACCGGCTGTCGGACTTCCTGCCCTTCGAGTCGGTGTATGCGGAGCTGCATTTCTCTCCGCTGTTGTGGCCGGACTTCACCGAGAAGGACCTGCTGGCGGCCTTCGACACCTACGGCGGACGCGAGCGCCGGTTCGGCCGCACGAGCGAACAAGTCAAGAAGGGGCAGGAATAGCGATCGGGTTGCGCGCGAATGGGACTGTCACCGGCCGGAGCCTGCCGGGACGCTCGCGACAACGAATCCAGGTCTGCGCACCCCGCGGAATCCGGTGTTGCCGCGATGGCTCACCGGGCTACCTTGCTGTCGAGGCTCTTCCACATCAGCCAACACAACCAGGCGGCAGCCACCATCGAAGCGCCCCACACCACGAACGCGATCACCCGGATGCCCGTTGCGAAGGTATCGCAGGAGTTGAGAAGGTGCCATTCGGTCAGCAACGTGCCCCAGTCGTGCTCCGGGTTGGAGCCGAATCCCACCAAGGGCAGCGCGTCCTTGTTGGCGTCGGATACGTAGGTGGCCATCTCCCACAGGCTGTAGCTGAGCCAGGCGCCGCCCACTGCCCCTCCGAAGTAGTCGCGCTGGCGCAGCACCAGATACAGGGCAGCGGCCGTGGGCACGAGCAGCTGCAGGATCGTGCCTCCCAGGATCATGAGCGTATGTCCGAAGGCCGAGAACAGCAGATGCCCCATCTCGTGGAACACGAGGGTGACACCGGCGAACCAGCTGCGGTACATCGGATCGGCCAGGTGGCGGATACCCGCATAGACGAGGTAGGCCAGCAGCGGCAAGCGCACAAGCGCGTTGCGTCCGTTGGTCCATTCCTCGGCGTCCGCGCGCCTGGCGGACAAGTAGTCGACAACCGTAGTCCACATCGTCGGTGAGACTATCGCGCGGCCTATCCGTTCACAACCAGGGCGATGTGCGGGCGTCACGAGCCTGGCCGAACGCTCGCTCGCACAGGTGCATCGAGACGACGTCGGACATGAATCCGGCCGCGAGCACGACGAACCTGATGACAGCCGCCCGGATTCGGTACATGTCCATGTCGTCTCCTGGCCCAGCCGTCGCATGCTTGCCTCGATAGCCTACCTGCTCGACCTTCTGATCCACGACAGAGCTCGCGCGGACGAGCTGCAGGATCTGCGCAAGCGTCTGGCCGCCGCCCCGCCGCCCGGGCGCGTCAGCCACCAGGAGGCCCTGCTGGCCCTGGAGCTTCGCGAGCTTCGCGGCGAGATCCTGCGAGCGCTCGGCGAGGTGCAGGTGTGCCGCGGCTGCGCGCGAGGCCACCCCCTTCCCCACGGGCGCTGGGACGGGGGCCACTGCTGCGGCGGGCGCACGGCCCACTTGTTCACCGACGACGAGGTCGCGTCCCTGCGAGCCGGGGGAACCCGGGCATGGCACCTGCGGGGTCCACACTCCGAGCACGCGGGGTGCTCGTTTCGCGGGCCGCGGGGCTGCTCGCTTCGGCCGGCGGATCGGCCGAACCTGTGTGTGCGCTACACCTGTCCCGAGCTGCGCGAGGAGCTGCGCGCGCGCGGGGATCTGGCGCAGATCGATCGGATGTGTGACCGGTTGCTGGTGACGTTCACCAGGTTCACGCAAGCGCGGGCGCGACGGCGCGACGACGAGGTGTTCGGCGAGCTACTTGGCGGGGGGCACTGACGCCGGCGCGGCGGGAGCGGGGGGCTGGGCGGGGGCGGTCAGGTCGAGGTTCTGCAGCAGGTCCTCGAGCTCGATCTTCTTTTCCATGCGCCTGCTTTGCAGGTCCACGATGTCGCGCCCCACGCTGTCGCCCTCCTTGGTGAACTGCTCGAGCCGGTCGCTCAAGCGCTTGCGCAGGGCCGTCGCCGCCGGGTCTTTCTTGATGGCATTGAGGTTCTCGCGGGTCTCCTGCGCCCGCTGATCCAGTGATTGCCGCTGCTCTTTCAGGCCTTCGATCTGCGTGTCGATCCGGCCGATCTCCTGGCGCAGCCGCACGATCGGCTCGAGCCGCCGCCGCGCGTCCGCTCCCAGGTTCGTGGCGAGCAGCAGCTTCTCGAGCAGGCCGGTGGCACGAGGCTCCCAGATGCTGAGCGACACGCGCGACGGGGTCTGCTCGACCACGGTCAAGCTGGCCTCGGCCTTGCCCGGCGGCACGGTGACGGGAATCAGGTACGCGTCGGGAAGGTCTTCGGTGCCTGGCGGCCGCTGGGCTAGTTGATAGTTGGGGCCGGCCTTGGGGTGGCGCACGAGCATGGTGAAGCCGTCGCGCCGGGTCTGCGCCTTCACCGTCCATTCCGTGGTCGTCCGCGAGAAGTTCTCGGCCTCGAGCACGCCGCGCACGATGCGCAGCAGGTGCATCTCGTCGTTGTCGTGCTTCTGCGTCGACGTGACCATCATGCCGGTCTCGACGGCGAAAGGAACGGTGGCGCTGGTGTTGGTCCCGACCGTCTCGGAGATGCCTTCGCCCACGAAGCTGCCGCCCGCGTAGATGCTAATCGGTCCGGACTCCAGCACAAAGGGCGTGGTATTGCGGAATCGGATGACCCGGTAGGGATTCGACTCGTAGCCCACGCCCGCGCCCCCTGGCCGGAACATGAATGTCTCTTCTCCGATCACGGCCTGATTGACAATCGCCACCATCGTCGAGGTGCCGTCGGGCACGGTGACGCGGTTGGCGATGTCGAAGCGGGTCAAGCCGCTCACGGTCGTGGCGCGGGTCTGCGCCAGGGTGCTTTGTCGCAGCGAATCGAAGTCCACGGTCGGCGGTGCGGGGGCCGCAGGACATAGCTGTTAGCAGTTTTCTTGGCCCAGGTCGGAGACATCCGGCAAGGGGCTGGCATGAGCACGACCGCCGTCCCCCAGCCCAGGCCCGATTGGCAGAACGACTGGCAGCAGCTCTT
>JAJZQG010000217.1 GCA_021847645.1 Myxococcales bacterium
GACTTCACGCACTGTTGCCAGAGTGATTTCCGTGCTGGATCACCTACGTCAGCCCGCGACCCCGACCGCCGAGCTTCCCGTCAGCCCGCGACCACACCCTGCGCGCATGGCTGCCGAGAAGACACGGACAAGCACGACCCACCGCAACCGGACGGCAACCTGGCGCGAGGCTGCGTGAAGGCCGCCAGCAACTGCATCGACTGGCAAGTGGAAGGGCATGCGGGTCGCATGCCCCTACGCAACACGCTGACCCGGTTCGACTCGCTCAAGTGCCCCAAGTGCGGAGGCCAGCTGCGCATGATCTCGATGCTCACCGAGCCCGAGCCGATCCGCGCCATCCTCGAGTCGATGGGCCTGCCGTCCACGCCGCCCGTGCCGGCACGCGCCAGGTACCCCGCCCTGTTCGACGACTCGCAGCTCGCGGGCTGCGACGTGGCATAGGTTCCCACACGCCGTGCAAGCTCGCGAACCGACGCGCCGTCACGCGGCGCGAACGCATCCGTCTGTCCATCGTTCTGCATCCAGCCCCATCCCAGCGTTGTTCACGCCGCCGAGTCGGCGTAGCATCGGCTTGTGCGATGGGTGATGGAATCCGAAACCCGTTCGAAATGCCTAGCGGCCACGTCGCTGCTTCTGTGCACGGTCTTGTATATCGCCGTGGCTGCGGTGCTCACGGGCATGGTGCCTTATCACAAGATCAACATCGATGCGCCGGTGTCAGATGCGTTCGCGCAGGTCGGCATGCCGTGGGCCCAGTTGCTCGTCTCCATCGCAGCGGTGGCCGGCATCACATCGGTGCTGCTGGTGCTGATGCTCAGCCAGCCGAGGGTGATGCTCGCGATGGCGCGCGACGGCCTGGTTCCGCAGTCGTTCTTCGGCGCAGTGCACCCGCGCTTCCGAACGCCGTGGAAGTCCACGATTCTCACCGGCGTGTTTGTCGCGTCTTTGGCGGCGTTCCTGCCACTGCGGATCCTGGCCGAGTTGGTGAACATCGGCACGCTGCTGGCGTTCGTCATCGTCTGCGCAGCGGTGCTGATCATGCGCAGGACCAACCCGGAAGCGGCGCGCCCCTTCCGGGCGCCGCTCGTACCGCTGACGCCCATCCTGGGTATCGCCACCTGCCTGCTGCTGATGTTGAACGAAGCCGCTTCCGCGGCGGGGCCTGCCTGCATTCCGCCATGTGCCGACGTCTGATGCCGTGATGGGCTTGATCGCAAGAGTTGAGCGTGGCATCAGAACGGTTGAGGCTTCCAACTCGCCCGCCAACGCCGCCCCGGTATCCCCGGAATCGTGAACGCCTGAAATCCCCATAGGAAGCCCCTACGGCTCACGTCAAGCGCTGGCCGCCCGATCGAGCCCGTTCGTTTTCGTGAACCGCGTCCACGGACCGTGCGCTAGCTTTGTGCCGCGGCCCCGCCGCTCCGGGCTCGTTCAACTCCGCACTTCGCCGCGGGCAGCCGCCTCGTGCTCTCACACCCGTGCCGCTGGCGAAGTACTCACTGTTGTACTCACTGTTTGTTTTCGCTGCCTGGTGAGAACTGGCTGCGGCTCGTCATCTGGCTCGCGCTCGGGTTCGTCGTGTACTTCTCCTACGGCCGACATCACAGTGTGCTCGCCAGGGCGCGCGCCGCGAAGTCCAACCCGGCGGTCGACGTGCGTCCGGTGACCGACGATACGCCGTAGCTGCGCAGGCGCACGTCGTTCGAAGCCGTCGGTGCGCCGGGACACGAGCGTTCACGCCGGACTCACAGCTTTTTGATGCCGAGGGCGGCGGACCCGCTCGAGGACAACGCAGCGGTGTCGACGAAGACGATCACCGTCTGCCCGCCCGTCAACGCAATCTGAACCTTCGAGGTGGTGTAGCCGCCTCCAATGTCGTTGTTGCATGCCAGCTCGACACCGTCCGTCGCCCCGTCGCGCACGTACAGCACGGTATCCGCGCTGCTTCCGGCGGTCGACAGCTCGAAGGTCCCTGCGCTGGGCGCGCTCCACCGATACACCTTCTCACGTCCGCTGCCGCCACACGAGCCCATGAAGTGGTTTGCCAAGGCGGCATTCACGGTAAACGTGCCTACCGGCGATCCGGTAGTGGAGCCCAGAGACGTCGCGCAATCGGAGTCGTCGCCGTCGGTGAACGAGTCGCGGTCGTTGTCGACGTGGTCCACGCAGGCGCTGAATTCGCCGCGCGCCTGCCGGAACCCGGCTGCCGGCCAGGCATGATATCGATTGCCTCCGGGCAGCAGCTGTGCGTCGCCGAGCTCGCCCGTCGTGTCGTCGCCCGTACACATCACGCTCGAATCCGACCCCAGCAGGCAGGTGTGGTTCGTCCCGGCCGATGCGGACGCGATCGCCATGATGGTCGCGTTGGTCCCGCCCCACTTGACCGCAGTCATCGATGTTCTTGCGGTCGTCGTCGCGTCGCCCACCTCGCCGTTCGCGTTCGTTCCCAGGCAGGTGACGCTTCCGTCGGTGCGCGCGGCACAGATCGTGGACGGCCCAACGGTCACGTCGGCAGCCTGTGCGACGGTTGACAACGCGACAGGGGAAGCTGCCGTTCCCAGACCGGCTATGGACAGGTCTCCCCAGCACACCACGGTCCCGCCCGTACGGCGAGCGCAGGTGCGTGCACCAGCGGCTGCGATCTGCGCAGCGTCGGCGATGCCGTTCACCTGCACGGGGGTCGCGCTGGCCGTTGTGCCCCCGTTGCCCAACTGGCCGGCGGTGCCGGCGCCCCAGCACCAGACCTGGCCGCTGGAGAGTCGCGCGCAGGAATGACCGCTCCCGGCAGCCACCTCGACGGCGGTCGAGATGTTCGGCACCGGCAGCGGCAGGTAGGAGCTCGACGGTGTGCTCGCTCCCAGCTCCCCGGATGCGTTCGAGCCCCAGCACCAGACGGCGCCGCCCTGCATTGCAGCGCACGCGTGGGTGTGAGAGGGTCCGTTGGATACGGTGATGTCCACGGCGTTCTGGATTCCCTGAACCAACGTGGCAGTCGACGTGCTTGACGAGGACGCACCCGTTTGTCCTTCGCCATTGGCGCCCCAGCAGGAGACGCTTCCGCCGGACAGGCGCGCACACGCGGTGCCAAGGCCTGCGCTCACTTGCACAGCGTCAGCCACGCCGGGGACCGCGGTGGGGGCCGCCTGGTTGAGCGCCGAGGTGCTTCCCAGCTGACCGAGGTCGTTCGCTCCCCAGCACAGCACCCTGCCGTCGAACACCGCGGCGCACGTGAACCGGTCGCCCGCGGAGAACTGCAACGCCATGCCGGGATCCTGGACACAGCTCGTTCCCTGGCAGACATGATCGATCGCGCAGGAATGGCCGCATTGTCCGCAGTCGAGATCATTGTCCGTGATGGACGTCTCGCACCCGTTCGTGGAATCCCCATCGCACGAGTCGAATCCGGAAAGGCACTGATAGCCGCATGAGCCCAGGGAGCAGGTGGCCTTCGAGTGGTCTGGTACGGGGCAGACGTTGTCGCAGTAGGTGCAGTTGAGCGGATCGCTCGCGGTGTTCGTGCAGGTGGTGCCGCACATCTGGTTGGGCGGCAGGCACTGGGACGCCTCGGGCGGCGCGTCGGCCGACGCATCCGCATCCGGCCCCGCCTCCGGTTCAGGCTCGGGTTCCCCGTCGGGTCCGGCGTCGAGGCCCGCTTCCTGAAGCGGCGAATCGGCTGGCGCATCGAGCACATCGGTGCCGGCATCGACAGGCTGCGTGCAAGCGCCATCCACGCATTGCATGGGTGCGTAGCACGTATTGAGGTCTGCCCACCCGGCCGCAGTGAGGTCGCAACCCTGCACGACCTGATCGTTGCAGCGCTTGTCGCCTGGCGTGCACGAGAACCAGGTTTGCGAGGCGCCGGGTTCGTTCTTGCCGACGCAGGTGCTGGCGATGCACTTCTGGTCCGCCGAGGGGCAGGGCCTGGCTGCGCCGCATTCGGTGCGGCAGGCGTGGTCCAGTCCGCACTGCAGTCCATCGGGGCAGGCGTTCGTGTTCGAGCAGCTCCCCTCTTCGGGGAGACGGCAGCCAGACACCAGGCCGTCGCTCACGCAGATGCCGCCGTTGCAGTCCGCGTCGGAGGTACATGCGTCGCGGCAGAACCCGGCCACGCAGACGAGGTTGTCGCCGCACTCGCCGGCGTCCCAGCCGAAGCACTCCTGTCCAACGAAGGTATTGGAATTACCGACGGCGTTGACGTCGTTCTTCTTGCTGCAGCCGAGGAGCAACGCCAGAGCGGCCGCGCTCGCCGAGATGAGGTGTGAGTACTTCAAGGTTTCGCCTCCTTGCGCCGGGGCGCCCGAGCGAACGAGCGGAAGCGTCCGCTCGGCGTCCGGCGTGGAACGGTGATCAGGGACCGATGGACAGATGAATCGTGCCGGAGTCGGTGCCGGGTTTGGTGTCGGTGAAGACCACCACCGTGTGGCCCGCAGTGACCGATCGGGTGATACTGTCGGGCCCGGCGCTGTCATTGCAGGCAAGCTCGGGACCGCTGATGCCCACGTCGTGCAGGTAGAGGACGGTATCGACCGTGCTGCCGGTGGTCGAGAAGGTGTACGAGCCGGTGCTCGGCGCAGTCCACAGGAAGGCGTGCTCGCGTCCTTCACCTCCGCAGGTGCCGGTGAAGTAGTTGCCTTGGGCGTAGGCTGCTTGATAGACAGCCAGATCGCTTCCGACCGCCGTTCCGAGGTTGCTGGCGCAATCCGGGTCCTGCTCGTCGATCTTGCCGTCGCCGTCGTTGTCGACACCGTCCGCGCACAGACCGAGCTCCATGGGAATCGAGGAAGGCCCGAGGACCGGGACCATCGGCGCGCGGTTCGCTGCGTTCGCCCTCTGGCCGTCGCCGAGCTGGCCGTAGCCGTCCCACCCGGAGCACAGCAGGGTCGGACCGCGGACGGCGCACATATGGTATACTCCCGCGGATACGCCGGTGATGCCGGTGGCGAGCCCGTCGGGAAGCAAGCTTTCGGCGGCTACCGGAACCGAGGAGCTGCTCAGATCGGCCCTGCCGAAGATTCCGTTGTTGTTGGCGCCGGAGCACCAGAGCTGGGCCGAACCGGAGTCGAACGCGCAGAGGGTCGAGTACCCGAGCGAGAAGCTCGCGATTCCCGTATAGCCGGGCAGCGGGGCCGGAACGGACGAAGCGGACTGGCCAAGAGCGGTGACCGCCCCCCAGCAGACAATGGATCCGTTCTGCCGTCGCGCACAGGACAGACCTCCTTGCGTGGTATATGCCAGATCCAGCTGCACAGCGTCCGTCAGCCCGGTCACCTCGACCGGAGAGGTTGGACTGGTCGACGTGCTCCCGTTGCCGAGCTGGCCCTGCGCGTTGTAGCCCCAGCAGCTCACGTGGCCGTTGCTCCGCCGCGCGCAGGCGAAGGAATGTGTGGCCTCCACGTCGACCGCATCGGTGATCCCCGGAACCTGCACGGGCACGGTGGAGCTGACGCCCGCGTTGCTGCCCAGCTCTCCGTTGCCGTTGGTTCCCCAGCACCAGACGGTGCCGTCCGCCAGCGCCGCACACGTGAGTTCTTGGCTGTTCGGGTTGACGCCGCTTTGCAGCGCCATGTTCGCGCAGTCGATGTCGACCGCGCTCGTGATACCGGAGACGTACACGGGAACCGAGGAACTCGACGTGTTCCCCGTCCCGAGATCGCCGGTGCCGTTGTACCCCCAGCACTCGACGCGTCCCGTGGCCAGCCTGGCGCACGAGAACGACTCTCCCGCGCTGACCTGCGCTGCGTTGGTGATTCCTTGCACCATCACCGGGGCGCTCAGATTCTGTGTCGAGCTGTTGCCGAGCTGGCCCCACGCGTTGTAGCCCCAGGCATACACGAGCCCTGACGACATGCGTGCGAGCGTGTGAGCGCCACCGCTCGACACCTCGGCGACGGCGTCCTGCGCGCAGTTGCCCGCGTTGCACCACTGGCCGACAGTGCAGCTCTTGGAGCAGCTTCCGCAGTGCTGAACGGTGTCCAGGCGGCTCTCGCAGCCATTGGCCGAGTTGCCGTCGCAATCGGCGTGGTTGCTGTCGCACGTGATGTTCTCGACGGTCAACTGGGACGCGCCGATGGTACTGGTGGAGTTGAAGTCCAGCGCAACGAAGACCTGTTGCCCGGCCGTGAGGGATGCCACGATACCGGTCGACGAGCAGCCCAGAGCAAGTCCGTTCATCGCCCCGTCGTACGCGTGGATCACGGTGTCGGTAGCTGTGGAGTCGGATGCAAAGCGGAACGTGCCGGACGACGGCGCCGTCCACCGGAGGATCCGGTCGCGTCCATCTCCTCCGCAGGCACCGCGGAAGTAGTTGCCCAGCGCGCCGTCCGAGTTGTTCGCCGTGGCGAGCATCGTGCCCGTGGCCGACCCCAGGTCCGTCGCACAATCCGGGTCTTCACCGTCGATCTTGCCGTCAGCGTCATTGTCCACGCCATCGGCGCAGCGGCCCAACTCGACGGACATGGGACCGATGTCGACGACTGGAACCACGCGGTTTCGATCCGAAGGCGGGAAGAGTTGCCCGTCGCCGAGCTGTCCGTAGGCGTTCCAGCCAGTACACCGCGCCTTGCCGTCCGAGGTCACGAGGCACGCGTGGGCGCTCCCTACGGAGATGCCGCTCGTCGCGCCGATCGGAGTTCCGGACAGAACGTCGACCGGTTGCGTTGGAGATGCGCGGTTGGTCCACGTCCCGTCTCCCAGCTGACCGTTGCTGTTCGCACCCCAGCACCGCGGCGTGCCGTCACTCGACTGCACAAGGCACAGGTCCCAGTAGCCCAGCGCGAGGGTCGAGCTCGCCGCGGCGCCAGGAACCGTTGTCGGCGTGGTCGCGTTCTGCATTCCGAGCGCAGCGAGGGCGCCCCAGCAGACAATGGACCCGTTCTGCCGTCGCGCACAGGACAGACCTCCTTGCGACGTATATGCCAGATCCAACTGCACCGCGTCCGTCAGCCCTGTCACTTCGACCGGAGAGGTCGGGCTGCTCGACGTGCTCCCGTTGCCAAGCTGGCCCTGTGCGTTGTAGCCCCAGCAGCTCACGTGGCCGTTGCTCCGCCGCGCGCAGGCGAACGTGTGGGCGGCCTCCACGTCCACCGCGTCGGTGATGCCCGGAACCTGCACCGGCACGCTGGAGCTGACGCCCGCGTTGCTGCCCAGCTCTCCGTTGCCGTTGGTGCCCCAGCACCAGACGGTGCCGTCCGCCAGCACCGCGCACGTGAGCTCCTGGTTGTTCGGGTTGGAGCTATTTTGCAGCGCCATGTTCGCGCAGTCGATGTCGACCGCGTTCGTGATGCCCGAGACGTACACCGGCACCGAGGAATTCGAGGTGTTCCCCGTCCCGAGATTGCCGGTCCCGTTGTAGCCCCAGCACATCACCTGCCCGGACACCAGCCGCGCGCACGAGAACGACTCGCCGGCCGACACCTGCACTGCGTTCGAAATGCCCGACACCATCTGCGGCGTCGAGTGATTCTGCGTGGAGTTGTTCCCCAGCTGACCCCATGCGTTGTACCCCCAGCACGCGAGTTCCCCCGAGCCGAGCACCGCGCACGTGTGCGCGCCGCCCGACGATACCTGCACCGGCGCATGCGGATCGGGCCCGCATGCCCCGTTCGAGCAGAACTCCCCCGTACCGCAGGGGTTGCCACAAGCCCCGCAATGCGCGTTCGTGTTCAGCAGGCTGGTCTCGCAGCCGTTGGCCATGTCCGCGTCGCAATCGCCCCAGTCCGTGTCGCAGGTGGCTCCGCATGACTTGGCGCTGCACTGGCCGACCGCGTGGGGCAACGCCGTCGAGCACACGGTCGAGCAGGACCCGCAGTGATTCGCGTCCTGGCGAATGTCGGTCTCGCAGCCGTTCGACAGGCTCGAGTCGCAGTTCGCGTGGTCGGAGTCGCACACGGGCGCGCATTTGCTCTGATCGCATATCGTAGAGCCGTTCGGCACCGTGGCCGGACATGCGTTCCCGCAGCTGCCGCAGTTCGACGATGACGACGTCACATCGACCTCGCAGCCGTTGGCCGGGTCGTGGTCGCAATCGCCGAAGCCCGTATCACACGTAACACCGCATTGCCCGCCGACACAGCGCGAGGTCCCGTGATCGGGCGTCGCCGGGCACGCGTGATCGCATGTGCCGCAGTTGTCGACGTCGGTCGACAGGTTCGTGCACGTGCTCCCGCAGAGCGTGTTGGGGGCGTCGCACGTCGGGCCGGTCTCTGGTTGAGGCTCCGGCCCGGCCTCGGGCAGCGGTTCGGGCCCCGCCTCGATCGTCTCCTTGCAAGCGCCGTCTTCACATACCGTGGGGGCCATGCACGTCTGCTCCTTGCCCCAGCCAGGCGCCACCGTGTTGCAGCCGATCACATCCTCGCTGCTGCAGAACTTGTCCCCGGTGTTGCAGGAGAACCACGTGTCGCTCGCCCCCTGCTCGGACTGGTTCACACACGCACCCGCGATGCACGTCTGGCCTTGCTGTGGGCACGCCACACCTGCCCCGCATACCGTCCGGCAGCTCTTGTCGATCGCGCACACCAGCCCTCCAGGACAGGGCTTGGAGGTGGAGCACTCCTCTTCATCCGGAAGACGGCAGCCGGTCAGATTGCCATCCGCGATACAGATCGCTCCCGGCCCGCCGTCTGCCTGGCAGTCGGCGTCTGTCGCGCAGCCCGAACGGCACTTGCCTGCGATGCACGAGCCGCCGCCGCACTCGCTGTCGGACGTGCACTTCTTGCCGACGTAGGTGTTCTGGTTCTGCCCCGCTGCGACGGCGTTCTCCTTGCTACAGCCCCCTGAGAGCAAGGCGAGTACCAGCATCGGCCCGCAAACCATCCACCGCGCGAATCGACTCCAGCCCATTCGAACCTCCATCAGCCCGACTGACAGACAGGCAGCCAGAAGTTATCTGTTCGAACACCTCCGGGACATCACCCGAAGGGAGTAGGCGTTCCTGCCATGCCGCGCTGTAGCCGCGCTCTCACACGCCCAGCGTGCGTCTTCGTGGCCGAACCAGCACCGGTGACCGTCGCACTCAGCTTCGTCGCCCGGTCAAGATCAACGCGGTCAGCTCTGCGCGATTGCCTACTCCCAGCCGCCTGTAGATGGCGCGCAAGTGGGTACGAATGGTCTCCGCCGATGCGCCCGTGATCGCCGAGATCCCTATCGTGCTGTGTCCCTTGACCGCGAGCATCGCCACCTCGCGCTGGCGAGGCGTCAGCCCCGCGACTGCAGCGGCGGCCGGAGCAGGGACGACCGGCTGAGCAATCTCGCCCGGCGCAGGGCAAACCGGCGCGACGAACGCGAGTCCGGGGGCGCCCCGAGCTCGCGGAAGGGTCGTCACTTCCAGCTGCCCTGAAGGCCCTTGATCCGCTCCCGTTTTCACGAGCAACCGCGACACCGGCTGCGTGCGCGAGCGAAGGGCCAGGACCGCTGCGGCGCGCCACTGGTCCATGCACGGGTGGAAGCACGACACCAGGCGAGCACGTCCGAATTGCGCAACGGCGGCGTCATACCGAGCCACCGCGTCATCGCTGAGCCAGACCATGCGGCCGCGCTCGTCGAAAACAGCGCCCTCGAACGGCGCTCCCCGCGCGATCAGGCCGACGAGCGACTGCAGCTCCGATGGCGCGTGCGGCGAGCGGAGCAGACGCGGCAGCGATTGTTCCAACAGCGCTCGCACCGCCTCGAAACGAGCGAACTCCGCCGGCTCGAACTCGCGTTCGTGAATCGAGCGGCCGAAACAGACGACCGCGAGGGGACGGCGTGGATGGCCGATGAGTCCCAGCAACTGGCGCTCGGCATGGACCCGCCTCCACCCTTCGTTGTAGGTGTCGGTCTTGCGCAGCCCTTTCGGCTCGAACAGACGGTTGAGATCCAGCGCGCGATGCTTGCCCGACAAGAACACCGGCATCACGGGCACGTCGCGCTCCGAGGTGACCACCGCCTCCACAATGCCCTTGCGCATGTCATCCGGTGACATGTGGTCCGACCACTGATACCCCATCTCCGGGCTTGCGATGCCCGGCCCCAGGGGCAGGAGGTTCAGCGTCGTAAAGCTGCACAGCTTGCTCCCGAACTCGACCGACGCCCGCCCCAACTCATCCATGCACAGGGCTTCGTGGGCTCGCTGACGGAGATCCCGCAGTGCCGATGCAGCGCGCGTCTCGGAGAGGTTCGCAGCCATGCCGCCGTTCTGGCAAGATTCTCACAGGTTCTGCGGCTGGACAAGAGCCTGGCTTGCACCGATCCTCATTCACGATGGGGCGGCACTTGAATCTGTGACAGACCGTCATGATGGCACAAGTTGCCATTTCGCTGGCCCGGCGAGCATGCTCGAGTGTTGCCCGACGTACCGCTGAGGCAGTGGGTGCTCAGCGCGCCGTTCGACTTGAGGCTCCCGATGGCGCGCGACGCGACCTTGCTCAGCGCTGTGCTTCGCATCTTCTGCTCGGAGATCGACCGGCTGCTGCAGCGTCTTGGCGAGGAGCGTGGCATCCGACATGGCGCGAGCGGTCTTGTGGCGTCGATCCAATTATTCGGAGGGTCTCTTAATCTCAATCCCCATTTTCACGTCCTTGGGCTCGACGGTGTCTACAGCACCAGCGCCGACGGCCGCGTGGTGTTCACCGCCACACGAGCCCCCGCGCAATCCGAGTTGCTCGACGTCACCCAGCGCGTGCACAAGCGCGTGCTGCGATGGCTCAAGCGTCACGGCGCGGGCGATGAGCACGACAAGGCCGAGGACGATGAGCCTTCACCTGCAGCGTCCTGCGCACAGCTGAGCCTGCGTCTAGGCAAGCTCGGCTATGTCGATTCCGACGGCGTTGCGCATGCGCCGGACCCCGACCATGCTCCTGACGACAACTTTCGTTGGGCCATTCCGGGCCGTGCCCGCGGAAGATGGGGGGCAGAGCGGTTACTCATCAAATGCCTTGCTCGCCCGCCCGTCCAACGGCGCGCGGACCGAGGTCGCGCCCCGTGTTCGGCACCTGCGTGAATCGCGCTCCCGATGAGGCTCGCAGGCCGCCGCCCCACCCAGGCTTCCGGTCCTTGCCCTGCCTCTACGCCTCTGCGCTGATCTTTTACCCGACGGGCTCCTAGTACACCCGCTCCTCGCCGGCGCGCGTGGGAGGCGTCGACTCTCGGCGCGCGATCGCCCATACGGCGACCAAAGCCGCGGCGAATCCGGCGGCCGCCCCGACACCGAGCGACCAACGCGGGCCGAAGTGATCGGCGACCCAGCCGACGATCGGCGCGCCGAGCGGCGTGCCTCCGAGCGCGATCGCCACGCGAAGGGACATGACGCGCCCGCGCATCGCGGACTCGGTGGACAGTTGCATGAGCGAGTTGGTGCCGGTGGTGAACGTGAGCGCTGCGACGCCGATGACGGCGAGCGCGGCGCCGAAGAGCCCGTAGGTTGGTGCGATCGCTGCGAGAGTGCATCCAAGCCCGAACACGCCGCCGCCCACGAGAAGCGACGAGAAGCGCGCCTCGCGACGGGCGGCGAGCAGCGATCCGGATATCGTCCCGACCGCCATGATCGACGTAAGGACGCCGTAGCCGCGGGCGTCGGTGTGGAAGACGCGAACCGCCATTGTCGAGATGAAGATAGGAAAATTCAGGCCGAATGTGCCGATCAAGAACAGCATGAGGAGGATCGCGCGGAGGTCGGGCCGTCGCCACACGTAGCGGAATCCTTCGACGAAGCTCCCCTTGGTGCGGCGCGCGCGCTCGATCGGACGAAGCTCGGAGCGGCGCAAGAACGCGAGCGACGCGAGCACGGCGCCGAACGACGCGCCGTTGATCACGAACGACCAGCCCGTTCCCACGGACGCGATGACGATGCCGGACACCGCCGGGCCGATCATCCGCGCGGCGTTGAAGGACGTCGAGTTGAGCGCCACCGCGTTCGACAAGTCCGCGTCGCCGACGAGCTCCGAGACGAACGTTTGCCGAACGGGCGCGTCGAACGCGCTCGCGCAACCCGAGAGGAACGCGAGGACGTACAGCTCCGAGAGCGTGACGACCCCGGTCACCGTGAGGGCACCGAGCGCAAGCGCGAGCGCGCCGAGCGCCGCTTGCGTGGCCATGAGAAGGCGGCGCTGGTCGAAGCGATCGGCGGCGACGCCCGTCCATGGCAAGAGCAAGAGCTGCGGCCCGAACTGGAGCGCCATCACCGTTCCGACGGCCGAAGCGTCGTGGTGCGTGAGCTGCGTGAGGACGAGCCAGTCTTGCGCGATGCGCTGCATCCACGTGCCGACGTTCGACACGAGCGCGCCGGCCGTCCAGAGGCGGTAGTTGTGGCTGCGCAGCGAGCGGAACACGCCGGTCAAAGGCGCGCTCACGGACGTTCCGGGGTCCCGCCGTGGAAGCGGCCGAAGTGATGCGCGCAGAACGCGCCCATCGCGAGGCTGCCCACGCCGAGGGCAGCGACGTGCCATGCGTTGCGCCAATCGAACGCGCCGACGCGCGCCACGAGCACCCAGCCGATGACGAGGTTCGCGAAGCCCCAGAAGAAGTTCACACGCGACGACGACAGCCCTTGTCCCGGCGGCTTCGCGAACGGGCTCTGGAACGCTCGCCCCGTCAGGCCGCTTACGAGGTGCGGAACGGCGTTCGTGAGGAGCACGCCGCCGAAGAAGTACGCAACGAGCCAGCCCGGGCTCATCGGTGCGCCTCGAGCTTCGCGTTGATGTCGCGCGTCGTGCCCGTCTCGCCGAGCCGCGGGAAGACGTTCGCGATGCTGCCGGCGCGCGCTTCCGCACGCGCATCCGTCGTCGCATCGGTGGGCAGCGTCGCAATACCCTTCGGGAGGTCGATGACGACGAGGGCAGTATTCGGGGCCAGCGTAGTGATGCTCATGTCTGTCCTTCTTCGGCGATCCGCGCGATGAGCTCGACCGCGGCGGCGAGCAGATCTTGGTCCTTGGGCGTCAGCGTCGCGATGCGTCGCGCCAGCCAGTCTTGACGCGCCGCGCGCCCTGTTCGGATCATCTCTCGACAACCGTCGGTCAGCGACCAGAACGTCTGGCGTCGGTCGTTGCGATCGGGCGTGCCGCGCACGTGGCCCGCGCGCTCCAGCTCGGCGATGATCGCCCCCATCGACTGCGGGCGCATCCCCTCGGCGCGAGCGAGGCTCGACACCGTCGCCGGCCCTTGTTTCTCCAGGTGCAAGAGCACTGCTGTCTGCGAAGGCGTCAGGTCAGCGACGCTCGCCTGTTCTCGCAGCTTGCGCTTCAGCTTCCCGAGGCGCGCCCGCATCGCTTCGGCGAGAGCAGCGGCACGGTCCAACTTGGAGGTCATGGCCTCCCGCCTACCACGTAGGAAGTGAAACTGCAAAGGTTACCTTCATAGCTGGGCAGTGGTCGATCCCGGTCGGAGGTGCCGACGGCGTCCCGCTCGCTGAGCCAATCGCGCATTCGCCGGCCGGAGGCTCGTCGAGAGAGCGAACAACCAACTCTCGTAGTACGTGGCGCTCGACCGGATGCGCTGGAGCGGCGCAGGTGGGTTGTCGATCGGACGGTCCGATCGCCCTATGACCGCCCTTGCGCCCCTGTGGAACGGCAATTCGGTCGACATGTGCGACTGTGAGATCTGGACGTAGACGGCCAAGTACAACGAGCCCGACGCCATGAGCTTCAAGGCGATCGTCTATGTCGAGTCGCGCTTCCAGTTCGACGCTGTCGGATGCACCGGCGACAGCGGTTGCTGCCCGCAGTGGGGCTGGAGCGGAAGCGAGTGGGCTGCCTGGGTGCGATGCAGACCGGGCCCACGTGCGGCGGCACGAGCACCCTGGGCTTGCTCGCGGACCATCACGTGGATCTCGACACGGACCCGACCAGCGCGGACTGGGCCAACTCGGTGTTCAACCCCGAGGTCAACGTCGACTTGGGCATCGCCGGCATCGCGTACAACCGTGCGCAGACCAAGACGAAGCTTCCGGGGTGCACTGAGGAGCAGTACACGCTGATGGCGATCGGCGCCTTCACCGACGTCATATCCCGACCAGCCTCGCCCCGGGCCGCGAGGCTTCCCCCCTGAACGGCAGGCCCCAACCCGTCCCCCGGGGACGCTTAACCCCTGCCCGGCAGGCCCCAACCCGTCCCCCGGGGACGCTTAACCCCTGCCCGGCAGGCCCTCAGTCATCCCCCAGGGACGCGTTGACCCCTGCCCGGCAGGCCCCAACCCGTCCCCCAGGGACGACTTTGGCCTGACGCGGGCGGAATCGTCCGCTGGAGAAGAATTCGGGGCCGACGACGATTTCTCGCAACAGCCCTGGGCGCCCGTCCGACCGGACTGGCGAAACGAGCCCCGGGGGCTCTTCACCCACTGCCGCTGTCCGCAGACCACGAGCCTTCACCCGGGGCCCTCATCCACAAGAGGTCACGTCATGAGCAACCCGTCCAACTTCCACGCCGATGTCAACGTCAGCAACGAGCGCTTCTTCGAGGTCGCCTACGACAAGATCGCCCGCGAGCTCGACGACCAGCGCCCCGAAGACCTGCTGCAGATCAATGTCGACATCCCCACCGCGGTCGCCACCGCGCTCGGCGCCCTGCCCCGGATCCGCGCCCAGCGCGAGCAGGTGCAGGTTGCCTTGCCGCAGTTCGACGGCACGCTCTTCGACAAGCTCGAGGACTACGCCCTGGCGCTCCATTATGCACACGCGTGCTGCGGCACCGCGGGCGACACGCCCGACGACCTGCCCACTCTCGGCCAGGAAGGCTCGGACTCGCGCGATCGGCTGCGCGCCGACGTCGGCGCGCTGATCCATCGCGGCCTGTTGCCCGCCACCGCGGTGGCCGACTGCTGCTGGCTCAACGGCTACAAGAATGTCGCTACCGACCTGACGTTCCTGGTGACCGCGATCAAGAAGGCCTGGCCGTACATCCAGGGCAAGTGCGCGATCGACGAGCCCGAGCTCGAGCGCGCCGAGCAGGTGGCCGCGCGCATGCTGCGCCTGGTGGGTGCCCGGAACCTGTCGCCGGTGGCCGAGGCCGACGCCGCGGACCGTCGCGCTCGCGTCTACACCTTGTTCATGAACTGCTACGAGGATCTCCGCCGCGCGATCGGGTTCGTGCGCTGGACCGAGGGCGACGTCGACACCATCATGCCGACGCTCTACAACAACTCGCAGAAGCGCAAGACTGCCGCCCA
>JAJZQG010000218.1 GCA_021847645.1 Myxococcales bacterium
GTACCTACCCGCTGCCCGAAGCCCAGATCGACCGGTTCATGCTCAAGCTCGTCGTGGGCTACCCGGACAGGGCCGAAGAGCGCGCCATCCTGGACGCCATGGCGACCAGCGAGCCCCAACTCGAGGTGCGGACCGTGGTGACCGTCGACCAGATCCTGGAGTCGCGCCGCGTCGTCAATCGCATCTACGTCGATGACCGGGTCAAGGACTACATCGTAGCGCTCGTGACCGCGACCCGCGATCCGGGCACCGTCGCGCCGAAGATGGCGCCCTACGTGCAATTCGGGGCCTCGCCGCGGGGCACCATAAGCCTGACCCTGGCGGCCAAGGCGTGGGCCTTCCTGCAGGGACGAGGCTACGTGACCCCCTTGGACGTCAAGCAGCTGGCGCACGACGTGTTGCGGCACCGTCTTGTGAGAACCTACGAGGCCGAGGCCGAGGGCATCACGGCCGACCAGATCATCGACGCCATCCTCGAAGCGTTGCCGGTTCCTTGAGAGGAGCGGGAGCATGGAACAGCAGCCCATCCGCGAGATCGTCGGCAAGGTGCGCCAGATCGAGATCCGCACCCGCCGGCTCGTCAACGACGCGGTGGCCGGCCACTACCACTCGGTGTTCCGCGGCCACGGCATCGACTTCGACGAGGTGCGCGAGTACGTGCCCGGCGACGACGTGCGCACCATCGATTGGAACGTAACGGCGCGCGCCGGACATCCCTTCGTCAAGAAGTTCCGCGAGGACCGGGAGCTGACGATCCTGCTCCTGGTCGACGTGAGCGCGTCGTTGGACTTCGGCTCCATCCAGGCCAGCAAACGCGAGCTCGAGGCCGAGCTGGCGAGCGTGCTGGCCCTGTCCGCCACACGCAACAACGACAAGGTCGGCCTGGTCCTGTTCACCGATCAGGTCGAGACCTATGTCCCACCGAAGAAGGGCCATTTCCACGTCCTGCGCGTCGTGCGCGAGATCCTCGGCGCACGCCCCGTGCACCGCGGCACCGACGTCGAACGCGCCCTGCGCTTCGTCAACGAGGTGACCAGCCGGCGGGCCATCGTCTTTCTCCTGTCCGACTTCCAGGCGCCCAACGCGACGCCCGGGCAGCTCGCCGGACTTCGGGACGCCGTGCGCTTGGTTCGCCGTCGCCACGACTTGGTGGCGATGGACCTGTACGACCCACGCGAGATGACGATCCCGGATGTCGGCTTGCTGACGCTCGAGGACGCCGAGACCGGGGAGCTGGTCGAGGTCGACACGGGCAAGGCGAAGGTCCGGCAGCGGTTCGCGGAGCTGGCCGAATCGCGGCGCGTAGACACGGTCCGCTCGCTGCGACGGGAAGGGGTGGACTGCCTCGAGATCGACACGGCCAAGCCCTACCTGCCCGCGCTGTTGGGCTTCTTCAAGAACCGCGAGAGGAGGATGGTATGACTGG
Source organism: Myxococcales bacterium (assembly GCA_021847645.1). Classification (GTDB taxonomy): domain Bacteria; phylum Myxococcota_A; class Polyangia; order Polyangiales; family Polyangiaceae; genus JAJZQG01. Next base: position 1,427 of record JAJZQG010000218.1, read on the forward strand.
CCTGAACGCCCCGCGGCATGCATGGGCGGCCCGGCTGCCGATAGCCCTTTCGATGGCAGCCGCCGCGCCCGTGACCGCGTCTCCGTCCGATATCCGGGACATCCGCGGGCCCATTGCGATTCCCACGATATGGCCCACGGTGCTGATGATCGCCGGGGCCCTGGCGCTGGCGCTCCTGCTGGGCGCGGCCGCGTATTGGATCGTGCGCCGCGTGCGCAAGGCGAGAATCAAGACCGCGGCGGAGCTGGCCCTGGAGCGGCTCGAGCGCGCACGAAGCCTGGCGCGAGAAGGTCGTGCCCCCGAGCTGGCGGCCGAGCTGTCCGACGCCGTGCGTGAGTACATCCAGTCGCGCTTCGACCTGCGGGCCCCGCATCGCACGACCGAAGAGTTCCTGCACGATCTGTTGGACGCGCGCCAGAGCCCCGTCGCGGCCCACCGCGACACGCTCGCCGAATTCCTGGGCGCGTGCGACCTCGCGAAGTTCGCCCGCTTCGCCATCGACGTCGAGCACATGCAGGCCATGCTCGATGCGGCCGAGAGCTTCGTGCGCGCGACCGACGCGCCCAAGCCGGCCGAACGGCGACCAACGCTGCCCCCGTCGATTGCCCCACAAGAGGTGCGAACATGAGCATGCTGCACTTCGCTTCACCGATGTTCCTGTGGGCGCTGGCGCTGCTGCCGCTGGTCTACCTGCTGCGCGGACGGCGCGGGCGCACGGCGGCGCTCGGCTTCTCGAGCACGTCCACGGCACGGGAGGTCGCCCATACGGTCAAGAGCCGCTGGGGACGCTGGGGCGCGATCGCCCGGACGGTGGCCCTCGCGCTGGGCATCCTGGCGCTGGCGCGCCCGCAAATCGCCCACGCTCATGTCCAGACCCAAGCCAGCGGCGTCGACCTGGTGCTCGCCCTGGACGTCTCGGGCTCGATGAGCTCCCTGGACTTCAAGCGCGACGACAAGCCGGTCAGCCGGCTGGACGTCGTGAAGTCGGTCGTGTCGGAGTTCGTGCGCGACCGGCCCAACGATCGGATCGCGATGATCGCGTTCGCGGGGCGGCCCTACCTGGTCAGCCCGCTCACGCTCGATCATGACTGGCTGATCCAGAACCTGGATCGCGTGCGCATCGGCGCGATCGAAGACGGCACCGCGATCGGCTCGGCGCTCGGTGCAGCGGTCAACCGGCTGCGGGGCGAGCCCGCCAAGTCCAAGGTCGTCGTGCTGCTGACCGACGGCGTGAACAACACCGGCAGCGTGCAGCCCGAATTGGCCGCCGAGGCCGCGAAAGCCTTGGGCGTTCGCGTCTACACCATTGGCGTCGGCGTGCGCGGCGAGGCGCCCATGCCGGTGACCTCCGCGGACGGCTCGACCCGGCTGGTCATGACCAAGGTGGATATCGACGAGGACACGTTGCGCAAGGTGGCTGAGACCACCGGCGGCAAGTACTTCCGCGCTACCGACACCGACTCGCTCCGCAAGATCTACGCGTCGATCGACAAGATGGAGAAGACGACTCATGTGGTGCACAGCTACGAGACCCACGAGGAACGATTCGCCTGGTTCCTTCTGCCCGCGGCGGGCCTGCTCGCGGTCGAGCTCGGCCTCGGTCTGACCCGCTTTCGCCGTGTCCCATGACGGAGTATGCCATGCGATTCGCTGATCCTACGTACCTGTTCGTTGCGGCCGCTGCCGCCGCGATCCTCGTCATCCTGTTCGCCCTCGTCGGCAGGGCGCGACAGCGCGCCCTCGCACGCATCGGTGCCACGCGCTTGCTGCCAGGGCTCACCGCGTCGCTCTCGCGGCGACGGCGTCTCGTCAAGCAGAGCGCCATTGTCGGCGGCGCCGTGCTGCTGTGCGTCGCGCTCGCGCGCCCGCAGCTCGGCTACCGATGGGAGGAGGCTCACCGCAGAGGATTGGACATCCTCTTTGCGATCGACACCTCCAAGAGCATGCTCACGCGGGACGTGAAGCCCGACCGGCTCGAGCGCGCCAAGCTGGCCGTGCGCTCCCTGGTCCAGAAGTTCCCGGGCGACCGCGTGGGTCTGGTCGCATTCGCAGGAGACGCTTTCGTCGAGACGCCGCTGACGCTCGACCACGGCATCTTCGACGAATCGGTCGCCGGCCTCGACACGCAGATCATCCCGCTCGGCGGCACCAACATCGCCAGCGCGATCGAGCAGGCGGACAAGGCCCTGTCCGGCGATGAACACCGCAAGATACTCGTGTTGATTACCGACGGCGAGAACCTGGCGGGCAACGCGGTGGATGCTGCCGAGCGTGCGGCCAAGGACGGGGTTACCATCTATACGCTTGGCGTCGGCACGCCCAAGGGCGAGCTGATTCCGGAGCCGGGCCCCGACGGCCAGACGCAGTTCGTCCGTGACGAGCACGGCGCGTTGGTGACATCGCACCTGGACGAAGGGCTGCTGGGCAAGATTGCGCGGGTGACCGGTGGCGAATACCGGCCTCTGGGCGACAGCGGGCAGGGACTCGAGGCGCTGTACCGCGATGAGCTGTCGAAGCTGCCGCAATCCGACCTTGCGGTGCGCAGCGTGCGCGTGCCTCTCGAGCGCTACCAGTGGCCGCTGGGCCTCGGACTGTTGCTGCTCGGCCTCGAGCCGCTCGTGAGCGAGCGGCGCAGCCCGCGGGTGGCAAAGGCCCGCGTCAAGAGAACGGCGCGCACCGCAGCAGCGGCGGCCGCGGGGATCGGGGTGCTGCTCGTGGCGCCCGCGGCCTGGGCGTCGCCGCAGAGTGCCCTGCGTGCTTACCAGAAAGGCAATTTCGCCTCGGCCGAGCAGCAGTACGCAGCCGCTGCACGGTCCTCGCCAAGCGATGCACGGCTGAGCTTCGACCTGGGCACGGCCGCCTACCGGAAGGGCGATTTCGAGCAGGCCGGCAAGGCCTTCGAGAGCTCGCTGCGCAGCGAGAACCTCGGGCTTCAACAACAGGCCTACTACAACCTGGGCAACGCCAGCTACCGCCTCGGAGAAGCCACGCTGGCGAAGAAGGACATCGCGGCCACGACCGCCCAATGGAAGAGGGCCATCGGCGAGTACGAGGGAGCCCTGCGGCTGCGGCCGGACGACGCGGATGCGCGGTTCAATCTGGAGTTCGTCAAGAAGCGTCTCGAGGAACTGCAGAAGAAACAGCAGCAGGAGCAGCAGAATCAGAATCAGAATCAGAAGTCGGACCAACAGAAGCAGAACGGCGGGAAGAACTCCCAAGACCAGAAGCAGAACGGCGGGAAGAACTCCCAAGACCAGAAGCAGAACGGCGGGAAGAACTCCCAAGACCAGAAGCAGAACGGCGGGAAGAACTCCCAAGACCAGAAGCAGAACGGCCAGGACCAGAAGCAGAACGGCCAGGACCAGAAGCAAAACGGTCAGGACCAGAAGCAAAACGGTCAGGACCAGAAGCAGGGTGCATCCCCGGCAGAGCCTGGTGCGGACAACACCGCTCCTGGCGAGCTGTCCAAGGCTGACGCCGAGGCGCTGCTCGATTCGCTTCGCGGCGAGCTCAAGGTGCTCAACCCGGTGCCGGGTCCGCAAGCACCGCCGACGCGCCAGCAAGAGCCGAGAAAGGACTGGTGAGCCATGGCCCACCTCGACGGTCAGAAGAGACTGGGACTGGCAGCCCTGACGCTGCTCGCCGCCTCGACGATCGCCTCGCCGTCGCTTGCGGTCACGGCACGCCCGGCTGCGGCGCTCCCGGCGGCCGCAAGCACGTCCGCCCAGGCTCCGTCGAACATGCGGGCGTTCGCAGGCGTCACGCTGCCCAAGCACTCCCTCTATGTCGGTGAGTCCATTCCGATCACCATTCAGGCATACTACTCGGCAGATACGGGCGTCACGATCACGGGTTCGCCCGAGACGACCAACTCGGAGTTCACCCTCGCAGTGGGGGATCCCAAGCAGGGTACGGCCACGAGAGGCGGAGCGAGCTATCTCGTAGCGACCTGGAAAGGGCACTTGTCTCCGGCCAAGGCGGGGCACTACGACCTTCGCATCAAGGTTCCGAGTACCCTCGAATGGCGCGCGGTGGTTCAGCACGCGGCGCCTTCGGCGGACGACGACGACTCGCTCGGAGACATGTTCGATTCGTTCGGGTTCGGCGATCAGCAAGGTGGCGACCCGTTCGCCGCCATGCAGCAGCAAATGCAGCGCATGATGAGCCGGGCCATGCAGGACTTCGACGTAGGCCCGATGCAGAAGCAGGATGTCGTGCTGATGTCGCCCGGCACGGAGGTGACCGTCCTGCCGCTGCCCGCCGAGGGCCGTCCGTCGAGCTTCAGCGGCGCCGTGGGGCACTTCAGCCTGGAGGCCACGGCCGACACGGACCACGTACGCGTGGGCGAGCCGATCGAGCTTCGGTTGGTGGTGCAAGGGGACGGCAACCTGGATCGCGTCAGCACGGCCGGATTGCCCGAGTCCGGCGAGCTCAAGACCTATCCTCCGACTGCCTCCCAGAAGGACGACACGAAGACGTTCGTGCAGGCGGTGGTGCCGCAACGGGCGGGGGCAACCCAGATTCCGCCTGTGGAAATGAGCTACTTCGACCCCGACGCCGCCCGCTACGTCACCCTTCACAGCGCGGCGATTCCCATCGACGTCAAGCCCGGGCAGGCCCTGGCGGCGACGAGCTCCGGCGTGACGCCCGACGCGGTCAGCGGCCCGTCCCTCGCGCCCAACGCGGATATCGACGGCGTTCCTGTTCGCAGCTTGCGGCCCCTGTACACGCACCGAAGCTTCTGGCTGGCCCAGCTGGGGCCGCTGGGCATGCTCGTCACGGCCGCGACGTGGATCGTCCGTCGCCGGCGCGTTGCGGCCGACCCGCATCATGCGTTGCGTCGTGGTGCGCAGCGTGCGCTCAAGCAGCACCGCGCCGCGATGGGTGGCGCGCTGGCTGCCGGCGACGCGTCCGCGTTCTTCGCGGCCGCGCGCGGTGCGCTCCAGCAGCGCTTGGGCGCCTTGTGGGGTGTCGTGCCCGAGGCCATCACCCTCGTGGAGATCGAGCGTCGCGTGAAGGGCCCTCAGCTCGACACGCTCCGCGGCGTCTTCGAGGCGGACGCCGCTCGCTTCGGCGTGGGCGCCGCCCAGCAGGACCTCGCGGCGTGGGACAAGGCCGTTCGTCGGTTGCTCGCACACCCGGAGGTATCATGAACAAGGCTCATCGTTACATGCACCTGCGCCGGGCGCTCGCGGTTCTCGTCGCGCTGGCCGCGCTGATCGGACTGGCGCCGCCCGCGCACGCCTCCTCGACGCTCGACAGCGCCAACCGCGCCTTCGCCCAGGGCCACTATGCCGACGCAGCCGCGCAGTATCGGGCGCTCATCGATGCACAAGGCTACTCCGCGCCGGTGCTGTTCGATCTGGGCAATGCGTACCTGCGGGATGGCAAGCCAGTCGACGCCATGCTCGCCTACGAGCGCGCCCGGTTGCTGGCCCCGCGCGATCGGGCGATCGCCGGCAATCTTGCCGAGGCCAGCGCCGCGGCCGGTGTCGCCGATGTCCCGAGGCTCAGCGAGCGCCTCAGCCACCTGCTCACAATCAACGAGTGGACTTGGGCTGCGTGCGGTGCGGCCTGGGCGCTCATCACGGCGGCCGGAGCAGCGGTGTTGTTCCGTCGGCGCCGGGCGTGGTTCGTTCGGGCCGCGGTCGCGAGCGCCCTGGTGGGAGCCGTCTCCCTCGCCGGCCTGCTCGTCTCGGGCCGCGACCAGCACGTCGCGCTGGTGATGCGCTCGGCGCCGGTGCTCGTCTCGCCCTTCGACGGTGCCCAGAGCGGCTTTACTCTGGGCGCCGGCTCGAGCGTGGAGCTGGGGCGGGTGCACGACGCGTTCGTCCTGGTCCATGCGCGGGACGGCCGCGTGGGCTGGATGGAACGCAGCGCGGTCGCCCCGCTCGTCGCGGATGGAGCTAAGTTGGGTGCATGAACATCCTCGTGATCGAGGACGACGAGAAGATTGGCTCGTTCGTGGCCCGCGGGCTGCAGCAGGAAGGGCACCGCGTCGAGTGGGTCAAGAACGGCCACGACGGCTTCGCTAGCGCCCGCCAAGCCGGGCACGACGCGATCGTCGTCGATCTGATGCTGCCGGGCCGCGACGGCATGGGCGTGATCCGGCAGCTACGCGAGGAGAGAATCTCCACGCCGATCCTGGTGCTCAGCGCCCGAAGCTCGGTGGACGACCGGGTGGCCGGCTTGTCTGCCGGCGCGGATGACTACCTCACCAAGCCCTTCTCCTTTGCCGAGCTTGTCGCTCGTCTCCAGGCCCTCGTCCGCCGCACCTCGGCGCCGTCCACGTCGCCCGTCACGCGCCTTGCCTACGCGGACTTGTCGCTCGATCTGCTCACGCGCCGCGCCACCCGCGGCGATCACAGGATCGACCTGCAAGCCAAGGAGTTTGCCCTGCTCGAGTACCTCCTTCGCAATCCCGAGCGCGTGCTGAGCAAGACCATGATCCTGTCACGCGTGTGGGACTACACCTTCGACCCGCAAACCAACGTGGTCGACGTGCTCGTGAGCCGTCTGCGCACTAAGGTCGACCGGGGCTTCGACATCAAGCTGATCCACACCATTCGGGGCGTCGGCTATGTCCTCCGGAACGGTTGACCGCATCTTCCGGTCCACGGGCTTCAGGCTCACCGCCTGGTACGTGGGAGTCTTCGTCCTGAGCTTCGCCGCGGTCGCCCTGGTGGCCGAGTACTTCATTGCCCGCGCCGTGGAAGTCCGCGAGCAGACGATCGTCTCCGCCCGCCTCGAGGAGTACCGCGCCGAGTTCGAGGCCCGTGGCCTGCCGGGCTTGACCCGCGCCGTGGCCGTGCGCTCCTCTGCCGATGAGCGCGAGTTGGTCGTGCTCACGGAGAGCGGCAAAGCCATCTACGAGTCCAGGCCCGACGCGTCCGACGCTGCCTCGGACGCGGACTGGCGCGTCGGCATGACCTCGCTGTCCGGGGACATGACGCTGCGCGTGGGGCGCAGCAAGGCCGACGAGCGCGAGCTGATCGAGCGCGTTCGTGACGGCTCGTTGATGGCGCTCGCCGCGGCGCTGCTGCTGGGCATCGTCGGCGGAGCGATCCTGACTCGTCGCGCGCTGCGCCCGGTCCAGCAGCTCACCGGAGTGACGCAGACGATTCTGAGCTCGGGCAAGCTCGACGCCCGCGTGCCCACCCGCGGCTCGGGCGACGACCTCGACGAGCTCGCCACGCTGTTCAACAGCATGCTCGAGAGAAACGAGGCGCTGGTCACGGGCATGCGCCAGGCGCTGGACAATGTCGCCCACGACCTGCGCACGCCGCTGACCCGTCTGCGCGCCGGAGCCGAGCTCGCCCTCGACGGGCCGCAGGACGCCTCCGCGATGCGCGACGCCCTCGCCGACTCCGTCGAAGAAACCGATCGCGTGCTGTCCATGTTGCGTACGCTCATGGACATCTCCGCGGCCGAGACCGGCGCCATGCGCCTCGAGCGCGCTACGGTCAACCTGGGTGACATCGCCCGGGACGTGCTCGATACCTACGAGGTCGTCGCCGAGGAGCGGGCGGTGCGTCTCGTCTCCAGCATCGAGCCGGTCAACGTCACGGGCGATGCCTCGCGCCTGCGGCAGTTGGTCGCCAACCTGCTCGACAATGCCGTCAAGTACACGTCGGCGGGCGGACTGGTGGAGGTGCGTACCCACGCCGCGTCCGGGCAGGCCGAGCTGCAGGTGCGTGACACCGGAATCGGCATCGACGACGCAGATCTCCCGCATATCTTCGATCGTCTTTATCGCGGTGATCGCAGCCGCTCGCAGCCCGGCCTGGGTCTGGGATTGAGCTTCGTCAAGGCGATTTGCGAGGCCCATGGGGGCACGGTCCGGGTCGAGAGCTCGCCGAGCCAGGGGGCGACATTCACGTTGCGCTTGCCCATGGCGTAGGCCAACGGCCCTCTCGATAGGTATGCAGAACGCTAGGCGGGGTTCACGGGCGCGACGGCGACCGCCCGAGCGGCGCCGCGCATTCTCCGCAGAACTTGGCGGGCGCGACCCAGGCGCCGCACGCGGGGCAACGCACGAGCGCAGCCGCGGGCGGCACCGAAATGCGCGGCGGCGCAATCCCAAGCTCGTCGCCAATCACGCCGAGCGCAGCGGACAGCTCGTCGGCGCTCTGGAATCGACGCTCGGGCTGCTTGTCGAGCAGCCGCAGCGTGATCTCGGCCAGGCCGTCCGGAATCTGCCGGCGCGGCGCGATCGCCCGGGGGTCCGGCGCCGGCTCGATCATGTGCTTGAGCATCATCTGCGTCGGTGTGTCGGCCACGAAGGGAAGACGCCCGGTCAGCAGCACGAACAGGTTCACGCCCACCGCGTACAGATCGGTGCGCGCGTCGACCGGCTTCGCGCAGCATTGCTCCGGCGACATGTAGTCCGGCGTGCCGCAGACCGTCCCGGCCGCCGTGATTCCGGCCCCGGGCATGCTCAGGAGCTTGGCAAGCCCGAAGTCCACGACCTTGACCAGGTCCTCTCCGCTCCGGGCCGTCTCGATCACGATGTTCTCGGGCTTCAGGTCGCGGTGCAGAATCCCCAGCCGGTGCGCTTCGGCCAACACGTCCAGCAGCTGGCGCAGGATGTTGATGATTCGGCCGATCGGCAGCAGGCCGTCCTCGGCCACCACCCTCGCCAGATCGCGCCCGTGCAGGTGCTCCATGACCAGGTACAGTTGGCCGGTCGGCATCCTGCCGAAGTCGATGACGGCAATCGAGTTGGGGTGGTTGAGCTGGCTCGCCAGGCGCGCCTCGCTCATGAAGCGAGCCGGTATCGTCGCGTCCGACAGCAGGTGCGCGTGAAGCACCTTGACGGCCACCGTGCGCATGAGCGTGACCTGCTCCGCTCGATAGATCGTGCCCATGCCGCCGACCCCGATGAGCTCCAGGATGCGGAAGCCTCCGGGCAGCATCACACCGATGAGCTCGTCCGACGAGTCCGTCGGTGCGCCGCACGTCGGGCACGTCAACGCGGAATCGCCAACGACCTGAAGACACCGGTGACAGACTCGCATGAGGATCGGCCGCGGAGGCTACCGCATCGAGTTGCCTTTTCCAAGCGAGCCACTGTCGAATGCCTAGCCGGATGGCTCGGCCGCGCGGTCGTGCCGCGTGCCTCTCGCCGGTGCGCGCTCCGTCGCAAGCCCACGGGCCGCCTGCCCAACCGTCCGCGCGGACCAACGCGAAAATGCCGGGGTGGCTTGGACTCAGCCCTTCTTCTGCGCGGCCATGGCCGCTCGGGCCTTGCGACGGTTCTCCTGGATCTCGGTCCGGACCGCGGCAACGTCGGTATTCATCAGGCGAGCGACCGGACGGCCGCCCTTGAAGTGCTCGCGCACGATCTCAGGCACGTCCGCGGCCTGGACCTTGGAGTACCAGACGCCCTCCGGGTACACGACCATGTTGGGACCGCGCTCGCACAACCCGAGCGAGCCGCACGTGGTGACCTGGACCTCGTCGTCCAGGCCGGCCTTCACGACCTCCGCGCGAAGCACGTTGAGCACGGCCTCGCTGCCGTGGGCTGCGCACCCCGGGATGCCTTCGGGCTTCTGCTGCGTGCACATGTACACGTGATACTTGAAAGGCTCCATCGTGGTCCTCCTCGGGCGGCGCCCGCCACCCGTGCACCCTGTCTCGCGCCGCCCGCCGGCGCCGTCAACCCGCAAGGACCGGCCGACGCCACGGAAAAATGATCCCCCCGGAGGATTTTGCGCAACGACGCCCGGAACGCGACCGAGCGGAGGGCCGGAGGATGAGAGCCATGACACAACCCGTCGGATCCAGGAACAACCCCCGAGCACTGCTGACCACGGACCACACGACGGGCCAGCGGCTGCATGAAGCCAAGTCCAAGAACGCGCCCAAGCCGCCCATCGTCCACACCGCCGCGGAGGCCGCGCTGCACGGCGGCGAGCTCGCGATCGACGTCATGGGCGCAGCCAGCGGGACCGCTCTTGCTGTCGCCGCCCCACTTGCCAGCATGGTGCTCAACTCGGTGGCCGTGCACGAAGATTGGAAGGCGGGGCAGGAGATCGGCGCCGCCCGCGAGCGCGACATCAAGAACACCGCGGCCCTGCTGCTTGCCCAGGAATCGCTCGGCGAAACGTATGTAAACGCCGAACTGGCGCGCCTGCACCAGGCCTACGACCAGGGCTCTTCGATCGATCGGGACGCCTGGCGCATCTCGGTGCAGAAGCTCATCTCGCGGGTCCAGGCCGAGGCCGGCGGCATCGATCAAGCCCGCAAGATGTTCAACGCCGCGGCCGACCAGGGCAGAGCGAGGGCTGCGCAGTTGCACCTCACCGACGAGTCGCAGATCCGTTTTCAGTGCTCTGTCGATCCGGACTTCCGTCTTCGGTTCGAGTCCGACCCGGTCTTCCGCCACGGTGTCGAGGCCTACGCGGCGCAGCCACCCAACGGCGCAGTCACCGCTCGCGAGAAGGCCGCCGCGCCGCTACCCTGAGAACCACGCCGATGATGCTCTCCGACTTGCAGACAAGAGTGGCGGCCCGGGCGCGCAGCGTTCAACACGGCTTCCGCGTCTGGTCCGCTCGCTTCGCGCACAACGTGCCCTTCTCCGCGCTCGCCGAGGGCCGGCGTGTCAGAATCGATGGCCGCGTTGAGCGATTCGAAAGCGAAACGCGCTCGTTGTTCACGCAGCAGCCCAGCGTGCTCCACGTCGACGCGGTGCGCATCAAGCACCACAGGTACGACCCCAACGGCATGCACTACATTGCCTGGGAGACGCCCCCGCCGCGCTGCTCCGAGCAGCCGTTCTGGCTCGTGGACGACGGTGGGCAGCGCGTGCTGGTCGACCCGAAGCACGCGGTCTTCCGGCTGCCCATGCGCGACGTGAGCAACCTTGCGCATGTGAACGACGACAACCCCGAGATTCATCGATTGCTCGCGGGCTATGGGGTAGTTCCCACGCTCTACATGGGCCTGAGCGAGGATGTGATCTTCCTGGAAGCGCTCGTGGCGCACGGCGACCGGCTCGCGATCGTCGGGATCCCCAGCATGGCGCCCGTCCACATGACCGGGGGCGAAGGGGGATATCGGGATCACAGCGTGGCGGTGCCGCACTTCGCGGGAACGCGGGAGTGGCCGTTAGTCATCATGCAGGCAGCGGCGCCCCGGTAGGCCCTTGGGATCCACGCGACCTGCTCCAGATAGTTGCGCTTCAACGTGGCCTTCACGATGCGGAAGAGCCACTCGCCGCGCCAGTCCACCAACTGGATCGCCCCCTGCACACTCCCTTATCCTGTCCCCCCCTCAGTCAATCCCGCGCGCTACGAACCGCCGTATCACCGAGTCCAAGTCCTCGTCCGTTCGCATTCGCACGTAGGTCGCCCCGTGCTTGCGTGAGAATGCCCGCAGCTCCTCGCATAGCCCCGTAAGCCGAAACATGTAGGCCTCTAGAGCACCGATTCCTTGGGGCAAAAGGCGAACGCTCGCTGGCGCCTCCCCCACCTGAACCGATGGGCGCGTGCGCCCGCGCACCCCGGCGCCAGCTCGCTCTGACGGGACGTAGCCTTGCCCGCAGTCGTCTCCTGTATCGTCGGGCGAACGACGACGATGTCCGTGCTCGCGGGCGCGGGAGAGTCGGCGACGGCGACGGTGCCTTCGCGCTGAAGAACCTCAAGCCTGCCTTGATCGTCCGAGCCGCAGCCTCAACCCGCGTTCCGCCAAGACGGAAAGTCGGGCTGTCGCAAGCGATCGACCGCTCACCTTCCTTCGAGCTTCTCGCCCGCTCGCTCCACAGCGCTCCCCGCTGCGCTCACCGCTCCCTTGATGGCGCTTCCCGTAGCCCGGGCCGCCTTCGTCGCATCCTGCTCGGCGTCATGGGCCATCTGCTCGATCTTGTCGGCCGCGCGATCTCCGGGCCGAGACGCGGGCGCATCCGGGGGCGGACTACGGTGGGAACAGGCCAGTCCGACCCACAAGGGCCCTCCGACGAACAGGGACAACACAACTGCAGGCAGTGCGTTTCGCATCAACACGTCTCCTTCGTCGCAGGCCTACGGCGAGGCACCGTCGCCCCGGGTGGCCGCAAATCATCTCGTCGGAACGGTGCTCCTCGCGCCGCGCGGTCGCGGCGCAACGAGTTCGCGCGCTTGCGTCGCTGGCGTTCGGCGCCGCACGGGAGAATCGGGGCCGGAGCCGTCCTTGTCGTCGCCTGACATGGTTGCCTCGCCAGTGTTCCGCGGACCCAACGTGATTCCCCCACAGTGCCGCGACGCACGCAACGCGCGGCCCGAGTATTATCGCGCCGATGGCGCGCAACGCAAGGGTGCACAGGCAGACACACGGGGCCGCTCCGGGAAAGTCTGTGCCAGGCGACCACCCTGGTCCGTGGACGACGGAGTGTGCGGACGCCCCACTCGCCGGAGCCACGTCAAGACGACTCCGTGCCTCGCGGCATCAAACCGCCAACCGGGGACGGTCCCCAAGAAAGCGCGGGTGCATGTTCGACAATCGTCCCCATGATCCGTCATCGAGGTGAGCCCATGTCTAGACCCGTCAAGTTGGGTGAAAGCGAGCTGGCGCGCGAGCTGTCGAAACTGCCTGAATGGAGCGTCGAAGGTGGCAAACTCCATCGAGAGTACGTGTTCGCCGATTTCATCGCGGCGTTTGTATTCATGGCTTCTGCCGCGCTCGTCGCTCAGTCGATGGACCATCACCCCGAGTGGCTCAACGTGTGGAACAAGGTGCGCATCGACCTGATGACCCACGACGCACGTGGCATCACGCTGCTCGACGTGAAGCTGGCCGTTTCGATGGAAGGGCTGGCTCGACGGCAGCCGATGAAATGAGCCCGCTCCCGAACGGGCATCGAACCGGCGCCTGCTATCGCCTGAAGCGGGGTGACGATCACGGAGTCGCCGCGGCGGGTGCCGACGGCTGTCGCCACGCCGTCGCCACCGCGGGCGGCAGCTTGTCCATGTGCCCCACGAACAGGACGAGCTGCCAGACCTGCTGATCCGTCAGCGTGTGGCCGAAGCTCGGCATGGCGGTGAGGCGGATGCCGTGCGCGACCTTCCAGTACGTCTCGCCCGGGGCGTCGTCCTCCACGCCGTCCTTCGCGAGCTGCGGCGCCTTCTGGTACAGCCCGCGCGCCACCACCGAAGGCGAAGCGTCGGCGCCGCCGTGGCACATCGCGCAGTCGTCGGTGTAGAGCTTCATTCCCGCAAGCAGATTTGCGTCGGATAGCGCAACCGGATTGGGCCCTTTCGGTGCGTCGCGCGCGATCGTGGCCCGGAGCGCCTTATGCGCCGCCCAAGTCTCCAGCGCTGACGGCTTCGCGTCGGCATTGGCTGGAAACAGCCCGAAGTCCACCACCACCCACGCGCCGAGGAGCAGCGTGAGGATCGTGGCCCCGACGCCGAGAAAGAAGAACTTCTTTTGCATGCTGCCTTCTACCACGCCAGCGGGCGCGCGTCACAGGGCGGGTTCGGGCTATCCGCCCAGTCAGCCGAAGAGCGTACGGCCCCACTGCACCCCTTGCTCCACACCGGCGTTGGCGGTCTGGCGATCTCAGGCCTTGAGGAATGCCAGCAGATCGGCATTGAGCTCTTCTTGGTGCGTGTAGGCGAGGCCGTGGGGCGCGCCCGGATAGACCTTCAGCGTCGCCTTCCTGACCAGCTTCGAGGAGCGGAGCGCCGCCG
>JAJZQG010000219.1 GCA_021847645.1 Myxococcales bacterium
TGTTGCTTGTTCCTAGCTGCTAGTTTTCCGGAAGGCTTTTCGGATGGGGTCTAGCTGGACGCTCCCTTGAGCCGCTGCACGACGGCTGCCAGCGTCGCAGTGGAGGCAAAACGCAGCAACGAATGCACGTGGTCGTCGGCGACACCAATCCCCAACAGTCTGCTGCCGGCCTCGATCGCCTTGGCCGTCAGCATGTCCCGGAGCCACGGCTCAAACCGGCGGCCCAACACGGGCATGCGCCGGTCAGTCGACCACACGACGTGGGCCAGCAGCGTGCAGCTGCGATGGCTCTGGGCGAGGGAATCCCGTGCACACGGCGGCGGGCTCGAAAAGCGATCGGTCATGCCCCCTCATCGGTCATGGGTCGGCTTGCGTTGCGTACAATCCGCACCGAGGAGCCCGCTTGCGGGCTTGAGCGAGTCTTCCCACGCTGCGCACGGTCGCCAATCCAGCATGCCCCAGCTTCGGAGCTGGGGGTACATGGGTGCAGGCCGCTCGGGGGCCGAGGCCGTTGCGAATTTGTGCAAGCACGATCGCCGCGGGCTCGCATCCGCTCGCCCTGGCTTTGCCGAGGTTCCATGGCGCCGGCTTCGCCGTCGCTAATCATTCCTGGGGTGCGGCTGAGCCTCAGCCCGCGCTCATCGCTACCACGGCCTGGCCGAGCGACAGTCCGCCGTCGTTGGACGGCACCTTCTGGTGCAGCAGAACCTCGAACCCGCGCGCGCCCAGCTCGTCGCTCAGCAGCTCGGACAGCAGGCGATTCTGCAGGCAGCCGCCGGACAGCGCCACGGTCGACAGGCCGCTGTCGGTGCGGAGCCGCTCGCAGGCCGCGGCCCAGCCGCGAACGAATCCGCGGTGGAATCGCGCGGCGACCAGCTCCACAGGAGTCTCCCGCGCCAGATCGTCGACCACTTGCCCAACCAGCTCCGCCGGGTCGAGCAGGATGCCGTCCACGGTGCGAACAGGCGCCCAATTGTAGCCGCCGGCCTGCGCGGGTGCCCGGGCCGCGGCCATCTCGAGCTCCATGGCCGCGCGGGCCTCGAACTCGTTGTCGTGCGCCAGGCCGCAGAGCGACGAGACGGCGTCGAACAGGCGCCCGGCGCTGGACGTCCAGGGAGAGCTGGTGCCGGTGGCCACCAGCTCGGCGACCGCGCGGCGCCGCGCCTCGGGAATGGCACGTAGCGTAGATGGCAGTCGCGACTCCCACGCATCGCCGTAGGCTCGCATCAGGTGGCTCACCGCCATGCGCCACGGCTCCCTGGCGGCCCGGTCTGCGCCGGGCAGACGCACGCAGGCCAGGTGTCCGGCGCGGCGGAATGCGCTGACGCTCGCCACCAGCAGCTCGCCGCCCCATACGGTGCCGTCGGTTCCGAGCCCGACGCCGTCGAGGGCCACGCCGATCGCCTCGCCGTCGAAGCGATGCTCGGCCAGGCAGGCCGCCACGTGGGCGTGGTGGTGCTGCACGCGAACCAGCGGAAGGCCGCATTGCTCCGCCCAGCGCGAGGGCATCGAGTCCGGGTTGAGGTCAGCCGCGACGCGCACGGGCTCGACCCCGAGCACGCGCCGGAGCCGGGCGATGGTGTCCTGGAACGACTCGAACGCGGCGAGGTTGGCTTGGTCGCCCACGTGCTGGCTGACGAACGCCATCGCGCCGCGGGTCAGGCAGATCGTGTTCTTGAGGTCGGAGCCCACGCCGAGCACGCACGGGGCTTCGCGGGACAGCATCACGGGAAGCGGCACGTACCCTCTCGATCGCCGGAGGAAGAACGGCCGGCCAGCCGCCAGGCCTACCACGGAGTCGTCGTTTCGCACGAGGATGTCCCGGTCGTGCAGGACGAACAGGTCCGCGATGCCGCCGAGCCGTTCGATCGCTTCGTCGTTGCCGATGGCGATGGGCTCCTCGCTCACGTTGCCGCTGGTCATCACGAGGGACGCGGGGGCGTCGTCGAGCAGCACGGCGTGCAACGGGGTATAGGGGAGCATGACGCCTACGTGGGAGTTGCCCGGGGCGACCGAGGCGGCCAGATCGGAATCCGGCTGCTTGCGAAGCAGCACGATGGGGCGGTGGCGGGAGGTCAGCAGGGCCTGCGCCTGGCTGTCGACGATGCCGTGGCGAGAGGCCTCCCCGAGGTCGCGGCACATGATGGCGAGGGGCTTGGCCTCGCGGTGCTTGCGCATACGGAGCCGCGCTACGGCGGAGTCGTTGCGAGCATCGACGGCGAGGTGAAAGCCGCCCAGACCCTTGAGGGCGACGATCCGGCCGTCGGCCAGCAGGCGCGCGGCCGTGGCCAGGGGATCGTCGGAGGCCATCGGCCGGCCGTCGGGGCCGCAGAGCCAGACATGAGGGCCGCAGCTGGGGCAAGCATTGGGCTGGGCGTGGAACCTGCGATGGCGCGGGTCTTCGTATTCGGCGCGGCAGGCGTCGCACATCGGGAAGCGCGCCATGCTGGTCAGCGGCCGATCGTAGGGAACGTCGTGGATAATGGTATATCGCGGGCCGCAGTTCGTGCAGTTGATGAACGGGTATCGATAGCGACGATCGGACGGGTCGCGAAGCTCGCGCAGGCAGTCGTCGCACACGCAGACATCGGGGGCGAGCAGCACGGTACGCGCGGCTGCGGCCTGGCTCCTTCGAATCTGCATCGGGCCGGGATGGGTCGCCGGCGCGAGGTGCTCGACCCGCATGTCCACCAGGAAGGCGAGGGGCGGGAGCCGCCGGGGCAGCTGGTCCAGAAAGGAATCGAGCTGCGCCGGGTCGCCCTGCACTTCGATGCAGACGCCGTCGGAGTTGTTGGACACGTGGCCGGACAGGCCATGGCGGGTGGCGAGGTCGAAGACGTAGGGACGGAAGCCGACGCCCTGGACGACGCCTCGGAGATCGATGCGAAGGCGTTGGTCAGGCGCGGGCACGTGGGCGTTTTCCGGCGACCTGGTCGGCCAGCCACGCGGTCCAGGTCGCGAGGCCCTCGCCGGTGGTGCACGAGACGCGGAAGATGCGCAAGGCGGGATTGATGGCCAGCGCGCGCTCCTCGATGCGCTCGACGGAGCAGTTCACATAGGGCAGCAGGTCGATCTTGTTGATGACCAGCGCCGAGGATTCCTGGAACATCAGGGGGTACTTCAAGGGCTTGTCGTCGCCCTCGGTGACGCTCAGGATCATCGCCTTGATGTCCTCGCCGAGCTTGAACTCGGCGGGGCACACCAGGTTGCCGACATTCTCGACCACGAGCAGATCGAGCTCGGAGAGCGCGAAGTCCTCGACCGCGTCGCGGATCAGGTTGCCGTCCAGGTGGCAGGCGCCACCCGTGTTGATCTGCACAGCCTTGACGCCATGACGGCCGATGCGCTCGGCGTCGACGGAGGACTGGATATCGCCTTCGATGACGCCCATGCGCAGCTTGCCGTGGAGCGCGTCGACGGTACGCTCGAGCAGGGAGGTCTTGCCGGCGCCCGGAGAGCTCATGAGGTTGACGACGTAGACGCCGGCGGTGCCGAACAGTTGGGCGTTCTGGCGGGCGATACGGTCGTTGGCTTCCAGGATGTTGGTGATGACCTTGACGGTGCTCATTCGATATCCATCTCCACGATTTGCAGCTCGCGGCCGGTCAGGGTTTCGCCGCCGGTTGCGTGGCAGTCCGGGCACACGGGCATGCCCTCCTGCACGCGGTATCCCACGCCGCACTCCTGGCAGCGAATCGTCCACGGGACGTGCTCGATCTGGACGTCGGCGCCATCGGCGGCGGTTCCCTGGGCCACGATGCCGAAGGAGAACGACAGGGCCTCGTCGACCACGGCGCTGAGCTCACCGATGCGCAGGCGGATGGCGAGCACGCGCGCGGCCCCGTGGGAGGCGGCCTGCGCCTGGGCGGTCTCGAGAATGGCTTGGGCCAGGGACAGCTCGTGCACGATGCGTTTGTAGGATGTCGCCCACAGGCCGTCAACGCGATTGAGCCGCGTCGACCTCCCGACTTTGCCTTGGGTCGTTGTGACGCCGACAAGGGCGGGTCACCCGTTCGGTAACCGCATCAGCCGCACGACTCGTCTGGGGCTTCCACCGAGAAGCTCATCCCGTTTCCGCAGGCTGTGGGCGAAGCAGAAACAGCTTTGGACTCCCGTCATTCGTCGTCATGCAGTAGCTGCGGCGTTCGAGTCCGCGACGGCGACCTCTTTCCTGCGGAGGCGAGGCGCGCGCGGCACCGGCCCCTTGGGCGAGCGTGCCGAAGGCTTGTTGCTGTCACCCATGGCAGGGATTTTTCAGTGGATCTTGCGTCCGGCCGGATCGCGTGGTTGATAGAAGGAGAGGCAGACGGAGGCCATTGCCATGGATCTGAAGACGGCAATCGAGACACGTTCGAGTGTTCGGGAGTACACGTCGGAGCCGGTGCCAGAGGCCGATCTCAGGGAGATGGTGCGGTTGGCGGGCTGTGCGCCGAGCGTGAACAACTCGCAGCCGTGGCGGTATCTGGCGATCACCAACGAGGCGCTGCGCGTGCGGATGGCGGAAGTGGTGCGTGGGCGGCTTATCGAGGTCCTGCCGCCGGATCCGGGGGACGAAGCGGAGCGGATTGCCCATGAGAAGCTGCTGGAGTTCTGCACGTGGTTTGGGCGGGCGCCGGCGCTGCTCGCGGTCAAGACGCGCGACTACGAGGCAGTGCTGGATCGCGCGCTGGTGCGGTGGGGCCTGACGCGCGAGGAGGCCGCGCGGCTGCGGGGCCATCCCAACGCGGTGAGCGTGGGGGCGAGCGTGGAGAACCTGCTGCTGGCAGCGACGGCGCTGGGCTATGCGAGCTGCTGGCTGACGGGCCCGCTGGTGGCAGCGCGGGAGCTCGAATCGCTGCTGGACATCGGCGCGCCGTGGCGTCTGGGCGCGATCGTGGCGGTCGGCAAGCCGCTGCGGGAGACCAGGCAGAGCCCGAAGAAGCCCTTGGATGACATCTTCGAGCTGATCGCGTAGGGGGATCGGATGGGGCTGGGCGAGCGGGCTACTTGCCGCCGAGCGCCGTGTTGGTTTCGTTTCCCAGCTTGTCGAGGGCGTCGAGGTCCTTGTTGCCGGCCGAGGCGCCCTTGGGCTTGGTGGTGGCGGGCGCGGGGGCGGTGTCGTTGGTGCCGCCGGCCACGGCCACGCCGGCAGTGCCGCCGGCAGGTTTCGGCGGCTCTTCGGTGGTCGCTGCCGGCGCCGCGGCAGCCGACGCGGCCTCTGCCGCCTTCGCGCGTTCCGCGGCCACTTCCAGGGTCTTCATGGCCATGTCCATCTGCTCGCGCTTTTGCTCCTCGGCCGCCTTGGCCTCGATGGCGGCGGCGCGCGAGGAGGCGAACGCGGCCGCGGTGGCGTCGGCCTGCTCCTTCTCGGCCTTCTTGGACTGCATGAGGTACACGCCCAGGCCGGCGACGATCAACACGGCGACGCCCGCGATGCCGTAGACGATCGGGTTGGTCTTCTGGATCGGGATCCGGTCGAGGTCGACGTCGTCGGCCGCGACCGGTGCGGGCTTGGGGTTGCTTTTGCTTTGCGGAGGAGGTGCCATGTTGCCACCTTGGATGGGTAGAGGCGTCGGAACGTTGGGCCGCTATCGCGCCGGGCGCTGGGCGCCACGAGCAGCCGGAGCATAGCTCCCGGAGGTGGGACGGTCCAGGCGCACGGTGCACTCCCGATCGGCGGCACAGCGCGTGCGGCGCGGGGCGACGCGTCGGAGCGACGGCACGCTGCGCGGGCGCGCACGGGCTGCCGGATCGGGGCCAAAGGTGCTAGGTTGCCCATCGTGCCTGCTCGCCACAACGCCGATACCGGTACCCACGTTCTCCTCCGACCTGGCTACGCCAAGCAGGCGACGTTCATGCTCCGCGTCTCGGATGGACCCGACAAGGGCCAGACCTTCGTGCTGGACGCGTCCACGCCGCAGCGCATGCTGGCCGGCACCAGCGCGAGCTGCCAGATTTGCCTGACGGACCCGTCGGTGTCGCGTCGTCACGCGGCGTTCGACATGATCGATCGGCGGCTGCGGCTGGCGGACCTGGGGTCGAGCAACGGCACGTTCGTCAACGGGATCGGCATCGTGGAGGTATTTCTGGACGGCGGCGAGTTCGTTCGCATGGGGCAGACGACGTTCCACGTGCAGATGAAGGAGGCCGAGAGCGCGGCGACGATCTCGGATCGCACGACCTTCGGGCGGGTGGTGGGTGCGAGCGACGAGATGCGTCGGCTTTATCCATTGTGCGAGAAGCTGGCGCAGAGCGACGTACCGGTGCTGATCGAGGGGGAGACGGGGTGTGGCAAGGAGGTGCTGGCGGAGTCGCTGCACGAGCTGGGGCCGCGGGCGAGCGGTCCGTTCATCGTGTTCGACTGCATGGCTGCGCCCCCGAGCCTGCTGGAGTCGGCGCTGTTCGGCCACGAGAAGGGCGCCTACACCGGGGCGGTGACGAGTCGGGCGGGAGTCTTCGAGCAGGCTCACCGCGGCACGCTGCTCATCGACGAGATCGGCGATCTGGATATCAGCCTGCAGCCCAAGCTGCTGCGGGCTCTGCAGCGCAGCGAGGTGCAGCGCATCGGCGGCACCAAGGTCACCAAGGTCGACGTGCGCGTGCTGGCGGCGACCCGTCGCAACCTCGACGAGGAGGTGCAGGCTGGCCGGTTTCGCGACGACCTGTATTTCAGGCTGAATGTGGCCCGCATCGAGCTGCCGCCGCTTCGTCGCAGGCGCGGGGACGTTCGGCTGCTCGCGCAGACGTTCTGGGACACGCTCGGCGGAAAGGGCCGTCCGATCCCGGCGGAGCTTCTGGCGAGGCTCGAGGCCTACGCGTGGCCGGGCAACGTGCGCGAGCTGTACAACACGATCGCGCGTCACCTGGCGCTCGGCGAGCTGGCGGGCGACCAGATCGGCGACGGGCTTCGCCGCACGGCGCTGGCCGAAGATGAGGAGCGCGGGGCGCAGGCCGGGGATTTCATCGACGAGGTCGTGGCGAAGGCGTTGCCGTTGCCGGAGGCTCGGCAGGAGATTATGGAGGAGTTCGAGCGCAGGTACCTGGAGCATGCGCTCGAGCTCCACGGCGGGAATGTCACACGCGCCGCGGCAGCGGCCGGGATCGCCCGCAGGTACTTCCATCTGCTTCGCGCCCGGCACGCCAAGCCCGGCACCTGATTCCGCGACAGGGGAGGCACGGCCATGTTCGGGATTGGGGTGAGCGAGTTGCTGATCATTCTCATGGTGCTGGTCGTGCTCGTCGGCGGCGCCGTGGGCCTGGGCGTGCTGACCTACGTGGTTGCGTTCCGCGGCCGCGGTCGTTAGCGACCACGGAGCAGGCCTTGCGGATCACCACACCCATTCTCAAGGCGCGGGGGGGAACCGATGTCGTGGTGACGCAGCTCGCGTAGATCGTGCCGTGAACCGTCAAGGAAAGGAGTGGCCCTGATGACGTCTCTGTCGCCGATTCCCGCACTCGAAGGAGTGATTGCATACCGCGTCCCGGGGCATCCCGCGTCCATGGATCTGATGCTCGACAGCAACGAGGGCCGAGCACCCCACGCCGAGCTGTTGCAGCGGGTCGTGCAGGCTGGTCCAGAGCTGGTGCGTCGCTATCCGGCTTCGGCCCGGCTCCAGTCAGCCATCTCGAAGCGATTCGGCGTGGACTCCTCGCAGGTGCTGGTGACGGCTGGTGCGGACGACGGGATCGATCGATGTTGTCGATCGATGCTGTGCCCGGGGCGCGAGATTGTGATGCCGCTGCCTACGTTCGAGATGCTGCCTCGCTATGCAGGGTTGACGGGCGCGACGGTTCGCACGGTGCCGTGGTCCGACGGGCCCTATCCGGTGGAAGCGGTGTTGCGAGAGGTCAACGAGCGTACGCGCATGATTTCGGTCATCAGCCCAAACAACCCCACGGGCGAGGTAGCCACGGCGGCCGATCTGCGGCGGCTGTCCGACGCCGCGTCGCACGCCCTGATCGTGCTGGACCTCGCGTACGGTGAATTCGCTGACGAGGACCTGACGCCGACCGCGTTGTCGCTTCCCAACGCGGTTGTGCTCAGAACGCTCTCGAAGGCCTGGGGCATGGCCGGGCTGCGCGTGGGCTACGTGCTTGGGCCCTCGCACGTGCTCGGCTGGCTTCGCGCCCTGGGGCAGCCCTACGCGGTCTCGGGGCCGTCGCTGCTGATGGCGTCGATTCGAATGGAGGAAGGCGAGGCGGACAGCCAGGCGTATGTCCGGCGGGTGCGGGACGAGCGAAGGGAGCTGTCCGCGCTGCTGTCGGAGCTCGGCGCGCGCCCGACCCCGTCGCAGGGCAACTTCGTGTTTGCGCGGACGCCGCGCGCGAGGTGGATTCGCGAGGGACTGGCAGGGCTGGGAATATCGGTGCGCGCGTGGCCCGGACATCCCGAGCTCGACGGTTGTGTGCGCATCACGTGCCCTGGAGACGAGCAGGCGCTGGCGCGTCTGCGGGCGGCGCTTCGGGCCACGCTCGTGCCCCAGGCGCTGTTGTTCGACATGGATGGCCCGCTTGCGGACGTGAGCGGCTCGTATCGCCAGGCGGTGATCGAGACGGCGGGGCGCTGGGGGGTGACGGTGACGGCCGAGGACATCGCGGCGGCGAAGGCGCGTGGAAACGCCAACAACGATGGGGTGCTGACCCGGGAGCTGTTGCGGGAACGCGGTGTGGACGTGTCGCTCGAGGAGGTGACCGGCCGCTTCGAACGAATCTACCAGGGGACGCAGGAGCTCCCGGGGCTCTGGACGCGCGAGACGCTGGTGCCGTCGCGTGCGCTGTTGGAGCGGTTGGCTGCGCGGCTGCCGCTGGCGGTGGTGACCGGCAGGCCCCGGCAGGACGCGACGCGGTTCCTGCGCAAGCAGGGGGTCGAGGGCTTGTTCCGTGTCGTGGTGTGCACGGAGGACGGCCGGCTCAAGCCCGATCCCGCGCCGGTGCGTCGTGCGTTGGAGTTGCTTGGCGTGCGGTCGGCGTGGATGATCGGAGACAAGCCGGACGACATGGGTGCGGCGCGTGCGGCGGGGGTCGTGCCGTTGGGGGTGTCCTCGCCGGGCGAGACGCCGGAGCGGGCGGACGGGTTGAGACAGGCGGGGGCGGCGCGCGTGTTGGCGCGGCTCGACTTGTTGGAGGAGATGCTGCCCTGAGCGATGAGGTCGTGCGGCCACGGAGCGGGCTGATTCACCGACAGACGAGCGAAACGGACATCCACGTGAGCGTGGTGATCGACGCAACGGGGACGGCGTCGGTGAGCCCCGCGAGCCCGTGATAGCCGCGCTCGATGCGGTGCAGCGACGGCAAGGGTAGTATTGACGGCCGGGCAGGGAATCAACGCGCCGGTCGTGACCGCGCATTCCGCCCCGGGACGGCAACCCTGCCCGCCTATGCGGCTTACGGCACCGAGCGGCGTGACATTGCTTGAATCCGATGCCGTTCGACTTGCTCTTACGGCCGCGATCGCGCCGCGGTCGGCCCGAACCTCGCCGGCCATGTGCGGCAAATCGCAGCAGGAGAGCTCGCATGCAAGATTCCCAAGCATCCCACGACGGTGTCCCGTCTTCCCACGACCCGAGCGCCTCTGCGCCGGGGACCGCGGCCGCCTCAGGGGCGCACATGCCGCACGGCAACATGGCGGCCATGCTCGCCAGGCTGCCCAAGGGCGCGACCTCGCCGTCGGGCCGGTACTGGTGCGCGATGTGCAAGAAGATGTTCGAGCTCGACGAGCCGGTGTGCCCGTACATGCCCACGATGTGCGTCAACACGCCTATCCCGGTGGAGACCGTTGCCCCCGGGTCGGCCGCTTTCTACGAGCGCTTTGGGCTGTTCTATCCCAAGACCGTGCAGCGCGTGCTGGCCTGGTGCGTGTCCCGATCCTCGGACCCGGCGCAGCTGGGTGTGCAGCTCGCAGAGGAGTTTCTGGCGGACACCGCGGCCTGGAGCGTCAAGCTCGGGTCCAGCCCGATCGAAGCCGTCAAGGCATTCCTGATCTACACCTCCGGCTTCGACGCGGCCGTCCGCACGACGCCCGAGGGCATGACGTTCTACGTGATGGATGCGCACGGCATCTGGGGCGAGCAGATGGAGGAGAAGCGCAAGAGCAAGGGGGCGCTGCTGGCGGGGGCCCGCCGGGTAGCACGCGAGATGGGGATTGCCGAGCCCATCGACTTGCACTTCATGACCGTGACCTCGGGGCCCATGGGCCGCTACTACTGCGCACAGTGCGCCATGTTCTTCGAGTTCGGACAACCCCAGAGCAGCGTCACGTGCCCCTTCATGCCCCAGAAATGCAAGTTCAAGCCCAAGCCCATCGACGAGATCGCGCGTAGCGAGAACACCGCCACGCCCTTCGACCCGTCGGTGCTCGCCAAGATCCTTCGTGTCTCTCCCAAGCTGTACCGGCGGCAGCTCGGCATTGCGTTGGCATCCAATGACGTTCCCCAGGCGAGGGATATCGTGCTCGACGACTTGCGGGCGTGGGGATTCGACCTGAGCGACGCCGGGAAAGTCGAGGCGCTGCTGAGCACGCTCGGGTTGGAGGCCCAGCAGGGCGGATAGGTTGCATTGCTGATGGGCCAATCCGGCCGACCGGCCGCTCGATCGAGTGACGGGCCGGACTACCCTCCGTCGCCCGACGTGCCGGCGTCGCGGCTCGGCGTCTTAGCCCCGTCGGGGCAGCAGATGCTGTTGAAATCCAGGCCAACGTCCCGG
The DNA here is from genome assembly GCA_021847645.1 of Myxococcales bacterium. GTDB lineage: Bacteria > Myxococcota_A > Polyangia > Polyangiales > Polyangiaceae > JAJZQG01. Next base: position 10,681 of record JAJZQG010000219.1, read on the forward strand.
TTGACGCAGCCCATGTGCCGGCGGATGGTCTCCCTATCCGCGAAGCCACCGCCCTTGACGTTGTAGCAGATAGGGCGTCCCGGCTTGTAACGCGCACAGTCCTCGTCGAATTGCGGGTCGCGATACGCGGTTGCGGGCACTGGCGGCTTGGGCGATTGCGCGCTTGTCGCCGCCGGCGCGGCAGCCCTGTCGGCGGCCCGTGGCGCCGCGGCCGACGAGGTCGATGCCGTCATGGAGACATCGCCATCCACGACGCAAGCGCCGGCAGGCCCGTCGTGCGAACCCTCGGGGCAGGAGCTCGCGGCGAGATCCGCTGCGCACCGGAATCCGAGGTGACCTCCGTACTCGTTGGGCCGGAAGCGGTTGCGGACCCAGCCCTTCATCCACTTGGGGAATCGACGGCTGAAGCTGCCTCCCCGATAGACGCGCCAGACACCGGGAAGCGACCAGCCGTCGAACTCCCCGAAGGAACTGGAGGTCCACTCCCACACGTCCCCCATCATGTCGTAGAGGCCGAAGGCGCCTGCCGGGTAGGACTTGATCGGGCAGGTGCCGGGATGGCTGTAACAGGAGCGTCCCTCGGGCTCCTCCTCGCCCCATGAATAGGTGCGATCCTCGGCGCCGCCGCGAGCGGCATATTCCCACTCCTGCTCGGTCGGCAATCGCTTGTGGAATGCCTTGCAGGCTGCGTCGGCCTGGAACCAGTCCACGCAGTTGATCGGGTGATCGAGCTTCTCGTCGTGGCCGGTGGTGCAGGAGAATCCGTGGCGTGCCGGCGTGCATCCACCGCTGCTTACGCACGCCTGGTAGCTGCGTGCCGTGACTTCGGTCAGGTCCAGGCAGAAGGAGCGGACTGCCACCTTGTGCCTCCACTCGTTCGATTTCTTGCTGGACGCGTAGGGCGCACCCATCCAGAAAACGCCCGCGGGAATCGTCACCATGCCGTCGGGGCACGCGGCCACCGGCGCATCGGCCAGCGGCGCAGCGGACGCCGAACCGGCCGGTGCTGCGGCATTCGACGTGGCCGGGCTGGAGACGGGAGCGGAAGGCATGGCGGCGCGGGCGGAGGCGCGCGCCGGGACGGAGCTGGACCCGGTGGAGGCGGCGGCGTCGGGGGCGCCGTGGGAGCAGGAGCACGCCAGCGCGCACGATGCGACGGCGGCCGCGACCGAAAGGCGGGACACTGGCGAGCCACCGCGCAACGAGACGGAGAGTGTCACCTTGGACGTGCAACGAAGAGAGGAGTTCATGAGCTGACCGCGAAATGCTCGATCAGCCGGCAGGCATGACCGGACAACCGGGGCAGTTGAACGGAATCGGGAAGCGGTGTCAAGCGACGTCGCGTCGGGGGAGCCCGGCCGATCAGCGGCAATCCGCGAATGCTTCCCGCGCCAGCGCCTCGCCCAGCCGTGTGTGCGCTTCCCCGTTGAAGTGCAGCCCGTCACGGAACGGCGCGACATAGCGGGGACACAGGCGTTCGGGATCGCCGCACGACAAAAGCTGGTAGGCGTCGACGACGAAATCGACGGTACCGGCGAGCTTCTGCTCGCGAATCCAGGTGTTCAGGGAGCGCGTGGCGGCGCCGCGTGTCGGGTTGTAGTAACGCTTGAATCCACCCCAGGGCGCCACGGTCAGCGCCACCACCCGGATGCCGTTCTCGTGGGCCAGCGCGTACATCGTTGTCAGGTCGCGCTCGATCTTCGCGGGCGTCCGCTTGGCCGTCAGGTCGCTGTACAGGTCATTGACGCCGCCGAACACGATTACGTGGGTGTACTTCGGCTTGTCGACGCGGCCCTCGGGGGTCTGCCCGAGCACGTCGCGGGCGAAGCGGCGGCGCATCTGGTTGACCATCTCCCCGCCCTTGCCGTAGTTGTCGAACCGGCTCGCGGGGTAGTGCGCGCGCAGTACGTCGAGGAACTTGCCGCCATGGGAGCGGGCGTCCGTGAGCGAGTCGCCCACGGCGGCCACCACGCAGGTCCGTCCGCCCTGCGGCGCACCCGGTGCCAAGGAAGCCGCTCCGACGCTCGTTGCGGGTGTCTGGCTCGACGCGGGAAGCGCGGCGGCCAGGGCCACGGCGACGGCGGCGAGCAGGGCAGCGAAACGGCTCCGGGCGGACATGCCCATGCTCATAGCACGGGTTACGGACGGCGAGAACTGGATGGGCTGACGTCTCGGTGCTGGCGTGACGTGCGGCCTGTCGCGGACCCGGCCGTCGAGGCGACGAAACTTGCCCCGATGCGGGAATCGCGGGCATGGTTCGGTGCATGATCGGGTTCGGAGAAGCTCGCCGGCTGCGCGCCGTGCTGTCGAAGGGCGCGGCGCTGGTACTGTCGATTCCGGCTTGCGTGGTCCCCTCGCGGGGAGCGCAGCAGCCGCCGGCTTCCCCACCCGTGGCGGTCGCGGTCGAGCCCTGGCACGTGCCGCCTTCGCAGGTTCCGCCGCCTGCCGTGCAGCAGCGCCTCGTTGCGGAGCCGTCGCCGCCGGCCAGCTCCTGCGAGACACAGTACGTGCCGCCTTTCGACGGAGCGACCCCATGGCGCGTCGCCTACAGGGGAAACGCGGCGGGGGCGTTTCACGCCTGTCCGGGGTGGAGCGGCTTCGGCCCGGTGCGGCCCAATCGAAAGTGGCACAAGGGGCTGGACATCGCAGCGCCCACCGGAACCCCGATTCGCACGGCGGTTGCCGGCACGCTCTCCTATGGCCGCGATCCGCATGGCTGGGGCCTGTACGCGAGAGTCCGATTCGTTCCCTCGCGGCCCGGGCGTGCCGGTACGTGTGAGTCCACGGAGCCTATGGAATTCATCTATGCCCACCTGCGCGAGGACATCCCGGCGCAGGTCATCCGCTCCGAATCGCCCGTAGCGGCCGGCGCGATCATCGGGCGTGTGGGTTGCTCGGGCAATGCCGCGGGCATGTGCTCGCCGTCCCCCGAGTCCCACGTACACGTCACACTGCGCAAGAGTCAGGGCACGCGCGAGAAGGTCGATCCGCTCCCGGTCGTGCGATGGAATCTCGGGGAGCCCTCGCCCGCGGACTTCTCGCCGCCGCTGCTCGCCTGTCCGATGGCGACCGGGCAGACATCGGCGTCGGCGCGCTGATCTCCCCGACACGGGGCTGCGTCGGCAGGGCGTGGCGACTCGGCCCGGTGCACATCGTCACGCCGTCCTGCACGGTCGCGCGGACGCGCCTTGACCGTGAGCTCTTGGATGGGAACGAGATGCCTGGTAACGTCAAGCGATGAACGACAAATGCCTATGGGTTCTCGGAGGCGTGCTGCTCGTGGCAGCCTGCTCGTGCGCCACGACGGACTCGGCGTGTCGCGGTCCGAACCTGCAGGATCCGCCCCAGACTGGACTGCCGTGCGCCTCGGAGCCGCAGCCGAAAGCCACGCAGGACGTTCCGCCGCCTTCGCCGGGCAACCCCATGCCCACCCGGTGAACGGCAAGCGGGTGAAACCGATTCGCCGGCCGCTGCATCGCATGGCCTGACAGGAGAGCTCCCCCATGCAACACGAGACACGCGATCGCGCCATCAAGCGCGTGAGGATCCGGTTCCGCGATACCACCGAGTGGCTGGTGCGGTTCGCCACGCTCTTGGGCGAGTTCAACGCCCGCGTGGGCGAGATGTCGACCATCCACATCGGCAAGAACGTGCGAATCCGCGACGTAGACGTGCATGCCCCCAACGAGGAGACGTTCGATCGGCTCTGCGATGCGCTGCGCAAGTCCGAAGGGCTCGACCTGATCAGCGTGACCGACGTGGTGCTCGAGATGCACCGTGGCGGCAAGATCGAGGTCGCGGCGCGCGTGCCGGTCGACAACGCCGACGATCTGGCCATCGTCTATACGCCCGGCGTGGCGTCGTTGTGCAACAAGATCAAGGCCGACCCGGAGCTTGCGCTGGAGTACACGTCGATTCAGAACAACGTGGCGATCGTGACCAACGGCACGGCGATCCTGGGGTTGGGCGACATCGGGCCGGTGGCGGGCATGCCGGTGATGGAGGGCAAGGCGCTTCTGTTCAGGCAGCTGGCGGGGGTGAACGGCTTTCCAATCCTGATCGACAGCAAGGATCCGGAGGTGATCATCCAGACGGTCAAGGCGATTGCGCCGACCTTCGGGGCGATCAAGCTGGAGGACATCCGGGCGCCGGAGTGCTTCGAGATCGAGCGCAGGCTCGACGCGGAGCTGGACATTCCGGTGGTGCACGACGATCAGCACGGTACGGCCGTGGTAGTGCTCGCCGCCCTGCTGAACATCGCCAGGTACACGTCTGATGTCGGGACATGGACTCCGAGGGGACACCGCCGCAGCGGGGTCGGTCTTGTCCGTCG
>JAJZQG010000011.1 GCA_021847645.1 Myxococcales bacterium
TGACCGTGACCGTGACCGTGACCGTGACCGTGACCGTGACCGTGACCGTGACCGTGACCGTGACCGTGACCGTGACCGTCGCCAGAACTGCTAACAGCTATGCCCCTGATCCCTGGCTATCTGGATCAAATCCCGCCGATGGATGCAACCGAAGACACCGCTGCGTGGGCGCAGCTCAGCTCGGTCCTGTACGATCAGTGGAACAACGAGCTAGCGATCCGGCTCAGTCCTTCGCAGCCCTTCCTCGGCAACGAAGAGATCGACACCGGCTCCGGGCCACAAGTCGTCACGGGATTGTGGCTCGACGCAGAGGTTCTGTTTCCGAACAAGCCGTCGAAGCTTTGGGACTGTGCCTGCAGAGATGGCGTCCAGTCCTACGGTGGCATTCCGGACGCCGCATGCCAGGAGATCTGCCAAGGTGTCACATGGCTCGGGTGCGACGCGTTCGCAACCCACATCAAGGTCAACTCGGTCAAGTTCAAGGTCGGTCTCATCCCCCAGATCGTGCCGGGATGTGACCCGACTGCCGCCAGCGACCCAAGCAATCCGCTCGCCGGCGACCCCAGGTGGAACTGGATTCCCAATTTCCCGTACAGCAGGCCCTACCGCCAGGGATGCTTGCGCATCAGGCCCGTGCTCGCCTGGGGCCATCGGCGTGACGCGTTTGTGCACGCGATAGACGGTGATGAGTACGACGTGAATGCGTATCACGGACCGGGGGCTGCCGCGAACTTCGAGCTATGGGATGCACATCGACTACCTCGCCGACCCCGATGTCGATGGCGCGATCGGCGCGGCGGACAACTGCCCCTTCGACTACAACCCATATCAGGAGGACTACGATCACGACGGCCTGGGCAACAAGTGCGACAACTGTCCCTCCGTGAAGAACCCGGACCAGGCCGACCAGGACGGCGACGGCATCGGCGATGCCTGCGACCCATGCGACAACAGGCTTCCCGACCTTGACGGTGACGGCACGCCCGACGCGTGCGAAGACGCGACCCAATGCCCGTGCGACCCGGTAAGCCTGCCGCACGACAACGACGGCGTGTGCAACTGGTGCGACGGCACGCTGACAGCCCCGGGGGAAGGCGGGGACTTCTGCCAGCAGCTCTGCGGCGGCCAGCAAGTGCAAATTGACAACTGCCCGACGGTCGACAACACCGACCAGGCGAACTGCAATCTCCAGGCGGAGCAGGCACGGCAAGCCCAGGTCCTTGGCGACGCCTGCGACCCGGTGCCGTGCCCCGCATTCACGCCCGATTGGGCCGCCGGCGACGTGCTCTACAGCCGGATGGTCCCCGTGTTGACCAACGCAGGAAATTGGCACCACAATATCGAGTGGCGGGACGCCTCGCACATCACGGTCACGCCGATCGGGTCGGACGACATCAATGGTACGGCGGACAACAAGGCCAGTGAGCAGTCCGTCACCGTCGCGCGGACCGAGTTACAGGTACTGTGTCAACCTGGCAAACTTCAGTATCGATTGCGACGCCCAGTACCAAGTCAAGAACCGCTTCCTGACAAGCCCACCAAATCGCGCCGGTGAGCATTTCGACTCGGTCTGGCACCGCATCACGATCGACGGCCTCCCGTCGCCCGACCAGGTCGACAACCCGGCCGACCCGAACCAGAAGTACTTCAGCGGTACTTCGTTGGAGCGTACATGGGACTGGCGGGCGGACTTCCTCGCATGGTCGCAGCCCAGCGGATGGGGCTTCGGCGTGATCGCCGGCGTGCCGGCCACGCCCGACGACGCCACCGGGCGGTTCTGGATCCACGGCGACTCGGATGTTGGAGAGGCTCACAACATCGGCACCGGACTACACACGATTCCGGCGGACGACAGCGGGGCCTCAGCCGACGACCACACCCGGCTGTGCAACCACTACGAAGACGTCAACCCGATTGAGCAGTTCGAATCGTCCTGGTTCGTGAAAGGGCTGACAGGGCCTATCTGGTCGATCACGGTTCCGGCCTGCCCGCGGTGCCCAGCGTTCACACCGCCGACGATTTCCCACGAATGCCTGACGTGCGGCGTGTTGGGACGCACGCTCGACAGCGGCGATCAGTACCTGAGCCGCATTCTGCTCGCGGTCGGGGACGCCGCGAACGGCCAGGTGGCAACGCTCCTCAACGACGGTACGCTTCAGCTCGTGACCGATCGCGTCGGGCCAGCGCTTCGATCGTCGCTCGCCTCCGGCGCGGTGTGGGTCAGCGCCGCGGAATCGTCGCCGAACATCGGGCAGGGCACAACCGAGCCGGCCGCGCTGGCTCTGTCCACCGACGGAACGCAGATTCTCGACAGAGTCTTGCAGAGCCCGAGCGGAGTGTTCAGTCTGCGGGATCTTGAGCGCGGCGAAGTCGTCGGGGCGATGTCCGCGACGGCGCAACCGTTTGGCCCAGCGCCGCGCAGCGACTTCCAAGCGGTCTACAGCCGGGCCCTGGGGCGCTTGTTCCTTGTTGGAGGAAACGATCTCACTACAAGGCAGGCCACGCACGACATCTGGTGGTTCGACCTGGATGCGTACCAGTGGAACCGGGTGGCGCTCGACGGATACGCGCCCGAGCGCGTGCTCGCGGCCACCTACTCCTATCGGGATAGGCATCTATGGGTGCTTGACGACTACAAGGTCGGAGCATTTCGACGGGCGCGGCTGGTGCGCATCGATCCGGCTACGGGTCAGTCCGAGCAGATCGGCGCGTGGCCGCGGGCGATCTGGCCGCGCGACGGGGTGTTCGACAAGCACTGGCTCATGCTCGACAGCGACGGCAACGTGCTTTTCGTGGCCTCGAGCGAGTGGGTCAAGGAGCACGCGGTGGTGCGCATCGCTCTCGACGGCAGCCCGCACGTGGATGGGATCCGGCTCGCTCCGCGCGCGTTGCTCCTGCCGCCCGCGGTGGATTCCGAGGGCTACACCTTCGTGCTCGAGAAGAAGAACCACATGCCGATCGTTCAGCGCGTCAAGGACCTCAATGCGAAGCCCGGCCGATGGCTCGACCTGGGAGGCTGCCTGTGAGCACGAGACGTCGAGTTGTGTTCGCGGGCACGCTGGGCGCGATTGCCGCAGTCGTGTTCGCCGGGAGTGGATCCTGCGGACAGTCCCAGCCGTCACCTGCTCAGCCAGCGACCGTGGACGCGAGCACGACTGACTCCAAGCCGGACGCGCCGGGCCAACCGGAAGCCGGCGCCCCCGATGCGGCAGCGGAAGCAGACGTCGCCGTGCCGTGGGACGGTCCCGACGGCTGCGCGCCGTTCGATCCGCCCCCCGTCGTGCCTGCGGGATGGGAGCGCTACACGGGTTGGTCGTGCGAGTGTCCGCTGTACATTCGCGGTGCGAACGGCGTGCCGCTTCCGCCGGTCGAGTGGGAGCCGTGTGCGGCGCCCATTCCGCAGAGCCTTGGGTGCCGGCAGATGAAGGACACGTGGAACGGTGGCTCAGTGTCAAGTGGCATCTTCTACCGGTTCTCGGTCGATCCGAGCACGGGCAAGGTGTTGTTGGCTTTCGACCGAATGTCTTACGAGGGTAACCCAAGTACGCGCTACCGGATCGTTGCAGAAGCGGATGGCCCGGTTCGCACGGCATTCCTGCAGGTGAACCCCTTCAACAAGGGCTGCGAATTCGGGTACGACGGCCTCACCGACGATACCTACGTACTCGCGGGTCTAGGCGACACGTGGGACGGCGGGCTCAGCAACTCGAACCCGAACCTGACGGAGGGATTCATCGCCGGTCATGCAGGTTCGGCCTATCCGGATGCGGTCTTCAAGGCGCATGCGCCTCAGGTCCACTCCGACTGGTACGTGTCTCCCGAATGGATCGTGCAGAACAGCAACGTGTACACTGCGTGGAGCTGGGATCTGCTGTCGAAACGGACGGTGTACAATCCAGCGCAAGATCAGGACCATCTGCCCGGTGGTCTGGCGACGCTCGTTGGCAAGGAGGTCTTCGTGGAAGTCGGCGATGGCCTGCCCGCGGGAGTCATGGTCTGGGACGCGGACAACGGGTTGCGGCCGCTCATAAGGTGGTACGGTGACGGCTCACAGGGAGCGGGCAACTTCACCACCGACGGCAAGAACATGGTTTGGACCTATGTCCAAGGCGCGGACCACGGTGACGGTACGTACGATACCATGTCTGTCATGACTGCACCGTATACTGCGGATGGCGCTCAAGCGCTGGCTACCATGCGACGAGTGCGCTCGGATGTGAAAGGGTTCGACCCCTATCCTTGGGCAGTGGGTTGCGGATACGCCGCGCGCAGTGCGACCGTACCCGCGCTGGGAAACAACGCGCTGTATATCGTGAGACTCTCTGACGGAGTGTCGTGGCTGCTGCCGGACAAGCTCGATCTGCCGTCGCTCCACTGGTCGATCCCCTTGGGCGCCACCTGCGGTGAGCTGTTTACGACCGTGGACACGGAAGATGGGACGACCCACACGATAACAATCGCCCGCATCCGCCTCGACTCGCTGGGGCCTGGTACGCCTCCGGATTGACACCAACATGGCATCCTGCGACCACCGATGGCTCCAACGCATCTCGGCTCTTCTCGCGGTGACATCCACGGCGGCGCTCTCCGCGAACGCATTCGCCGCGTCTCCCACAGCGCAGCCATCGGGCGAGCAACCGCACGCGTGGAATGCCATCTACGGCGAAGTGCTCGGCGCCGGGCTGCTCGGCAGCATCAACTAGGAGCTTCGCCCCATCTATCCCTTTGCCGCGCGCGTCGGAATCCTGCCGTGCGGCGGCGGCTGCGTGATTCTCCCCTTCTCGGGGTTCGTGCTCTTGGGCGAGCACGCAAGCATGCTGGAGCTGGGATATGGAATCACGATCCTGGCGGGCGGCGCGTTCAGCGACGTGTTCGGCGTGCCCGACGTCGGCTACCGGTACCAGCCCTACGGGGGCGGCTTCCTGTTTCGCGCAGCGCTCACCCCCGTGATCAAGCTGGACGATCGGTCGTCGCTATGGTCGGCTTCGAGTTTCATCTCCATCGGGATCTCCGCCGGCTGGGCGTTCTGAGCTGGGCTGTTCCTTTCGGGCGCCGATTCGATCTTCCGCAGGGCATGACGCGCTGCGTGCTTGGCCGCCTGTCACACGCCGCGCCCCCGGCTCCGCCTGGACGGTCTGTGGGTATTGGGCTATGGTTCGTGGAACCGGAACGACGGCTGGCCGTACTCCCCGGAGGGCTACCATTGCCATCCAGATTCTGGCCGGGCTGAGGGCCGCCCACCAGGTCGCCATCGTGCACCGCGACGTCAAACCCGACAACGTGTTTCTGATTCGTACCGGCGATGACCGGCAGGTCGTCAAGCTGCTCGACTTCGGCCTGAGCAAGGACCTGACTCGCTACTTGCGCCCGAGCGAGGACTCCACGCAGGTCACGCGCGTGGGATTGTTCGTGGGCACGCCGTCCTACATGGCACCGGAGCAGGTGACCGGTGACACCGCGGTCGACGCTCGCGCAGACTTGTGGGCTGCGGGCGTGGTGCTCTACGAGATGGTGACCGGCAGGAAGCCTTTCGCGGCGTCCAACGTGCCACAGATGCTCGTCAAGATTGGGACCGACGACCCGCTGCCGCTGCAAACCTACCGGCCCGACTCGCCCCCCGAGCTGCAAACGGTCATCGACAAGGCGCTGCAGAAGAATCCGGACCGCCGCTATCAGAAGGCGTCGTCGTTCATGCGGGGGCTCGTCGAGGTGCGGCGCAAGGTCATCGAGAAGCGTTTCCCCAACGTGTGATCGTGCGGCGACGCCACCGGAGCTGCGGCTCGATGATGTCGCGGTAGGCTACGTAGTAGTCGGGCGCGACGCGCCGGGCCTCGCACCTGTGCGGTCCCCAGACCCGGACGACCGTGAGCTTGTCGCGGAAATCGAGGCAGGCCATGGCCACTAGCAGCCAGGGCGTCCGGGGACGGCACGGTCGCAACGTTACCGTGGCACGAGGAAACGAGCGAAGAACGGCGAAAAAAGGGCGGCCGGCGGGTTGACAAGCGTGCGGGTATCGCGTCCGATCGGGGGCATGAGCTCGTCCCTCGCTTCACCACCGCGGGTGATGTGGATTGCCGCGTTCGTCGCGCTGGCCGGCTGTCAGTCGGCCCTGGGCTACGGTGATATCACGTTCGACGAGGATGGCGGCGCTGCGGCAGGCGGCGCGTTGGTCGGACCGGCCACCGGTGGCGCGGGCGGTTCGTCGGCAGGAGGCGCCAATGCGGGAGGCTCGGGCGGAGCGGCGACCGGTGGTTCGGGCGGCACACCGTCGGGCGGTTCGGGCGGCACGCCGTCGGGCGGTTCGGGCGGCACGCCGTCGGGCGGTTCGGGCGGCACGCCGTCGGGCGGTTCGGGCGGAGCGGCGACCGGTGGCTCGGGCGGAACGGGCGGCTCGAGCTCCACGGACCCGTACGCGCAATATCGCCAGGAGTGCGTGGACAAGATCAACGCACTTCGGGCCACCAAGGGGCTCAGCCCGTACCAGCGGTGGACGTCGGCCGAGGCATGTGTGGATCAGCAGGCCACCTACGACGAGCAGAACAACGTTGCCCACGACGCGTTTACCAACAACGTGTATCCCGCATGCAACGGATACGGGCAGAACGAGTGTCCGGGTTGGGGGCCTGGGGGCATCTCGGCTTGTCTCGACCAGATGTGGGCCGAGAAGGACCAGGCGGGGTGTTCGGGGTGCGACGCTTGCGACACGTTCACGATCTTCCAGGGCACATGCCCCAACTGCAGCTTCAACGGCTCGGTGGTGTGCGGCCACTATGTGAATATGTCGTCCAAGGACTTCGCCGGGGCGGCCTGCGGGTTCAGCAGCCTGGGCGGCTGGGACGCCATCAACTTCCAGTAGGACACCGAACGGTTCGAATCAGGCAGAAATCACCACGGATGACACGGAGTGGCACGGAGAGCGTGCGCCTTCCCCCGTAACTTCCGTGTTTTCCGTGGTGCCGACCCCGTCGCTTGTAGCGCGGTCTGCACGTTCGGTGCTCGAGGTCCGTCGCCCGGTTGGTGCTCGGTCGTGTCCGTCGGGTTGCTTCGGTCGCGGTCGGTGATAGCCTGGGTGGTCATGCGGAGTCGTGCGGCTTGTGATACGGGTCAGCTCCTCGTGCCCGCGCCTTGGCGCGGACTCGCGGTCAAGGTGACATCCTGCGGATGGGCCGTGTGCGTCGCGGCCGCAGTGCAAGCATGCACGCACGTCGCGCCACCGTCGCGGCCCCTGGCGGGCGATCCGACGCCTCTGGCGAAATGCCGGGTGGCAGCGAACGCCGGGAGCCCGCTCGTGACCGAATGGCCCGCGTCGGAGAAAGCCCACCTGCAGGGTCTCGCCGCGCGCCGTGCGGTGGCCGTCGCCTACACGGGATGCGATTTGACCATCATCGATGGGTGCAAGGTCGACGCTTCCTACGGCTGGCAGCAGACCACGCTGACCACCGATACCGTCGAGATCACGGACGGTGACCAACTGTGGGCGCGGCTGCCGCTCGGCGCAGCGGCGCTGGAAGGCGAGCTGCGGCGCACCGGCCGTCTGGCGGTGCGCACGACCGTGGCGGGGCAGCTTCGCGTGGTCGACTTCGACCCGAAGTCCGTGCCCGCCGACAGCGCGTGTGCGGCCGCAACCCACGTCATTACCGCGATCAGCATCGGCTCGTTCAAGCTGCTGTCCGGAGGCGGCGCGGCATCTGGTGGGGGTGTGTCGGTGGCCGGCGTGGGCGCGGGCAGCCGGTCGACGCACGACGAGTCCGTGGTGCGGGAGGCAGGGGACCCCGATCGGTGCAAGGACGCCACGCCCGAGAAGCCGGACCTCAATTGCTCATCTCCGATACAGGTCTTTCTGACCCCGTTGGTGCGCAACAAGACGTCGCCGTTCGGCACGGCGGTCGTGCTGCATGGCCAGAACGCGGACGGCGCCTATCTGCGCAGCGCAGAGTTGTTCGACACGGGGGCCAATCGCTGGAGCCCCATGCCCGACGATCCGTTGGATCGCGCCTGCGGGGCACAAGCGCTGAGGATGCAGGACGGTCGCATCTTGGTGATAGGCGGCTCGAAGACGTGTGCGGACGACTCGACGGCAACCAATCAGATCCGGTGGCTCGACGTCGCGAACCGTACGTGGTCGTCGCCGACGTGCCAGACCCCGTGCATCCGTCTTGCCGGGGGAGGCACGTTCGTGCGGGCCACGGAGAGCAGTTGGGCGCCGAAAGAGTGCGAGCCGTCCGGGCCTTGTCCGAGCTATGGGCGCTGCCGGTTCGCGGCGACAGCGCTGGCGGACGGCCGTGCATTCATCTTCGGTGGATGTGCGGGAGGGTGCAATGGGCCCAACGAGCTCGGACAAACGGTAGCGGGCGCCTTCGAGCTCGCGCGGATCGGCGAGATTCTCGATCCGCGTACCGGCCGGTGGACCCAGACGCCGACCGCGTCGACACCGCGCAGAACCGGTGGCATTGCCGTGGTTACGGGAGCCGGCGTGCTGGTGTGTGGCGGGGCGGACGGATTCCGCGAGGTACATCGGAGCTGCGAGCGTTACGACTTGAACAGCGGATTCAACGGTGCTGCGCCCTGGACCGCGGCAGGCGAGACGCCCGAGCCGGTGCAGGCGATGGCTGCGATGCCGGACGGGAGGGTAATTGCGCTGATTGCTTCCCATCCCGAGCGCGCGTGGATCTGGAGCGCGGATTCGTGGACCGCGGGCCCGGAGTTTCCCACCCCGCGGGACAGTCCGTCGCTGGTGAGAACGTCGGATGGACATGTGATGGTGATCGGGGGAACTCGAGGCAAGCTGGCGGTCGGCGACGTGGACGTGTTCGAGCCGCGCGAGAATCGGTGGCGATCGGTCAGTCCCATGCACGTGTCGCGGTTCGGCCAGGCCGTGGCAGCGCTCGACGACGGGCGAGTGCTCGTTGCCGGAGGCTGTCAGGGTGGTGCCTCCGCAAAGGCGGAGATGTATGACCCGGCGGCTGCAGCGTGGAAGGAGGTTCCGGACATGGCACAGGCTCGTTGTGGGGCGCTCGGCGTCGGAAGCCGCTGAGGCCGGCGCGCGTCGTCTTTGGTCCCTGCTCGTCGCGGCTTGACGCGGTGCTGGCAGTCCTCAAATGAGGTTGAGCGATGGAGGGGGCGAGCCAGGGCGGCCGCAGGCGTACGTTGCGTACGCGACGAAAGGGGGCAGGCCATGAGGCATGCACGAGCAACCCAAACGTGGGCGCAGGGCATGATCCTGGGAGCAATCGCCGCTACTGTGGCGGGGGGGATTCCGTTCTGCTGTTGGCTCAACCCGGAGGACTGCAGGGACGCGGTGTGCCATCCGGGCGTGGACATGCCGCCGGGCGAGGTGTCGCCAGCTCATCCGGAGCCGTTGAGGCTCGCCCAAGCGTCCACGACACCGCGTCCGGCAGAGTGACGGGACAGCACCTACGGTGTCGTCCCGGTCCCCGCGGGCTGCGCGGATCGTTCCAAACGCAGCTCCCGAACATGCACCACCGACGCTCCCACTGCCCCGACGCGGATCGTCACGCCGTCGGTCTGGGGTTGATCCAGCGAGAATCGCACCTGCCCCGTTCCGAAGGCGAGTTCGCGCTCCGCCATGGACACGGTCAGGCGCGGAGCCGAGCCCGTGAACTCCGCCCGTACGACCCACTCGCCCGCTCGCAGCGGCCCGGTTCGCACGGCGCCCGCACCGTAAGGCGTAACCACCGCCCCCAATCGTCCTTCGCTGTCCTCGCGCGCCACCACATTCGGCTGCGACGCGACGAAGTAGCCGGGAATCTGCACCATGTCGTCCGCCGCTCGAATGCCGATCCTGCCGTCGCGCCGCACCCAGATGCGCGAGCGCACGGTCGTCTCGCCGTCGGCTTCCCAGGTGAGCAACGAGTAGTGCTGGTAGAAGGACGGATCGCGCTGCATCTGGATGCCGCTGCGATACAGTGCGTGCTCCTCTCCGGTGGGCAAGCCGAAGACCACCAGATCGGGTGCGCGGGACATCACGTAGACACCATCGCCGAGCTCGTGGCCCAGGGCTCCGCGGCCGTAGCCGGCCGGAGGGTGGTGGGCCATGGTCTTATCGTTGAGTCCCAACAGGTCAATAGATGGCAGTCGCGAGAAGTAGGGCAGGGTGCCCGCGCTGTCCGTGGCGAGCAGGGCCTGGTCCTGGCCGAAGTGCCGCCCGAGCAAGGTGCCAACGGGCTCGCCCAGCCACTCCCAGCGTTCACGCTCGGCGCGCTGCAGCTGCGGGTCCGCCGTCTGGCGGAGCGCGCCGAACACCACGGCGACCGCAACGCCGGCCGCGGCGGTCCCGCGCCACGGCAGGGACCGGCGGCCTGCCCAGCCCACGGCCTCGATGATCAGCAACGCGAGCAGCGCGAGCACCGGGACGAAGTGCCTGCGAGCGGGGAAGATGTCGCCGCCGATGACAACCACGTAAAGCAGCCAGGCGGCCAGGGGCGCGCAAGCGAGCGCGATGCGCCGTCGTGCGGCGCGATCTTGCACGGCGGGGACCACGGCAGCCGAGGCCAGCAAGACGGTATTGATGTGTACCGATACCGACGTAAGGACATAGACCCAGCCTTCTCGTGCCCGCTCCGCGGTGAACGCCAGCTTGGCGAACGCCGGATTCGGGAGCCACTCACCGTAGTACGCGAGCCGGAAGGCGAGCTGTGCCACCACGAACGCGAGCGGGAACGCGAGCAGCCGTCCGGCCCGCGCCGCCGCTTGGAGCCGAGCGCGCCGATCGGACTGGGTGGCAGTCGCGTCCAGCAGGCCGAGCGTGATCGCGATGACCACGCCGAACAGGGCGCCGTCGGGGCGCGTCCAAGCCAGCAGTCCGAAGGGCACTCCGGCCGGCAGCAGGGAGCGCCAGGCGCGCGGGGCCGTCGAGGGCAGCCGCGCCGTTTCGACGACGCCCCAGAGCAGCAGAGCGGCCACGAGGGGCTGTTCGAGGCCGCCGATGGTCCAGACCGCGAAGGGGCCGGCCGATACGAGCGCCAGGGCGCCGGCCGCGAATGTGAGCGAAGCGCGGATCGGCGACAGATCGGGTCGCACCGAGCGGGCCAGCGCAGCCAGGGCTGCCAGGGCGCTGCCGACGCCCAGCATGCGCGCGGCCAGGACCAGGTTCACCCGCATCGCGCCAAGCACCGAGCAGCCAAGAGTCCACAGCAGGTTCGAGAAGCCCTCGACACGCCCGCCGTCGCTCCACGTCAGCCCCTGGCCGTGCAGCAGCCGATCCGCGTAGCGAAGCGAGATGAACCCGTCGTCCGCGAAGAAAGGCAGATAGGATTCCGCATGCGCGGCGAGCACGGCGCTGCATGCGGCGAACGCGAGGACCATCGCCCAGGTGCGACGGCTCCGCGCCCAGGCCGGAAGCCTGGCCGTGGCTGCACCGAGCCGGCGTGTCCACGGGCGGAGGCTCAAGGTGATCGCCCCCATTGCCGGACATCGTCCACGATGAGGTGTCCCCAACCGGCGGTGACATTGTCGACCACCACCAGCCGTGCCTGCTTGCCCTGGTACGCACGCACGTCCCAAACCCGCCGGGAGAGCAGCTCGCTGTTGCAGCCCGTGGATGACGCGATGATGTGGCCGTCGACGACGAGCAGCGCAGCGAGGCCGGTCTTGTCGAGGCCGCCGCCGACACGGAGCGTCACGATCTCGCCGCGAAGGTCAAATGGGGCGGATTGCAGGCTGCCGGTGGCGCGATCGCCTTCGTCGTCGGAAAACGTGTCGAGCAGAGCGTCGGTGCGATGGCCGATCTCGGATTGGCCGGGCGGCAGGCCGGCAGTGGGCCACACCCGGAACGCGGACCCGACGTGGACCCAGCCCGTGCGGTCGATGTTGTCGAATCGGACCCGATCGACAACGGTCCAGCCTGCCGGGGCCTCATCGATGCCCGTCGCGTAGAAGGGCGCGGCCGCCGCGTCGAGGTGGCCTTGGTCCACGAGTCGGTCGACGAACCGGCGTCGCGCTTCGGGCGGCTGTTGGGAGAAGTAGAACTCGTCGAAGAACCACAGGTCGCAGGCGAAGCGCTCCGGATCGCCCGCGGGGGGCCGATAGCCGTTCAGGTACGACGGGAAGTCCGGCACGGCATGGGGCGAGGCGTGCAGCAGCTCTTCGACATAGCGGGGGACCCACCGGACGAGGCGAACGGGGATTCGGTCCGAGGGAAGGCTGAAGAACCGCAGGTACTCGGGAGGGTAGACGTCGACGTCGGCGATATCGACGTTGCGTTCGAGCAGCCATGCCGGGGCGGCGGTCTTCTCGTGGCCGGGGCGGCCTCTGGTCGTGATGGGCTGGTGCGCTACGTGCCTGTCGGTCAGGCCGAAGATGTCGAGCATGGGGGCCATGGTCCGGTAGCCGACGATACCGACGCAGCCCGTGGCGATGCGCGGGGCGGCGGGGCCGGTGCCGTACGTGGCAATCAGGTCGTCGGCCCACTGGAAGAAGGGCGAGTCGA
Source organism: Myxococcales bacterium (assembly GCA_021847645.1). Taxonomy (GTDB): domain Bacteria; phylum Myxococcota_A; class Polyangia; order Polyangiales; family Polyangiaceae; genus JAJZQG01. The sequence goes on from JAJZQG010000011.1 coordinate 12,449, forward strand.
CCTGGAGCGGGGAGAAGGACGTGACGGGGTAGAAGGTGCGCTCGTCGGCGATGAGCCACTGCTTTTCGGCCGTGTGCAGCAGGCGGATGGGGAGCAGGGCGAGGGAGGCGAGGACCAGTCCGAGGCTCGCCAGGACTGGACGGCGGACCGCGACGAGGCGTCGCGCGCCGGCCTCGGCGAGGAGGGCGAGCAGGGGCACGATGGGCACGATGAGGCGGCCGAACATGAAGTCGCCGCCGATGCGGGCGACGTATAGCAGGTAGACGGGCACGGCGAGCAGGGCGAAGCGTGCAAGCAGGTGCCGGCGAAGGTGCAGGATGCCCACGAGGGCGAGGGGCAGCACGCCGAGCAGGCCGCTGCCGAGAAAGCAGGTGAGGAGGTACACGACGCCTTGGGACAGGTACGAGCCGGCGCCGGACTTGGCGTAGAACGTATTGGGCAGGAGATCACCGTACCAAGCCCAGCGAGCGAGAAAGTACGGCACGTAGATCGCGAAGAAGGGCGCGACGAGCCGAGGAAGCTCACGCCTGCGATGTCGGTCGAGAGCGATCGCCGCGATGAGCGCAACGTAGAAGACGGCGAGATCGGGGCGCGTGAGGACGGCAGCGACGGCGGCCAAGCCGGCTGACAGGGGCGCGCGTCGCAAGGCGCGATCGAGCGACAGGAGCACGAGGAACGTGCCCATCATGGTCTCGAGGCCGGAGGTGCCGTAAGAGGCAAAGAGGTAGGAGCCGCCGAGGAGAACAGCGGCAATCGAGAGGGTCGGCGGCGAGCGGCGGGGAGCGGTTGCCCGTGCCATGCGCCACACCAGGACGAGGCAGCCGGCCAGGGAAGCCAGGCCGAGCACGATGGCGGCCTGTCCGGGGTGGATGTGCAGGCCGATGCCCGCGGCCATGAGTACGGTCCACAGGAAGTTCGTATATCCCTCGACACGCTCGCCCACGTTGAAGACGAGCCCGTCGCCCTGCACCAGGTGGCGGGCGTAGCGGAAGGAGATGAAGGCGTCGTCGCTCAGCCAGGCGAGGCGCCAGGCCCAGGCCACGGACAAGGCCACGACCGAGGCGATGGCGACGATCGAGGCGGTGCGGGCGTGGGAGCGAAAGCGCGCCGGCCAGGGGAACAGGGACAGGACCATGAGCGCGCACAGGCCGGCGCCCAGCGCCCAGGAGGCGGCGCCCAGGCCCTGATAGGCCTCGATCATGCGGCGCCAGAGCGCCGGAACGACGGTCGGCAGAGAGTCCATGCGTGTCGTGGCGCGTGGACGATAGCGCAATCGGGGCAGGCCGCGCGAGACGAACGCACGTTCAATGTGGCGTAGGCATGGCGCAACGTCCGTTGATGCACAGGAATCCGGACGAGAAGTCGCAGCAGTCCGCGGCGGTGGTGCACGCTTCGTCTTCGTTGGAGCAGCCCGCGGGCGGGGGCACACACTCGAGGACCGGCACGCCCGCGTCGTCCACGCTGGTCTGACGGCAGAATCCGTCGCAGCACTCCGCGCCCGACTCGCAGGATTGCCCCTGCGCCTTGCACGGCTCGAGGGCGGCGAAGGCGCGCATGTTGCCCGCCTCCAGCTCCTGCCCCGGCAGGTAGAACGCCGGGTGGCTCGGGTCGCCGCTGCCCGCGTGATCCAGGTCGAGCGCCGCGATCCAGATCTTCTTGCGCGGGCTGGGTACCTCGCCGCCGTTCACGACGCCGCCCCACTTGTTGTCGCCTCCCGCGACCGTGCCCCCGGGCGCGATGGTGTTGCCGTACGCCCGTCGCGACGTGAACACGACCCAGTAGTAGCCGCCCACCGGGACCGGGAGGATGCTCGGCTCGTAGTCCAGGTGCGCCTCCTCGGCTTCGCCGTACGGCAGGTAGAAGGCGCTGCCGTTGTAGCCGTTGAGCCTCTCGAGCGGCTTGACCGCGCCGGTCGAGGTGTCCACCAGCCGGACATCGGCGTTGCGCGGCACGCCTCCCCAGCCCGACGTGTCGAACCCGTCGCCTTCGTGATAGAGCACGGCCTTTCCATCCGGCGTGAAGGTCGGCCACGCGAGCACCCGATCCGCGCTCTCGACCAGATCCCGCAGGTTCGAGAACAGCGGCGGCGATTGGGTGAGGTCCACGTCCAGGATCGCCAGCGTGTGGCCTGGTGTCTTGTCGTATCGATTGAACGCCAACTTGGTTCCATCGGGCGAGAATACCGGTGTCAGCGCGTACGACACGGCGGACGTCAGGCTCGGCGCCGCCAGCTCCTGTCCGGTGGCCGTGTCCAGCAGGCGCGTCGGATAGTCGCCGTCCAGGCCGCGAATGGGCGAGCCGGTCGCCGGCACCGCGTTGGTCACCATCCGATCGCCATCGGGCGTGAGCGCGCCGAAGGAGAACGGACGGCCGTCGCCGACCGAATAGCGGGGCGAAGCCGTGCCGTCGGCCGCGAGATTCCAGCTTCCGCTGGTGACCGGGTTGCCGTTCGCCCAGTTGACGCCGGCCACGAGCACGTTGCCCTTGGCGCTCACGGCGTGACACACGGTGCATCCGTCGAGCATCACCTCGGCGTCGTTGCCGGGGCGAATGCGCATCACCGCACCCGTCTTGGTGGAGGCGGATACGTAGGTATTGTAGTAGACAATGCCCTTCAGGCTTCCCTGTGCGATCTTCCACGACTCCTGCACGGGCCCGGACGCGGCGCCGCCCTGCAGCTTGGTGACCTGCACGACCACGTCGCCCTGCGCAGTCGAAGACTGCGTGATAGCGTCCCACACCGTCTGCGGAAGCTCGACACGCGGAGGCGTCGATGCGCCCCAGAATCCCTCGTAGTCGAAGTCTCCGAAGGCGACGTGAACCCGGATGGCGTCGACCGATGCGCCGTTGAGCTGCACCACGGGCGCGCGAAGCCCCTTGGGGAAGATGGTCCCATCATAGGGGTAGAGCCAGGCGAACGACGGATCGGATGTGCCGCCGGTGCGCAACGCAGCCTGAGCCGCTGCGTCGAGCTGGCCCTGATTCTCCTTGATCTTGACGATGACCTTGACGCTGGTGGTCGCCGTCAGGTTGCCGACGGTGGCGGTGAGCTGCGCCGAGCCTGCGACCATTCCCTTGGCCGTGAACTTGCCTGTCGCGTCGATGGCGCCGATCTTCACGTCGTCCAGAACCCAGTTGGCCTGCGGGGTCGTCCCGTCGCTCAGCTTGGCCTTGAACGAGACGGACAGCGGTGTCCCGGTCACGGTCAGCACGGGATCCTGCGGATCGATCGTGAGGGTCTGCCCCGCCGAGCCGTCGACGGGCAACACGCCGGTACCGCCGGAGCCATCGGGCAAGCCACCTTCGAACGCCCCGCCGGAGCCTGCCCCACCGCCGGGATTACCGCTCCCGTTCGATGCGGTGCCGTTGTCACCCCCGCCGCACGCTGCGCCCACGGACGCGAGGATCACCGCAAGCGAGAGCACCGCAGACCAAGCCCAAGCGTACCGTCTCGACCGACTGGTGTTCATTCCCCAAGATTGTCAGCGCACGCGCGAGCTGTAAAGAGCATCCAAGAGGGCTGATGGGTCCCCGGCATCGTGGCGCAGAACGGGATGAGCCTTGGACGGGAAGGCTGTTACTTCGCGGGAACGATTTCGGGCTTCGAAGGATCCATCGGCGGCATGGCGGCGTCGAACTGGTCCACGAAGCCCAGGATCCGCTGGCGCTCCGCGGACACGTCTTCGGACGCCACGATCTTGAGCTCCCCGATGCTGCCCGCGAGTTTCGCGAGCGCGGTGCCGTCGGCCGGCTTGGATTGCAGGAGCAGTTGCTTGGCAGCGTCGAGGTGCGTCTGCGCGATCCCGAAGTTGCGTGCGTCCAGCGCCATCAACGCCAGGTGCAGCCGTCGTCGCGCCTCCAGGCGCACGAGCTTCTGTTGGACGTCCTGCATCTGCGCCTTGAGCCCATCGAATTCGCGCTGCGCTTGTTGCCGTGCCTGGCTCGCGTCCTGCTCGACCTGATCGATGCGCGACGCGGTCTGGTAGCGTCCGAACCCGTATGCCGCGCCCAGCAAGGCAAGCGCGATGGCGGCCGTGACGCCGACGCGCTCGGCCTGCTTGACGAACTGGGTGCGTCCGTCGAGCTTGGGGGGTTCCGGCCGCTTCGCATCCTTGTTTGCGGTGACCATGGGCGGCATCGTGCCTTCGTCGGGACCCGCGCGCAAGAGTGGGAAGATGGCGGTACCCTCGCGACACCTGCCTGCAGCGCTGGAAAGCGGAGCCGACGTCCCGACTCGTGTGCGCCGCGAGCTGCCGTGTCACTGCGCGGTCGGGAACTCGATGGCGGTCGCGTCGGTGCCTTCGCAATCAGGATGGACCTTGTCGGCCAGCGCGAGCAGGCAGTCGCCTTGGGCGCGATCCTTCGCGCCGATCACCGCGGTGATGCGGTCGTCGCGCCGGTTGTCGAAGAGCAGCGCAATCCCGTTCAGCGTTGCTGCGGCGGCACCTTGCGGGAGGCACCGCACGGCGTCTCGCCCGATCCGCGGCAGCTGTCTCCTCAGCTGCAACGAGAAGCACGGCTCGGTCACGCCTCCGGATTCGGGCGCAGGCGAGCACTGGCCGCACGGCGGCAGCTGCCGGCCGCCCAGCCAGCTGGTCCACCTCAGCTCCACGCTTCCTCGGCAATTCGTCACCGACAGGTTTGCAAGCCGATCTTCGATGCAAGGCCGCAGTTGGTCCGGGCTCGAGCCCGCCACCTCGACCTTCCACGCCGCAAGGCGACCGTGCGAGAGCGACAGGCGGCTGGAGACTTGCGCCCAGTCGCCCGCGAAGGGCCCCTGGCTGCCGCGAAAGCACTCGCGCAAAGCCGGGCGAACAGCTCGCTGAGCGGCGTCGATGAACCCACGCTCGTCGGAAGCCCTGCAGTCGACGACGAGAGACGCGGGGCTCGGCGGGCCGATCGGTGCGGCTCGCACGCTGGCCGCAGCCACCGGCGGGCGTTGGGGCGTCGCCGGGTGACCGGACGACTGCGGGGCTTGCGCGCAGCACGCGAGGCAGACAGTGCCGAGCGACGCGAAGGCGATCCGCCGTGCTCGTGAGCCGTGCAGCTTGGGGCCGGAGACCAGAAGAACCACCGAAGAGATATCTATCATGGCCGTCGGGGGAAGGGGTGGTGCAAAGAAGGAGGCCGGCGATCGTGGGCCGCGGATTCTCCCGGCTGGGGGTGGTTCGATTCCTCCTCTGCGCGAGACGTCCGAACGTCGTTCCGCGCGGCGCGCAAAAAGTTCAGGATTCCAAGACCATGGCTATCCAGATGAGGATCAGGGGTATCCTGATGTGGTTGAGCCGGCGAACGCGCCCTACCGAAATGAGCGGCGCGTGAGACGCCGATTGCCTGCCGTCGATGACCTGGGTTACTTACCCTGACGAGCCTCTGTTGTCTCAGCGCACACCGAAAGGAGATCCCATGAAGCTTGGCAGCCTGGTGAGTCACTCGCTGTTTGCCGTCGTTCCCTTGGCCGCACTGTTCGCCGCGCCTGGTTGCGCGATCCAGCCGGGCGATGCCGAGGACACCGCGCAGCAGGCGGATGGGCTCAAGGCCGCGCACGCCGCGGCGTACACGGTGGACGACGCGTTCGCGACGCCCGGGCCCTTCGCGGTCGGCCACCGGGGCAGCGGAGTGAACCTGGGCGAGGACCCGACTCGTCCCATCGAGAACACGATTCCGGCGTTTCGAACCGGTTACAAGGACGGCGCCCGCATGGTGGAGCTGGACGTGCAGCTGACCAAGGACGGGGACGTGGTCGTCTACCACGACGACTTCCTGGCGGACTACACGTGTATCAACACGCTGACGCGGGATCAGCTCGAGAGCGCGGCGCCCCAGATCCCGTCGCTGCGCGCGGCGTTGGCCCAGGCCGCGCAATTCAACCGCAAGTCGCACGACGGCAGCGGGCTCATGATGGTGGAGCTCAAGCCACCTTCCCCGATGTGCGACCCCGGGGACACGGATGACGTGGTGCTGGCCGGTGCGGCGGTCAACGTCATCGCCAAGGCGGGCATGACCCATCAGGTCATCGTGACGTCGTTCTCGCCGACCATGCTGGCAGCGGCGGCGGCCACGCAGCCGCAAGTCGACCGCGCGCTCGACATCAATGCCCTGCAGCTGTTGCCGGCGGAGCTGGTCCAGCAGTACACCGGCATGCCGGTCACCGAGATCACGAAGGCCAACGGTCTGGGGCTTCGCTGGGCCGAGGTCGGCCCGCTCTATCGGCTGCCCGGCTACAGCAGCATCAACGAGTTCATCGGCACTGCCTACTACCTGGGCTGCTACACGACTCTGATGGATCGCTTGGTGCCCCTGCAGGCGCCCGATCAGGCCGCCGCGCTGGTCCAGGGCATTCACGGCTTGGGCATGAAGTCGGTCGTCTGGACGGTCAACGATGCCGCCGAGTGGCAGTTCTTCGCCGCCGCCGGTGTGGACGCGATCGTCACGGACGACGTGCCGCTGGGCGTTTCGTTGCAGCCCAACTGACTCCGGTCGGAGCCCAAGGCAGGCCGATACCCTCGAAGGATCGGGCCGGCCGCAACAACGCTATCCCGGGCGCCCGCATCCACGATATCGCCGGGCGCCCGGTGCCATCGCCTCACACCATGATGGGAGACCACGCGCGGCTCGCCGCGAACGCGTCGGCGTGCTCCGCGGCTGCCGCGCGGTCAGCCCGAATCGCTCACTGGCACTTGCCGCTCACGCACGTCTTGCCCGTCTGGCAATCGGTCGTGACCGTGCAGTCCTCGCCCGTGATGTGGGCGCGATTGGCGTCGAACTTCATGTACGCCGAGTATGCATCGTTGTTCCCGGTCGTCTGGCTCGCCGGGACCTTGTTGCCGGTGCCCAGTGTCAGCGTCTTGACCGTGCCGCCCGTGGTGGCGGGCACGTCCGGCTGCCGCGCGTTGATCGCCGTGACGAAGCACATCACGACCTTGCACCCGCCGACCAACGAGTCGAGCAGCGAGTTGCAGCCGGGGCCCACGGGCTGGCCCTCGCCGCAGTAGGTGTAGGTCTTCGAGCCGGTGCAGTTGCCGCAGGCCGTGCTGCCGCCCTGGGCGAGCGATTGCGGAATGGGGATCTGCGCCAGCGACTCGACCGTGATGTTGCCGCAGAGTCCCTGGCCGGTGCCGCTGGCGGTGATGGTCTGGAAGACCGTGAGGCCCGCGGCGAGCTGGGCGGGCGGCGGCGCCGGCACGTTGGGAGCGGGCGTGCCGTTGATGGTCGCCGAAATGCGCGCGCTGCGCATGCGCAGGTTCGCCGTACTGCCACCCAGCAGCATGATCAGGTTCACGTCGTTCGGTCCTGCGGCGAGCGCGCGCGCGGCCAGGGTGCCGTTGGTCAGCAGCCCCGTAGGCAGCCCCGCGGAGCTCAGGGCCGTATGGTCGGCGATGAACCACCAGTCGATCGGATTGGTGGTCGGCCAGGTGCCCTTGGCCGGATCGAGCGAGGAGCTGAGGATGCCTAGGGTCAGGCCGTTCGGATCGGCCACGCCGGTCAGGTCGTCGAGCCCGAGAAACTGCGTGAGGATGTTGGTCGTGCCCGCGTTGATCGCGTCGGTCATCGACTGATTGATGCTCGACAGTGCCGTGCTCGTCAGCGACTGCGTGCCCAGCCGGTTGGTCGTGGGCGTGCAGTATGACGGTGCCGCCGTCCCCTGGATCGACAGGGATGTCATGCGCGCGAGCGCTTCGTACTTGCAGCTCGAGTCGCAGCCGTCGAGGTTGAAGAGGTTGCCGTCGTCGCACTGCTCGCCGGCCTCGAGCAAGCCATTGCCGCACACGGCCGCCTTCTGGCAAGTTGCGCTGCAGGTCGTGCCGTTGGGCGGATCGCAGGCCTCGCCCTTGCTCGCGTCCACGCAGCCGTCGCCGCAGGTCGAGGCGGTGCACTGCCCGGCACCGTCGCACAGGCCGCCCGTGCACGCGGTGCACTTGGCCGCGTTCGCCGCGGCCTGGCACTTCATCACGGACTGGCCGCTGACGGTGGCTGCCACGCACGTCTCGGCGCCGTTGCACACGTTGCCGTCCGAGCAGTCCGCGTTGGTGGTGCAGTCGAGCTGGCAGCTGGACGAGCAACCCTGCCCGGTGCCGTTCGTGGCGCCCAGGTCGCACGCCTCGCCCTTCGCGGTGTCGATGAAGCCGTCGCCGCAGATCGAGTTCTTGCACTGCGCGGCAAGGCAGATCGCCCCGGTGCCGCACGCCGTGCCGTCGGCCGCCGGCGTGCCCACCTGGCACTTCATCACGGACTGGCCGTTGACGGTGGCCGCCACGCAGGTCTCGGTGCCGTCGCACACGTTGGCGTCCGCGCAGTCCGCGTTGGTGGTGCAGTCGAGCTGGCAGGAGGACGAGCAGCCCTGCCCGGTGCCGTTCGCGGCGCCCAGGTCGCACGCCTCCCCGGTCTCCTTGACGCCGTTGCCGCACACCGCGGCCGGCGCGCTGCACGTGCCGTTCTTGCAAGTGTATCCGGTGCCGCCGGGGCACGAGGTGCCGTTCTTCGACGGATCGGTCACGGCCTCGCACGTGTGCGATGTGGAATTGCACTGCCACATATCGCAAGCCGGCGCCGTTGAGGTGCAGTCGGTCGACGCGGTCACGCACGAGTAGGTGCAGTCGGTGTCGCAACCGTCGCCGTTCACCGGGTTGCCGTCGTCGCACTGCTCGCCGGGCTCGACCGTGCCGTTGCCGCACACCGCCGCGGTGCAGACGCCGGCCTTGCAGTAGGAGCCGACGCCGCAGGTCGTGTTGTCGGCGAGGGGCGTACCCGGCACGCACGCCTGGCCGCTCGTGCCGTTGGGGCCCGATACCTGGGCGCACGCCTCGGTGCCATTGCACGGGTTGCCGTCGTCGCAGCTGTCCGGGCTCGTCGTGCAGGAGAATACGCACGTGGGCTCGCAGCCCGATCCCGCCGTGTTCGCCCCGGGTCCGAAATCGCAGTCCTCGCCCGCGCTGACGAACCCGTCGCCGCACTGCTGCGCGACGCAGTTGCCGCCCACGCAGATCTGGGCCGAGCCGCACGGCGAGCCGTCCTGCACTGACGTGCCCGCCGTGCATGTGTGCGAAGCATCGTTGCACGTGCCGTCTCCCACGCAAGGATCGGCCGACGCGCAGTTGCGCGCCGGATCGGTCGATACGCAGCTCCACGCGCAGTCCGGCTCGCAGCCGTCCCCGCTGGTGGAATTGCCGTCGTCGCATTCCTCTGTACCCGACACGATGCCGTCGCCGCACGTCGGTTCCACACAGTTACCGCTCACGCAGATCTTGGTGCCGTCGCACACATCGCCGTTGCCCAGCGGCGTGCCAGGGGCGCACGCGTGATCCGCGCCGCAGGTCTCGGTGCCATTGCACGGGTTGCCGTCGTCGCAGTGGTCGCGCGCCGTGCCCAGGATGCAGGTGAACGAGCAGTCGTTCTCGCATCCGTCGCCGTTCGTGAGGTTGCCGTCGTCGCACTCTTCCGTGCCTTCGACGAGGCCGTTGCCGCAGGTGGAGCCTGCGTCAACTCCACCCGTGCCGCCCGTCGCCTCCCCGGCCGCGCCGCCGGTGTTCTGCCCGGCCGCGCCGCCGGCACCGTCGAGCGTGCCGCTCGCATCGCCGTTGCCGCTGCACCCCGCGGACGATGCGAGGCAGAGCGCTGCCAACGATGTCAGAATCCACAGCCTGGGGTCGCGCGACGACTGACACCTGGTGAACATCATGTCCCCGTCTCCCTTCTTTTCGGTGGGCGCCGGAGCCGCTGACCTTCGAGCAATGCCAGCCATGACTGCGGAACAGGGGGCTCCGTATCGACTGTACCCCACCATGAGCCCAGGAAGGGCCGCGGAAGTCAAGGCAGAAACGCAGGTGTCACGCTCCGGCAGCCGGCGGTGCCATGTGCTCGCGCCACCAGGCCATCGCCGCAGCCGGGCTCCACGCCGCGTCCAGCCGCGCCTCCTCGATCTGGTTCCACAGCACCTCGGCCGTCGGGCGCTCTTCGGGCTGCTTGCGCAGACATCGCATGACCAGCGCCTTGAGCTCCGGGGCGGCCTGCACGCCCGCACGCTCGTCCAACGGCCGCGGCGGTTCGGACACGTGCTTCATCAGCGTCTCGACCGCGCTCGTTCCCGAGAACGGCAACGTGCCGCTGAGCGCTTGATATGCACTCACTCCCAAGCTGTAGATGTCGGAGGCCGTCACCGCATTCTCGGCGCCGAGCGCCATCTCCGGAGCCATGTACTCGGGCGTGCCCAGCAGCGACCCGGTGCGGGTGATGCCGGTCTCGTCGGTTTCCTGCGCGCGGGTCACCATGCCGAAGTCGAGCACCTTGACGAAGTCGACCTCCAACCCGAGCCTGGCGATGAACAGGTTGGCCGGCTTGATATCCCGATGGACCAGGCCGTGGGCGTGCGCCTCGGCCAGCGAACGGCAGGCCTGGGCCAGCAAGTGGGCCACGCGTGCGCCGGGCATCGGGCCGAACCGAATCAGCATTCGCCCGAGGTCGAGCCCTTCCAGCAGCTCCATGACATAGTAGAACTCGTTGGCCTCGGTCACGCCGAAGTCGTAGAGCGTGACGGTGTGAGGGGAACGAAGCTCGGCCGTCGCACGGGCTTCGCGGCGGAAGCGCTCGGCGAACTCCGGCGTAAAACGTTGAGCCTTGCCCCGAATGAGCTTGACCGCGGCCGGGCGCGCCAGCAGCTCGTGCGTCGCGCGCCAGACCTCGCCCATGCCCCCTTCGCCCAGCTTCTCGCGCAACCGGTAGCTTCCCAGGCGGGGTCCCTCGAGCAGCTGGCTCGCGTCGATCTCGAGCACACCGCTGCGGCAGCCCAGCACGGCCTGGTGAATCACGTGCTCGAGCTCGGACACGTTGCCCGGCCAGGCGTAGGCAACCAGACGCTCGAGCGTGGCGGCGCCGATGCGCTCGATGGGCTTGCCGACCTGGCGCGCCTGGCGTTCGAGCACGTACTGGGCAATGGCCGGCACGTCCTGGCGCCGCTCGGCCAAGGAGGGAATCCGCAGTACGGACTGCAGCAGCCAGGAGCGCAGCTCGGGATCGAAGTCGGCGGGCAATGGCCCGACCTCGCCTTGCAGGCTGCTGTGGGCCAACACGCGGGCGCACGCGGCGGTCGGCGACCCGCAGCTCGTTTCGCCGACCAGCTCCCGGAGCCGTCGCTGCGCGTCGGGCTCGAGCCGATTGACATGTAGCAGAAGCAGCGTGCCGCCCTCCGCCATGCTGTACTTGCTGGGCCCGTGCGCGGGCCCGCTCTCGGGACCGAGCAACCCCGCATAGCTCGTGCCCTCCAGCAGGCTGCAGTCCACGCTCACGAACGGACCGCCCGAGCGCTTCGAGCCGGCGTGGATCGCCAAGGCCACGGCGAGCTCCCCCGCACCATTGGGACCGTGAAGCAACACGGGCTCCTGCGTGGCGGCGAATTGCTCGATAGCGGCACCGAGCAGCCGCGCCGCCGGGCTCGCGCCCAGAAGCGGCGCCCGCACCCGCTCCAGCGCGTCGTCGCGCTCCGCATTGGCCAGGGCCAGACGCCTGGCGAGCGCCTCGTTCCGATCCCGCAACGCGGACGCCAGCTGCTGCACCGCAAGATGCGTCGCCACGCGGGCCACGACCTCGGCGGGATGGAACGGCTTGGTCAGGAAGTCCACGCCCCCCACGGCGAATCCGCGCACACGAGACTCCACGTCGTCGAATCCGGAGCAGAAGATGACGGCCGCGTCGCGGGTCTCGGGGTCGGCCTTGAGTCGCTCGCACACGGCGAATCCGTCCAGGCCAGGCATGACCACGTCGAGAATGAGGAGCTGGGGCTTCATCTTGCGGGCGATCTCAAGGGCGGACTCGCCGTTCGAGGCCTCCAGCAGCTCATGGCCCAGGCCGGCCAGGATGGCGCGGAGCAAGTCCACATTGAGCTTCGTGTCGTCGACGATGAGGATGCGCACGGGCGGCGTTTGGGTGGGCGCCTCCCCCGGCTCCGGTATGCCCAGCTCGGTGAGCTGTCTTCGCAGATGCTTGATCAAGGCTTTCCCCCGCGTGCTGCAAGCCACCCGTTGCCGAACTGCACAATGTCGATCCTGCATCAAGGGAGCGGGGTTGCCCAGGGATAATCGCGCAGCGGCAATGGCGCCGTCCGGGACATGCGAGGCCGCGGGCTGGTGTGCAAGCATGGACGCCCGAGCGTCCGCGGTTGGACGGTCGGGGCGGTGGCGGTGTTGCAGCGCGCTCGCGAATCCGCGGGCGTCGAACGCGACGCGGACCCGGGGCCGGGCGCGGCACGAGGTTCGCAAACGAATTGGCGACAAGGAACCCGAGGTGCCTCATCCAGGTAGAACTGATAAGTACAAGCTGCCCCACCCGGCGGCCGGGACCGCGGGGTTGCGCAGCTCGTTGGGCGGCCCGAAGTCCGTGGGAAGCGCAGCAGCGAAGCCGTCGGGTGCGGCGGAAGGGCGGGATAGGTAGTTGTCGCGCGCATGGGTGGCTCGCAGATGCAGGCGGATCGCTTCATCGCGAGACGGAGAGGGGGCCTGCATGGCGGGTCTTTCGAAGCACGGCTTTTCGGTGCTCATCACGCTGAACGGGGAGCCGGCTCGGATGTTCGGCGGGGACGAGATTCTGCAGCGCGTCTTCGCCAACAGCACGCTGGTACCGATGGAGCCGCGCGAGGTGTGCGCCGCGATTCGGGAGCTCGAAAACCTTGGCCTGGCCCGCGTCGTGCGCGAGGGCCGCGTGGACCCGGACTATGACTTCGCGGTTGCCCAATACCGCGGTCCGACGGGCGGGGGACCGGCGAAGTGAGGGGGCTCAAGTCTGCCGGGCATTCCGACGGACAAGGATGTAGTTGAGTCGATCGCCTGGCCGACGTCTACCAGATAGCCATCCAGAGCCGTCCAAGGCTGGACGCATGGCGTCCAATTTTGGAGAGGCGCCCCGAGCGGCCGGAGGCCTGCACCTTGCGCGGGCCCTGCCAGCGAGCCTCAAACGAAGCTATCGTGAACCGGTTCGCATGGGCTCAGCGGGTACCCTCCCTCCAGATTCGTCGTGCATCACGACCGACGATTCGTCCGACGCGTCGGCGATGGCCGCGCAGACGCGCAGTGCGGCGCTTTCGGGGCACCCGGGACTCGTTCAGATCTTCCCACGACGTCCAGACCACACGCCGGCCTGCTGGCCGTTGCCTGGAGAATCCCTCATCGGGCGCAGCCGCGAGTGCGCCGTGGCCCTCCAGGATCCGCGCGTCTCGCGCAAGCATGCCTCCGTCGCGCTGTCCCCGGCTGGCGCGCTCGTGCGCGACGAGGGGAGCCGTCGCGGCACCATGGTCCAGGGCGTGCCCGCCGTCGGGCAAGGGATCGCCGCCGCGTTCGGCGACGTGATCCGGGCCGGGGACACGCTGCTGATGCTCGTGCGCGATATCGCCGCGTACCGGTCCGTGCCGCGCCGGATCCCTGCCGCCGCCCTCGGGATGCGCAACGACATCCTCGCCGGTCCATCCTATGCCGAGTCCCTCGATCGGGCCGCGCGCGTGGGTGATCTGGATCAGCCGGTGCTGATCCTCGGAGAGACCGGCAGCGGCAAGGAATCCGTCGCAAGGATCCTGCACGCTGCCCGGCAGTCCCCGGGGCCGTTCGTGACCCTCAATATCGCGGCGATCGCGCCGACCCTGTTCGAGGCCGAGCTGTTCGGCCACGAGAAGGGCGCCTTCACCGGCGCCCTGATGCCCCGCAAGGGAGCCTTCGTCGAAGCCAACGGCGGAGTCCTGTTCCTCGACGAGGTGGCCGACCTGAGCGTCGACCTGCAGGTCAAGCTGCTGCGCGTGATCGACACGCAGAGGGTCCGTCCCGTCGGCGGCAGCAAGGACATTTCGGTCAGCGTGCGCGTGGTGGCCGCCACGAGCCGCAACGTGCGAGAGGCCTGTGCGTCCGGCGCATTCCGCGCCGATCTGTACTACCGTCTTGCGGGTGTGGTGATTCCCGTGCCGCCGCTTCGCGACCGTCGCGACGAGGTCCTGCTCCTGGCGCAGGCGATGATCGCGGCCGATGGCTTCTCGATCGAGCTGACCGCGGACGCCGCGGAGGTGCTGGCGGTGGCCGGCTGGCAGGGCAACGTGCGGAACCTTCGGCGGGTGATGACGCACGCGATCGCCTCCACGCGGCAGGAGAGCCGAACGCGGATTCTGGTGCGGGATCTGCCGGAGCTGGCGCCGCTGGGTGATGCGCCCGCGGACGAGGGAAAGATGACGGCGCAGCGGGTGAGACTGGCGCTCAAGAAGGCCGATGGGGTGGCCGGGCGGGCGGCGGAGATCCTCGGTGTTTCCAGGTCGACTTTCTACAATATCTGCAAGAGGCTCGGGGTGGAGGCGAATGCTCTACGCAAGTAGCGATCGAACGCGCGGCGTGCGCCGGGTGGGCTGCCGCATTCTCGCCTTGGCGATGTCGGCGGCCGCGCTCATTTCCTGCGGGAGTGACGCGGCGCAGTCTTCCGCCACCGACGCCGGGGTGGCGCCGCCGGATGACGCGGCAGAGGCAGCCCCGGCCGAGGTCTGCAACTTCAAGGACGACAACGGCGACGGCCAGGTCGACGAGGGCTTCCGCTGGGTGGTCCGCCCGCCGAAGCACGTCTGGACAACGACGCGGTTCGCCATCCAACTCAAGGCATTGCCGCTTGCAGACGGGTCGGTCGCGGTTATGGTCGTGGACGGAGTGGGTGAGCCGACCGACCGAATTGCCGTCCTGCGTGTCTCGCCCACCGGAGCGCTCGAGGGCAATCCGACGATGCTCGAAACTCCGTTGTCCGGACCGAAGAGCACGGGATTCGGGCTTGTCGATGATTCGACGTTGGGCGTGATATCGGGGAGCGAGGACTACGCCGGTTGCACCGCGGGCTGTCCGGTGACGTTCGACCGGCTTGGCAGTACGGACTTGAGCCTGAAAGACGAGCGGGTGCTGGACTTCGGCTTTCCGGTCGGATTCTGCGGATCCCTGGCGTGCGCCTCCGGAAGCTGCGCGACGGTTGCCGTGGACGCGAGCACCACTGCCCCGCACCTCATCTGGTTCGACCCGGATACGGGGAGCGTGAAGCAGGACCGAACGCTCCCGGGCAACTACGGAACGCCGGCGCTCGCCGGGTCGGATGCGGTCGCCTGGGTCTCCGGGACAAAGCCCGATCAGGCGGGCAATCCCACGTACGTGAACTTCGGTGTCTGGTCCCTCGACGGCGCAACGCAACTGCTCGCCCCTCGCGAGGTCTACGCCACGGCAAGCGGAACGGACCTGGCCCCCGCGCAGGACTTGGCCTCCGTTCGCTGGCTGGGGTCCAACCTGCTGCTCTCGATGAGCGCCGTGAGCTCGACCGCGTCCTCGGTTCTTCTGACCGTGCGGTCGCGCGACGGCAACGACGTTGCGGACTCCGCCGTAGGAGGTGCGGGCATCGGAGCCGTGACCGGAGTGGGCGTGGGGGCGAACGTGCTCGCCGCGACGGTGGTCAAGCCGTTCGGAGTGGACCTGCACCGCCTCCAGGCGGACTTGAAGCCCGTCAACGCACCCGGCAATCCCATCGAGGTGGACACGGGCGCGGTCTATCTGGAGTTGGTCCCCACCGGCCAAAGCGCCCTTCTCATCACGGCCAACTACGACGGCAGGTCCGTCGATTCGTGGGAGGTGGCCTGCCCATGAGATGGTCGATTCTCGCCTTCACCGTCACCGGCGCGTTCGTCCTGCCGGCCTGCGCCCAGATCGCCGGCGTGGGCGATCGGGCCCGGCTGTCCGATGATGCGGGCGCGGATGCTGCGGGCGCGGACGCTGCGGGCGCGGACGCAGCGAGCGACGCTTCCTCCGAGCCGAACGACGAGCCGGCCGTCGACGAGCCGGTCGTGGAGGTCTGCAATTTCAAGAGTGAGAACTACGAAGGCCTGACGGACCATGGATTCGATTGGACCCTGGGAACGTGGCAATCGGGTCCGGCGGTGACCAACGCGGGAGACGTGAAGGCTGTCGCCCTGGCCGGGGGGCGGGTCGCGGTCGCCGTGCTCGATCAGGACGCGGCCCGCGCACAAGTTTTCGTGGTGGACTCGACCGGCGCGCTGGTGGCTGGCCCCACGGACATCACGGCTTGCGCGCCCTTCTCCGGATTCGGTATCGCGGCTGCTGGCTTCGACGCCGGCGAGATCGGTGTTGCCGTGGGCTCGTCGGATCCGCAATGCTCACCGAATTGCGTGTCGCTCACGCGATACGACGCCGGCTCTCTCTCCGTGCTCGAGACGCGTGCGCTGGACCCGTCGGCCGCCGGTCAGACGTACAAGGTCCAGGACATCTACGACCTGGGCTGGTCGACGGCGGGCTATGTGGCGCTCGTGCTGGATGGAGATGGCGAGCCGCGCATCATCATGGCTGATCACATGGGGGACAAGTTTGGATCGCCCCAATGGACGGGTGTGTTCAGCGTGGGTGGGCCGGATGTGGGCGCGCTGGCGATCGGCCCCGAGATCGGCTGGGCAATGTCCGGATCTCTGGGCGGCATGCCTCAGGCAGCCATCGGCATCACGAGCATGGGCGCATACTACCAGACCTTGCCGCCCCAGTCGCCCGACGTGCCCTCGCGGAACCCGCGGATCGCTCGAGACGGCAAGGCCGTTGCGTGGCTCGGTCGGGACCTCGTCTACACGCGGTCGTACAACGCCTATGCGGTGCAAGAAGGGGAGCTATCCCGCATCGACGCTACCGGCAAGGTCGTTGCCACGACCATCGCTGGCTCAGGCTTGGGCACCGCGGCCCACTCGGTGGTCGTCGTGGACGGCTCGCCCGTCGTCACCTACTTCGAGCCCGGGGGCATCGGCATCGCCCGATTCTCGCCTGATGTCACCCGGGTCGACACGCCTTCGGGCGACATCCACATAGCGGACACCAATCTTCACTCCATCGTAGCCTACTCGGGCGGCGTCACGCTCGTGCGTGTCTCGCCCGATGGGTCCCACATCGAAGCCGCTCCCCTGCAATGCCCATGAGCACCGACCCCTTCGGCATTCTCGGCTCGCTCCTGGAAGGACGCTATCGCGTCGAGCGCGTCGCGGGCGAAGGCGGATTCGGCGTGGTCTACAAGGCATTCCACGTGCGCTTCGAGGCGCCCGTGGCCATCAAGGTGCTCAAGCTGCCCGGCGGCGCCTCGGCCGAGCAGCGGGCGGCGTTCCTGGAGGCATTCCGCGCGGAGGGCAAGCTGCTCTTCGAGTTGTCCTCGCTCCACGAGTCGATCGTGCAGGCCACCGAGACCGGTGCGGTCGTGGCGCCCGACGGGGCGGTCGCTCCTTTCCTCGTTCTTGAGTGGCTCGAAGGCGTGTCTCTCGAGCGCGAGTTGCGGTATCGGAAGGAGCACGCTGCCAGACCGTTCACGCTTCCCGAGGTGATCGCGCTGCTGGCGCCGGCGGTCGAGGCCCTGGCGATGGCACATGCCAAGGGGATCGCTCACCGCGATATCAAGCCCGGGAATATCTTCCTTGCGCGCAAGGGTGATCGCGTGGTCGCGAAGATCCTGGACTTCGGGCTCGCGAAGGTCGCCATCGACAGCGGGAGCACGACTGCCATGTTCGCGCAGACCTCGGACTTCCGGCTGCCGTTCACGCCGGCCTACGGCACACCCGAGCAATTCATCCGCAGGCTGGGCGCAACCGGGCCGTGGACCGACACGTTCGCGCTGGCGCTCGTGCTGGTGGAGATGCTGACCGGCGAGCATGCCCTTGGGGGCTCTGATCCAGCACAATACATGGGGTCGACGGCGGACGAAGCGGTCCGTCCGACCCCGCGGGCCCGGGGGCTGGATTTGGGTGATGAGATCGAAGATGTCTTCCTTCGCGCGTTGCAGGTCGATCCGCGCGAGCGATTCCGCGAGGCGCGCAGCTTCTGGGATGCCTTGTGCACGGCGGCCGGGTGGACCGCGTCGCCGGAGCAGCTACCGCCCGAATTGCAGTCCGCGCCGACCGCACCGCCGCCGGCCGGGCAGACCTCTCGCCCTCGCGTCTCCGAGCGTCATGGCCCCACCGGAAGCACCTTGCCGGAAACCGGCTCTCTCGGGCTGACGTCCTTCGGTACGCTTCCGGAGGATTCCCTGCCCGGCTACGTGGGAGCGCGGCGGACGCATTCGGCGGGCCTGTCGTCGCGTGCCCCGCGCCGTGCGATCGCGCTGGTCGTGGCTGCGTTGATGGCTGCCTTGGCCGCTGCCCTGATCGTGATGAGCAGTCGGCGGTTGCCCGAACAGCCGCGAGGCACTTCCACGTCCGCTTCATCGCCCTTGGAAAATGAAGAGGTGTCGTCCGTGGGCGCGCCGCCGACGGTCGTGGCGTCATCATCTGCACCGATCGCGTCCGCCGATCCTCAGCCGCCGACATTGGCCGCTGTAACGGTTACGCGGCCAAGCGTGCCGCCGCGCCGCACGGGTCCGCCCAAGCGGACGGAGGAGACGGCGTCGGTCGAGCCTCCTCAGCCCACGGCGTCCGCGATGCCATCGTCGCTGCCTTCGCCTTCGAGCACGGAAATCCCACCGGATGAGGTGCTCGAACAACGTCGGTGATCACCACGCGCCGGTGAGCTGGATGCCCGTCTGGTCGCGCGAGATGCGGGCCCATACCGCCGTAGACTGGCCGTGAGCAGCCGAGGCCGTCGGTTCGCTTTGTTGATCGAAGAGCAGAAGCCATGCCGACGCCGCGATCGCGGCAGCCCCGGCGCCGATGGTTACGGTGGATATCGTGGCGAAGCGGCGCGCGTCCGCGTACAGCTCCAGCCCGCGGTCGTTGCACGCGTTGCCCACGCAGTCCGCGTCGGCAGCTTCCTTGGTGCTGAGTGTGCGCACGCCGAAGTAGGTGCCCGTGGCCACGCTCGCGAGCCCTACCGCTCCCACCAGGTAGCCCCACGTGCGACGAGCGCTCGCTTGCCGGGGCGCCGTCGTGCGCGGGGCGACCGCGGTGTCGGGCTGCAACGGCGGGACGACGATTCGAAGGGTTGCCGCGCTGGCGCCGAGCCCGAAGGTCTGAAACCAGGGGCGACATCCCGGGGCGCGAACCTCGACTCTGCGATCGCCGGGCAGCACGGGAAGCCGGACGCCGGCTCGGGCGCGATCCGCAGGGACGCCGTCGATCAGCACGGTGGCGTGCGGTCCGACCGCGTCGAGGTCGAGCGACAGGAAGGCCAATCTCTTCTCGAGGGAAGCCAAGCGCTGTTCGGAGAACCGCGCGCGCTTGTCCTGGTGCTCGGCCGCCGCGCGGGTTCGTGCGGATTCGTACTCCTGCCAGGCTTGCGGCAGCTTTGCCTGCTGCTCGTGGCAATAGGCCAGGTTGAGCAGGGTCCCGAGCGCGTCGTCGAGCCGAAGGCTGGCGGAGAAGGCCTGACAAGCCGCGGGCAGGTTGCCCTGGGACATCAGGGCACGGCCTTGTTGGAACAAGGCGTCAGCCTCCGAGGACTGGGCGAACGCCGCTCCGGAGCCCAGCGCCCAGATGCCCACCACGGCGCAGCAATGCATCCGCATGTTCGGCCGTTAGCTCGTCGCGGCGCACGGGTCAATTCCCGCGTGATTCACCGGCGCAACGACGCAAGGATGGCGAGGAGCGCGGCGGCCATCAAGGCGCCGCCAATGGCCAGCAGGGCATAGCGAGCCCAGGGCAATCCCGAGCCGAGCGGGGCCGCACGCTCGTCAGGGCGCGGTGCAGGCACATGCTCAGCGTGGATGTCGGTGCGCGTTGTGGCGATCCGCTCACTTGACCCACCCTTTCGTGCAGGCACATGCTCAGCGTGGATGTCGGTGCGCGGGTCGATGCAGGGCGGCTCCGCGAGCTGCTCGGGCGCGACGTAGACCAGCGCCGCCGCGCCGCTGGCGGAGTCGGTGTTGGCGAGCGTGGCATCCGGTGTGCGCAACGGAGGAATCGCCGCTCCGCCGAAGAAGTCGGTGAGCCTGGCGCGCAGGGTGCCGCCGCCCCGCTCCGTGGCTTTCGAGCTCGGCAACCGACGGTGCGCCGACGTTGCAGGCAGCTCAGGCAGCGGTGCTCGGCCGATCCCCCCGACAGCAGCGGATCGATGAGCGCGTCCTTGTCCTGGTCCCGGAATGGCTCGAGCAGGCACAGAACGTCGGTGTCCTGCGCGCGCTGAAGATCGGAGAAAGCGGCGCGACGCTCGTTTTCGTAAGGCAACACCGGACCCGGGAGGCCCAGCGAATAGACATCTATCGAACCCTCCGGTCGTGCCCCAGGCGCGGTTTCTCTGCAGCCCGCCATCGCCCACGCCACCATCGCCAACCCAGCTACACCCCGGCAGAGATGCATCTTTCGCCCGTCATCCCGTCTTCCGCGCCGCAGGGCGCTGCCGATTCGATTCAAGAGCCCCCAGCGTGCGGGCGTGGAACGCTCCGATGCCCTCATTGCGACGACCCGGCTACCGCGGCCTGGAGGTGGCAGGCGGCCTACGCCCCGGAGCCTGGAACCATCTCATGCACCCCGGAGTCCGAGGATATCAGCGACCAGCCGAGTCCCTCAACGGCCGATGGAGCTGCGAGTTCGCCGATGCGCGCCTTGGCCTGGGTCAAGCGGCCTACTGCCACTGGCATCCTACCTTGGTGCACGACTCCTGCGTGACCTGGTAAGCGCACGCGTCCGGCGTCCCTTCGCATTCGTTGTCCCAGTCGACTCCGTTCCAGCTCGAGTCCATATCGCAGCCATCGTCGCAGTTGTAGCCCAGCGTTCGCCAGGAGCAGGGATCGGGCGTGCCCGTGCACCGCGCGCTGCCCGCCGGACTGGCCGAAGACTCGTCAGCTTCCGGTGTGCAATGGCGGCCCCACGAGCCGCCGTCGTACGACTCGGTCACGTCCCAGCCGCTCGCATCGCCCGACCAGGTGACCATGACTCCGTCGCTGATGCCGCTGCCTTCCGGTGGAAGGCGCACGTCATCCGCGTAGCATCCGTCCTCGCGCTTCGACAGAACGATTACGTAAGGCACGCCTGGTCCCACGCAATCGTACTTGCCCGAGCAGGAGTCGAGCAGCGACGGGGCGCCAGCCTCTACGAGAGCATCTGTGGTGCTGCCCGGCGCGGCGCCGCAGCCCCAGCCAAGAGTGCCGGCGAGCCCGCCAGCCAGGAAAAGAGCCAAGGACCGCAGCCTGGTTGCCAACCTATTCATAGCGACCTCCATGTGTCGCAGCCCTGCCGGCCACGACTGTCTGTGCGCTCCCTCGTCGGCCGGGCAGCGCTGGAGGTTGCGAACTTTCGTCGCGCCGATCGACTTTGTGTTCTCTCTCGGCGGCAAGAAGCGATGTTGCTGCGGGGGTGGGGCACGGGCGCTGGCCGATACCGACCCGTTAGCGGTGCAACGTGGCTGGGAACGAGCGTCAGCGGGCTTCGAACGAGCCCACGAGCACCGCCGGCTCGCCGTGCCCCTTGCCCACGAACAGCAGGTTGTCCTTCACGAACACGCTCGTTTCGGCGGGCAGTACGAGGGGCTTGGTGAACTTCACGTCGGCCAGCTTGAGGCGCGTGACATCGCCGCCGAGCACGCGGCGGTTGAGGGACTCGATCGCCCTGGCCATGGTCGAGAAGCCGTGCAGGATGGTGCTCTTGAAGCCGAACATGCGCGCGTAGGGACGGACCCAGTGCACCGGGTTGAAGTCGCCGGTGAGCATGGCGAACTCGAGCCCGGCGTCGTGGCCCAGACGCCATCGGTCGATCTCTTGGGCACCGTCGGGCACCAGGTTCTCGTCCTTCACTTTGCGCGATGCGCCATCCTCGCGGGATGCGCGCGTGCGCAGCGGGACGATCGCGTACAAGTGCGCCACGAGCGCGTCGGGCGCCGAGTCGGTGCCGGTGACGATGCTTTGGTGCAGCACCGCGCGGCGTCCGTCATCGTCGATGGACTCGAGCCGGGCGCGGACCGCGAGAGGCTCGCGCTGGGGCAGGGGACGGCGCACCTCGAGACGGCAGCCGCCGTTGAGCACGCGCATCAACGGATACTCGATGCCGTCGAGGGTCTTGGCGGCAAGGGGAAATCCCCATTGGGGCCACAGGTGCGCGGGCAACACGTCGAGATAGGCGTAGGGGTTGCCGCCGACATGGCGCGTGTAGTCGCGAACGAGGGCGGAAGGCCGGGGCGGCAGCACGGCGTGGAAAGTGGGACCGGGCACGGGCGGCTGGGCGTGGTCGCCGTGTTCGAAGCGCTGCCGCAAGGCCATGACCGCGGTGCGCCCCAAGGTGGCGATGACGGGTCCCTGGCTGACGATGTGCGCGTAGGGTCGTGCCATGACGCTGATCCTCGGGCGGGATCCGGCTGGTTGGATCCACGGGTGCCCTGAATGCACCAGATGCGGCGCGATGTCGAGGGACGCGGGGCCTGCGGCCCGGTGCGGTCGCGTTCTCGGCGAGGGAGCCGCCGGTCGGGCTGTGGCAAATGCCGTGACCTCCAAAGGGGCGAGTTTGCCATTTGGCTTTCCGCAGGGAGACGACACCACCGCGACAAGGATTCTGTTGTCGTGACATCGAGCGAGACACCGGGCACGGTTTGATTCCCTCGTGGCCGGGTCATCAATCGGACAAGTGCGTTCGTAGTACGATGGCGGTTTCGAGGTCCATGGCTCCCCTGATGGCGACGCGCCTGTCGCACCGGAGGCGCACTCATGGCTAGCCCGGGCTGCCCGACGCGCGTCGCGACTCCCTCACCGGCCCGCCCAGCCACCAAGGTGCTGTTGGTCGACGACGAGGCTGAAGGACGGCGGATTCTGTCTTCTCAGCTCGAAGAGCAGGGCCTGGTGGTGCACGAAGCGGGTGACGCGGCCTCGGGGATTGCCGCGTTGCGAGAGGTGCGGCCCGACGTGGTCCTGCTCGACCGGAGGCTGCGTCAGACCCAGGGGGAGCCCGCGTTGCAGGCGTTCCGCAAGGCCGCGCCCCGGATCCCGCTCATCGTCCTGACCGGGCACGCGGGAATCGACAGCCTGGCGCCGAACGGACGCGGCGAGGTGTTCGCCTACGTGGAGAAGCCGTGCGATCCGAAGGCGCTGGGCGAAGCGATCGCGCGCGCGGTGCACGAGAGGCAGCAGCGCATTTCGCCGACGGCAATGGGCCAGCGGACGACGCCGCTGCGGTGGCTCTGGGGGCGCGTGGGCTTTCGGCCGGGCGTGCTGATGCTTGGCGTCCTGTGTGTGGTGTTGGCGGCAGTGGCTCCGGCCCCTTCGGGGCTCTTGCTCTCCCTCTCGTCGTCGAGGCAGGCCGCTGCGATGGTCGACCGGTCCGTGCCCACTGTGCCGCAGGCGCAGCCCCGCGCCCGCGATCTCATCGCCCCAGCGGCCGTCGCCTCCGCCGAGTCGCAGCCCGGCAGCGCGACGGATCTGTCGGCCGCGGCCAGGTCGGCCATGGCTATGCTGGGCATTCTGGGCATGGCCGTCCTGTTCTGGGCGACCCGGGCGTTGCCCACGTCCGTCACCGGCATGGCCGTCGCCTTTCTGTTGTATGCGTTTGGCATCTTCCCATCCGCGCGTGTCGCGCAGGCGTTCGTCTCCGATCCGGTGCTGCTCCTAGCGGCCGTGTCGGTCATCGCTGCCGCCGCAGCAGGCACGGGGCTATACCGACGACTCGCCCTGGCGATATTCGCTACGACCAAGTCACCCTTGGGCTTTGCGCTCGTGGGCCTGCCGGTGTTGGCTCTCGTCTCGTCGGTCCTGCCCGGATGGGCGGTCGTGGCTTTCGCGATTCCGGTGTTGGCCGCGGTGCATCGGGAGAGCGCCGCGGTGCGCGCAGGCGCGGGCCGCCGTCCCGTGGTGCTGGGCTGCATGCTGGCGCTGACGTTTGCGGCCAATGCGGGCGCCTTCGGATCGCCGGCGGGAAGCGGACGCAATGCCGCGTTGCTGGCGATGCTCGGCGACGTGCAGCGCTCGATCGGATTCGCCGACTGGCTCGCCAGCGCCGTGCCGGTCGTGTTGATCTCCGCGTGGCTCGTGGGGGGCTATTGGCTGGTGGTGCTTCGCAACCCGGCGAGAGACTGGAACGCAGCGGCGCCGGTCATCGCGCGGACGGCGCGCACGAGGACGAGTCCGTGGTCCGCCGGCGAGTCCTCCACCGTCATCGTGCTTGCAGCCATGGTCGCGCTGTGGATGGCACAAGCGCGCTGGGCTCCGCTCCGGGGTTGGGGGCTCGCGGGCCCAGCGTTGCTGGGTGTCGTCGCGCTCGTGGTGCTGCGCGTCCTCGACGCCAAGACGTTGTCGAGCGTTCCCTGGGCGACGGTCGTGTCCTTTGCGTCGGCATGCGCCGTGGCGAAGGGGCTGTTTGCCACCGGCGTGGCGACCTGGCTCGGAAGCGACCTCGCGCGCGGGATTGCGCGCGCCGCGCCGCCCGGTCTCGGGTTGCTCGTGGCGGTTCTGGTCGCTGGGTCGGTGGCGGGCAGCGCGCTTGGCGAGGTGGCCGCCGTCGTGCTCGTCGGCCCCTTGGCGCTGGCGGCGTCCACTGCGCTCGGCATGGATCCGGCGCGGCCGGTTCTTGCGGTCGCGCTCGCGCTGTCCACCGCGAATTCGGTCACCATCGCCACGCCCTCGAACGCGGTAGCTTCGGCGCTCGCCAAGGACGTCGAGACGGGTGAGCCGATGATACGTCCGCGAGACATGCTGGTACACGGGACGGCGGTGACGGTGTTGACGATAGGGGTTCTGTCGGCCTGGGCGTGGATGCGAGGCGGAGGTTGGATGCTGTGGTGAGCCGAGCCAAGGCCGCAGACCGCACGGGTTGTTGCGCCGGGCACGGGCGTCGAACTGCCGTGGCTGGCCGGCAGGGGAGCCGCTGAGATGCTCGAAGCGCTGCGCGTGAAAGACATGATGCTGCCGCTCGCGTCCTATGCCACGGTCTCGTGCGAGGCCACGCTCAGGGAGGCGTTGGCCGCGCTGAGCAAGGCGCAGCTGGGCCTGACCTACGATCGGCACCATCACCGCGCGGTGCTGGCGATGGATGAGCAAGGCAACGTGGTGGGCAAGCTCACGCACCAGGCGATCCTGCGTGCGCTGCTGCCATCGGCGCTTGGCGCGACGGACGTGGAGCGCCTGGCAGGTGCGGGGCTCAATGCCGAGTGGATCGAGTCGGTCGCGCGCCTGTCTCCGATTCGCGCGAACCTGGCGAGCATGTGCGCGGCCTCGGACCGGGTGACCGTGCGCGAGGCGATGGTCGCGGCCACCGACAGCATCGAGGAAGGGGCCTCGCTGGGCGAGGCGATCGAGGCGTTGGTCGTGTCGCGCGCCGAGTCGCTGCTGGTGACGCGTGATCGCAGGGTCGTAGGCATCTTGCGGCTCTCGGACGTGTTCGAGGAGGTAGCGGACCGGATCCGGCGCGGCGATCAGGTTGCCGGGGAGACGTTGGGATGACGGGCGGCGAGCGACGGTGCGAGCGCGGGGAGGCAAGCGTCCGCCGAAGCGCTTCGATGCCGCGCGTGGGGCGTCGACCGATCTGGGCTTTTGCCGGCGCGTTGCTACGATGGCAGAAGCATCCCTGCCCCGGGCGGTGCGTGGTTCGGGGGTGGAGTCCCAGCGGCCATGCCGAGTGAACCCACAACATCCAAGAAGCCGTGGAGCGCGAGGTTGGCGCCGCCGGCCATCTTCCTCGTGCTGGCGGTGGTCACGGTCGTAGTCTGGTACCAGCAGGTGGACCACCAGCGTGCCCTGCTCCAGCGCCATACGGAGGACTTCTGCGCCCAGTCGCTTCGTCGCCTGCAGGTCGGGACCGAGTTCGCCGTGAGCGCGGCCACGGTCTTCGCGCGCCGGTGGTCGTCCCACGAGAACAGCGACTTCTCCTACACGCGATTCCTGGACTTCGGCGACGTGTTGGTCAACGAGACGCCGGGTTTCCGATCGGTGCGTCTCATCGCTCCCGACAAGAAGGACATCTGGGTGGCGCCCACCGGTGCGGACTCGGCGTGGTCGGATGCGGGGCCGAGGGTTACGGCGATTCTGGACGACGCGGCGTACACGGGCACGCTGCTGAGCGAGCCGGTGGGGCGGCCGGGTCAACGCAGCGTGTTCGCGGTCGTGCCGATGCATCGAGAAGGGGCGTTCGTGGGATGGCTCGTGGCGGAGATGGACGCTGCGGTGCTCATCGACGCGGGCTTTCACGGCAGGGGCGATCCGGAGTTCGCCTTTTGGGCCACGGACCGGGGCTCGGAGCTTTTTGCGTTCCGCAAGGCAGAAGCGGCGTCGGACGCGGCCGAGCACGACCTGCTGGTGTCCAGCTCGGTGCGCGTGCGAAACCGCACCTGGACCCTCACCGCCGCCCCGCTCACGAAGACCGTGGCCGAAGCCGGTTGGCTGTCGAGCATTCCGATCCCGATCCTCGGCTTCCTGGCGTCGTTCGGGTTGAGCACGCTGGTGCACCAACTGATGCGTCGCGCGGAGCAGTACCGTCGAGCTCGAGACAAGGCTGTCGCCGAGGTGGCCGAGCGCGAGAAAGCCGAGGCTGCCTTGCGCGAGAGCGAAGCGCGCTATCGCAACGTGTTCCAGTCGGCCACCGACGGCCTGCTGGTGGTGGACGACGACGACCGCATCGTGGAGGCCAACGCGGCGGCGTGCCAGATGCACGGCTGGGAGCCAGGGGAGCTCGACGGCAAGTCGCTGTTGGATCTGATCGCGCCAAGCTACCGGCATCTGTTTGCGACGTTCAAGCAGCGTGGGAATGCCGCGGGGGTCTTCCGGGCGGACTCCCGGCACGTGCGGCGCGACGGCTCGATGGCCGACGTGGAGGTGCGTGCCACGCGGTTCGTGCACGCGAACGCGCATCGCACGCTCATGATCCTGACCGACGTCACGGAGCGCAACCGATCGCTGCAGCGTCTGGAGCACTTGTCGCGCGAGGTGCTGATGGCGCAGGAAGACGAACGTGCGCGCGTATCGCGGGATCTGCACGACGAGCTGGGGCAGCTGTTGACGGCGAGCCGCATCGAGCTGGGCTACTTCGAGAAGCGCGCGCCGGGCATGAGCGGCGAGGCGAGCGATGCGCTCAAGAACGCGGTGGACCTGGTGGAGAAGTCCGCCGACGAGCTTCGCCGCATCTGTCGCGGGCTGCGGCCGCCGCTGCTCGACGATCTGGGGCTGGAGCCGGCCGTGCGGCTGCTGGTCAACGAGTTCGAAGAGCGCACCGGTGTCGAGACCGATCTGCAGGTGGCCATCGACGAGGCCCAGCCGCCGTTGCCCAAGGAGGTGAGCCTCTGCGGATACCGCATCCTGCAGGAGTCGCTCAACAACGTGAGCCGTCATTCGGCGGCGCGCGCGGTGGACATCTCGTTGTCGCGCACGCCGCGCGAGCTGATGCTGTCGGTTTACGACAACGGGCGAGGCTTCGATCCGGCCGAGCTCGGTCAGGGATGCGGCATCGCCGGCATGCGCGAGCGTGCCGGCCTGGTCAACGGATCGGTGGAAATCCGCTCCGCGCGGTCCCAGGGAACCCGCGTGGTGTTTCGCGTCCCTCTGGACAATGCGTAGCCAGGAAGGTGAGCCATGATTCGGACTTTGGTAGTGGACGACCATACGATGGTCAGGGCGGGCCTGTGCCGATTGCTCGACGCCGAGGAGGATCTCGAGGTGGTGGGCCAGTCCGGCAGCGGCAGGGAGGCCGTGCAGCTCGCCCGCGAGCTCAAGCCGGACGTCGTCATCCTCGACTACAGCTTGCCCGACATCGACGGTCTGGAGACGACGCGCCAGATCGTGGCTCTGAACATGGGCATCCGCATCCTGATCCTGACGATGTACGCCAACGAAGAGTATGCGACCCGCGTGATTCGCGCCGGGGCCGCCGGCTTCATCGTCAAGGTCGCGGCCACCGACGAGCTGCTCGCGGCGGTTCGCAAGGTCGCGCGCAAGGGCGTGTATGTCAGCCCCGCCATCATGGAGAAGATGGTGGGCAGAATGGGGCAGTCGCATGAAGAGGTGCCGGAGGCGGTGCTGTCGGACCGCGAGATGCAAGTGCTCATCCAGCTGGCCAAGGGTTCGACCAGCCGCGAGGTGTCCAAGGCGCTGAGCCTGAGCCTGAGCACGGTCGAGACCTACCGCAGCCGCATCCTCGAAAAGCTCAATCTGCGAAACAACTCCGACATGACGCGTTTTGCGATTCGCCGCGGCCTCATCGATCCCGAGTAGGGCCCAGGCAGCCCGCTCGCCGCGGCACGCGCCGCTGCGAGGTGCTCCGACACGGCCTCCGGTCAAAACCACGACTGCGCATTCGCAAGCGCCTCCCTTGCCGCGTTTGCCTTGCCGCGTCGATCATCGGGCATGCAAAGCATCGAGCGTCGTGCGGTGGCGGAACGCGATAGCCGCTGGGGGGAAAGCTGATGCGAAGCTGCGTGTTCTTTGCGAGCGACGAAGCTTGTCCATGCCGGGTGCTGGGCGCCTCGGCGCAAGGTCCGCTGCCCGAGGGAATCGGTCCTCTGCTCGCCGAACGCTACTGCCGCAGCGGCAGGTTCCTGGGCTGTCCGATCTTTCGCCGCTTCGAACGCTCGCTCAAGCGAGCCCACCCCTCGTTGAGCGCGATGATGCCGCCTGCGGACGAACGGCGCCTCGACGATGACAGCGGCGTGTTCGTTCAGGGACGCCGCCGCCGCCCGCGCGCGTGCGGTTGACCTGAGCGCACACCTCGCCTCGCGATCGGGCTACTTGCCGCCGCGGGCCAGCAGCTCGTCGAACGCGAATTGGCCGCCGGACTTGGGCGCCATGCTGTACGAGTAGTCCTGGGGTTGGACGCGCCAAGCGCATTCGGCCGCCGTCTCGAAACCGGCCACCGCGGCCTTCGGGTCGACCTCGGCGTGCACCGCTTCTGCCAGGCTGTCGAGGGCTCCGTCCAACCGCGGGCAAGCACGCAGCTGCGGCAGCTCGAAAGCAACCTGGTTGGGACAGCAATGCCCGCGCACGACGGCCACCGCGGCGAGCTGGTACCAGCCCAGGCGAGACCACTCGCTCATGCCCGGCGTCAGCACTCCTCGCGACGCCACCACCACGCGGCGCCGCATGCGCTTGGCTGCTTCGCGCGGATCGGGGACCGAGCACACGAAGCTCAGATCCTGCCCCGCATGGAAGGTCTCCGCGGGGAACCAACGCGCGGTGCACGCGGCGACCTCCGCCGGCGTCGACACGCCAGGCCTCGCATGCGCGGCCTGCGACGCGGCCGGAGGCACGCGGGCACCGCCGCTTGCCGCAGTGAATGCGGACGCTGCTGCCGCAGATACCGTCGCTCCGGGTGCTGCGGGTGCTGCGGGCTGCGATGCGGACGGCGAGTTCGCGGACGCGTGTGAGCCAGGCCAGGGGCGCAGCCACGACACGAGCCAGACCGTTGCCCCGATGATCGAGGCGCCGGCAATCGCCACGACGGGAAGAACCCATGCTCCACGCTGCTTGTCGGCCGTAGGCAGTTGGGCGTCCGTGCGCGTCGCCGTGTCGGGGGCGACGACACGCGGCGGTTGGTGCCCCGGGGCGGCCGCGTCCTCCTCGCGATTATCGGGAGGTTCGCCGGACGACGCGGGAGCCTCCCGATCGTCCTCGTCACGCGCTGCGGTCGGCTCCCCGATCGCGTCCGACGCCGCCGAGCGTGGCTCGTCGGGCATCGCGCTCACGTCGGTCACCGCAGGCGGGGGCATGACCGTGGGCATCTCGACGTGGAGCCCCGAAGAAGATGAATCGACGAACGCGCCGATCTCGATGTGCGGCAACGAGGAGTTGTCGTCTTGTTCCGGCCCGCGCAACGACGGTGGCTGGCCGTGCTCGCCGAGCCAGCTGTACAGGCGCGTCTCCAGATCCGACGCGCGGCCAAGCTCGTCGTGGCGTCCGGGGACGAGCGCCGAGTCCAGCAGGTCGCCGAGCGCGGCGTCGTCGACGTCCAGGGCTGCCAGGGGAATGGGACGCGCGTTGCGCAAGGCACGCACGAGCCCGTCGTGCGATCGCGCGCGATACGGCTTGCGGCCGGTCAGCGCGTTGTAGAGCACGACGTGCAACGCCCACGTGTCGTCCTGTTCGCTGGGGCCGCCGCCTTCGATGCGTTCGAGCGAGCAGAAGGAGCCGTCCGCGGGGACTACGCCCTGGGTCAGCACCGGCACCGTGCCGCCGTCGGTGCGATTCATGACGATGCTTCGGGTGGAAATGGCTCCGTGCACGGCTCCCCGCGCGTGCATCGCGCTGACTGCCGAGGCCACGCTCGCCACCATTCGGATGGCGGGCACGGTGGACATGCGCCCATCCAGCAGCTGTTCGTAGAGCGTGCTGCCCGGCACCCACTCGGCGACGGCCACGCATGCGCCGCGCTCCAGCGTCACACCATCGGGAAGCGGGCCGGCTCTCTGGGCGTCAAGCAAGTCCAGCAGTGGCGCCAGGTGCGGGTGCGGAAGCCCGACCGCGCTACGAAGCAGTTGCGCGCGCGACATCGGCATCACGCCGGCCAGCACCATGAAGCCGGTCTCCCCGTCCTCCGCGAGCCACACCGTGGCCGTCGGGCCGTCCGTGAGACGGCGCAGGATGCGGTATCGACCTGCGAGCACGGGTTCCGTCGGCATCGCAGGCCTCGTTCAGTCTCCGATGTCCGCGTCGCTGGCAACCCGGTCGACCGCTTGAACGTCGGTCGCCGAGTCGTCGGGTCCGGCTTCGTTGGGCTCCTCGGGAGGAGGCCCGTACGCGCAGCCCGCGGCCACCCCCATCGCCAGAGCCGCGAGCACGGGCAGGGCGATCTGGCTGCGCAGCGTCGGACGGGCTGGCGTCGAGCAGAACGGACAGACGTTGGCCGTGTCGAGCACATGACGCAAGCACACCGGGCAGACGCGGAATCGCACGACCATGCACAGCCTCCGAAGTCGAGTGAAACGGCAGGAGGGCGATTGTACGCCACTTGGGTGCGCGCTGCATGATTCGGGACCATCCGGTCGAGGTGCCATCGGCGCAGGTCGCGAACACCTGCCGTCCAACGGCCGCGCGGCTCACGGCAGCAAGGGCTGGACCGGGGCGGCGAGCTCCTGGGCGCCGTCCGGTACCACGTCGTCCCGCGAGCCTCGCGCACCCGCGGTGCGCAGCAACGGGGAGCGGTTGCGCACGACTTGCGCCGTCAGGGTCGTCACGCTCGCAGCCACCTCGTCCACGGTTCGCGCTCCGTCCGCGCACGCGGCATAGCCCGCGAGGATCGCGTGCCGCATGTAGCGCCAGTGCGGGTGGGTGCCATCGGAGCCGAACTGCTCGGCCAGCACCGCGCCTCGCCCTGCGGCCGCCTCGCTGCGACGGGACAGATCGAGCACCGGATCGATGATGAGCCCGGCCCGCTCGAGCGCGCAGCCCGCCAGAGCTTCGGCGCGCAGCTCCAATCCCCAGTCGCCGTCGAGGTTCGCGTTGCCCGCGGTCATGTCCAGATGGTGTCCGTACTCATGCGCGATCACCCAATAGAGCACCGCGTCGTCGCTGGCGACCAGCCGATCCATGTCGGCCTGTCGTATCTCGATGAGCGAGTATCCGGGAACGCGTACGCGCGTATGGGCCGGCGCCTCGATCCCCGGCGTGACCACGAGAGTGGCCGACCCGCACCGCGTGCCACACACGGGCTGCATGGCTGCCTCGACGCGAGCCAAGGTCGAGGACAGCCGCGGGTCGACCGGTGAAGCGTCGGCAGCTCGATCGTCGGGCTGGCCCGAGGAGGTGGCGTCGACGCCTCGAGGAGGAAACGAGGGATCGAACGCGTGAGTCGTGCATGCGGCCAGTGCGCACGAGAGCAGGGCGAGGGACCAGGGTGAGCGCATCGCACGACGAGTGGAGCAAGCCTCACGCCAAGCAGGATAGATGCGGGTCCCCGTGGCGGCCACGCGGCTTCCAGCGCGAGGTGCCCGTGGCCCGTGAACGGCAGTTCTCGCGGCGGGTGTCTACTGCGCCAGACTCTCAGCACCTTGGCAGGCGCGCCCCGCGCGTTGACGCACCCGCGGCGCTCATGCACAAGAGGACCGTGACCGCCTACCGACTTCGTCCCTTCGGCACCACGATATTCAGCGAGATGACGGCCCTGGCCTCGCGCCACTCGGCCATCAACCTCTCCCAGGGATTCCCGGACTTCGACGGCCCGTCGGAGATCCTGGAGGCGGCCAGCGCCGCGATGCGCGCGGGCCACAATCAGTACGCCCGCTCGATGGGCGTCCCAGCCCTGGTCGAAGCCGTCGCGCGCCACCAGCGGCGGCACTACGATCTGCACTACGATCCAATGTCGGAGGTGGTCGTCTTCAGCGGCGCGACCGAAGGCATCGCCTCGACGTTGCTGGGCCTGCTCGATCCGGGCGACGAGGTCATTCTGTTCGAGCCGTTCTACGACAGCTATCCGGTGTGCGTGGCGATGGCCGGCGCGGTGGCTCGCTTCTGCACCTTGCGATTCCCCGACTTCCGGGTGGACCTGGCCGAGCTCGAGTCGCTGTTCTCTCCCCGCACTCGCGCGATCGTGCTCAACACGCCGCACAACCCCTCGGGCAAGGTCTTCGATCGCGATGAGCTCGAGGCCATCGCCTCGCTGTGCAAGCGTCACGACGTCATCGTGCTGGCCGACGAGGTCTACGAGCACCTGACCTACGACAGCGCGTCGCACGTGCCGATGGCGACGCTGCCGGGCATGCGCGAGCGAACGCTCACCCTGTCGAGCGCGGGAAAGACGTTTTCGTTGACCGGGTGGAAGGTCGGCTGGGCGACAGGCCCGGCGTCGCTGATCGCGGCTTCGCAGGCGGCGCATCAGTTCGTTACCTTCGCGACGGCCACGCCCCTGCAGCACGCGGTCGCCTATGCGCTCGACCATCTGGGAGACGAGTTCTTCGCGCAGCTGCGCAGCGACTACGCCGAGCGACGGGACTTTCTCATGGGCGTGCTGCGGGACGTCGGCTTCCGCGTGGCTGCACCGCGGGGAACCTACTTCATCGTGGCCGAGTTCGGCGCCTTGTCGCAGGACGACGACCGCGCATTCGCACGCGAGCTGGCGGAGAGGTGCAAGGTCGCTGCGATCCCGCCGAGCGTGTTCTACTCGTCGCACCCCGAGGAAGGGCGCAAGCTGCTTCGCTTCGCGTTCTGCAAGAAGATGGAGACGCTTCGCACCGCGGCGGAGCGCCTGAGGTCGTTGGCGGGGAGCTGAGGGGGAAAGCGCGGGCGGCGCGCTATTCGGCGGTCTTGCGGTTCTTGCGCAGCAGTCCGAGGGCGATCAGTCCGGCCCACACCCATCCGGAGGAGCGGACGGGAGCCCCCGAAGTATTGCAGCCGCTGCTCTGGCTGGAGCCCGGGACATAGTAAGTCTGGGCGCCGTCGGCCGAACCGCCGGTGCCCGAGCTGTTGCCGCCGACGCCCGACGAATTGCCGCCCATCGAGCCACCGGCGTAGCCGCCGGAGCTGCCGCCTGAATATCCACCGCTGTTGCCGCCGCCGGTGTTCGCGCTGCCGCCGACGCCACCGCCGGCAGCGCCGCCGGTGCTGGATCCGCCCGTTCCGGCGCCTCCGGACGAGCCTCCGAAACCACCCGAGCCGCTGCTGCCGCCCGAGCCGCTGCTGCCGCCCGAGCCGCTGCTGCCGCCCGAGCCGCCATTGCCGCATTGGGTCGCGCACTGGGTGGTGCACGCGGTGTCGCAGATGCACGACGTGATCGCGTTGTAGGCGCTCACGCCGTTGGCGTACTGGGTGGCGCAGTTGTTGACGCAGGTCTGGTCCGAGCAGGAATTCAAGCAGCTGACGAGGTTGGCGCAATCCGTGGAGGCAGCGCAAGCATTGGTCACGGACGCGCAGGCGCCGGACTGTGCATTGGTGGCGCAGGTGTTGCAGTCCGTGCCGCTGCCGCCCGAGCCGCCGGAGCCCGCGGCGCCGCCCGAACCGCCGCTGCCGCCGCTGCCGCTGCTGCCGCCAGTGCCGCCAGTGCCGCACTCGGTTGCGCATTCGGTCGTGCACGCGGTGTCGCAGATGCAGCCGACGTAGTTGTTGTAGGGCGTGATGCCGTTGGGATACTGGGTGGAGCAGCCGTTCAAGCAGGTCTGGTCCGAGCAGGAATTGAGGCAAGTGACGAGATTGACGCAATCCGTGGAGTTCTGGCACGCCGTGAGGGTGCTCTGGCAACTCCCCGAGTTGGCGCCGGTGATGCAGGTATCGCAGATCGACGAACCGCCGGAGCCGCCGGAGCCAGCGGAGCCGCCGGAGCCGCCGGAGCCGCCCGAGCCGCCCGAGCCGCTGGCCCACGAAGGCACGGTGTAGCCGCCCAGAGTCGCGCCGTCGTTGACCGCCTGGACGAGGAACGACTTCCAGGAGTCCACGCGGCTGTAGATGATACCGACGCAGCTGGTTCCCTGCTCGCCGCCCCGCGACACCACGCCGATGACCTGACCCTGCGCATCGAGCGCCGGGCCGCCCGAGTCGCCCGAGCACACGGCGCCGGTCGAGCCGTACCACTCGGTCGACGTGTTCTGCATGTACGACTGGCAAGCAGTCCCCACGCACGTGACGCTGAGCCCGTTGCGACGGCGTCGTGTCGTTGCATCGCCGCATCCGACGCAGGTCTCGCCGAATCCGACTGCTGCATAGGATTCGTTGGCCTGCGCGGCCTGGTTGACTCGCGGGATCAGGGGCGCCGTCGTGGACGACGGGATCGAGCTGTTCAGGATGAGGATAGCGACGTCGTAGCCGCAGGTGTCGTTGCCGCCGGGGGCGACCCGCACTTCCTTGACGCCGTAGCCCGTGCCGCTGGCTGCCGTCTGGCTGGTGTAGACCTTGAAGCTGCTGGCCGAGTAGGGGGAGCCGAACGGCGACTGTCCGCACACCACCGAGCTGCCGCTGATGGCGGCGACGCAGTGGTGAGCCGTCAACACGACGTTGGGGGCGATCAGGCTGCCGGTGCACAGGCCCTGCTGGTAGCCGCTGTTGATCGCGATAGACACGACGTTCTTGTCCGTGGAGTCGGTGGTGCCTCCCTGGATCAGCCCATGGACCTGCCGGACGCGGTCGAACTGGGGCATGGGTTGATCGACGGAACATGCTGCGCCGATTGCTGCAAATGCCACGAGGCCGGAAGCCAGGACGGTTCTCGCTCTCATCGAATCCTCCAGCGACGCCACGGGGTCATGCTGCGTCGCAGTGTGGGCCCACTATGATTGAAAGCGGCGGACCCGCGCAAGCAAATCGCGTGTGGCAAGGGAAGAAATGGACGCACCATCAGAGCATCTTTCCAACCGGAATGACCCGTCGCGACTTCGTCGCAAAGATACGCGAATAACGGCCGCCCCTCCAGATGACGGTGCTCACAAGCCCGGCGCGAGACGGCAAGGCCGCGGGCGCGCCACCCGTGAGTGGCTGTCGGTCCTCGCGCCGGCGGTGCGGGCGGGACCCGCTGGCCACCGCGTTGGTGGGTGGGCGGGAAAGACGCTATGCTTGCCGCCGAAGCAAATCATGCACGATGTCAGGTTCCTTCGCCTCCGGACGGCCGGTGCCGTCTCGCTCGCCGCAGCGCTCGCGGTGTCGGTGCCGATGTCGATGGCGGCCGGGTGCGCGCCGGTTCCCACTCGCCTCGCGACGGTGACGCGCGCGCAGGCAGCTCCCGAGGACCCGTCTCTGGGCTGGCAGGAACGCTTTCAGGCTCCGCAGCTCGACTGGGTCGACCCGTTCGGCCATGACCCGTCGCAGATCCTGCGGGTGTATTCTCTGGAGCGGGGGCGCGCGGGCGTGTTCCTGCACGCGCACCACGACGCGACCGTGGCGGCGCCGCCACCGGCGATCGACCTGGGCCAGCCGTTTCAGAAGGATCCGGTGCCGCTCGAGCGCGTGACGGCGCTGCGCTGGAGGTGGCGCGTGCTGCAGCACCCGGCGGTGACGGATGACGCGTGGTTGGACGTGGCAGCCAGCGTTTACGTGGTGATCAAAGTGCCATCCCTGCTGTGGGGAGGACAGGGGTTCAAGTTCGGCTGGCTGGCCAAGCCCGGAGCCAAAGGCACCTTCCAGCACGGGCTGCTGCAGATAGAGCTCCGGCACGATCCCGCCGGCCCTGCCTGGCGAAGCGAGTCGGTCGACCTGTGCGCCCTGTACCGCAAGGAATACGGCCCGTGCGAAGGGCAGTTCGTGCGCTATGTGGGTGTCGTCACCGATGCGGACAACACCCGGTCCGTGGCCAGCGCGGACTACGCCGACTTCGAGCTGGTCACGAACGGCGTGGGGGTCGAGCGGGGCCGCGTCGCCTCGGACGCGTCCGGCAGTCCGGCGCCGGCGCCTGGCGCGACGGTTCCGCGGTAGCGGCCCGGGCGCGGTGCACGCTGCGGACCGTGCGTGTGTCGAGCCGTACGGCGAGCGTGCGGGCCAGCTACGATTGGGGCCACGTGCTGCGCAGGTATCCGTCGATCACCAGGTCGACTGCATTGGCAAACACGTTGAGGGCGTCGCCCCTGGCTTCGGGCGGCGCTCCCGGCATCAGGCGCCGAAGATCCTTGGCATCGGGGTGGAACTGGAAGCCGATCAGGGGCAGCCGGTCGCGATCCGCCG
Organism: Myxococcales bacterium; assembly: GCA_021847645.1. Classification (GTDB taxonomy): domain Bacteria; phylum Myxococcota_A; class Polyangia; order Polyangiales; family Polyangiaceae; genus JAJZQG01. The sequence goes on from JAJZQG010000011.1 coordinate 48,881, forward strand.
AATGGAATGCGTGGGGAATCCGAACGCAGCGCCAGCCCGGGTGGCTTGGATCCAGGCTCGTGGGCTCAGGGCCGTCCTGCTTGACCCACGGATGGCAGTAGTCGGTCCAAGCCGCGACGATCATGTCGTCGGCAAGACGGTGGATGGCGCTCAGGCGCACCATGTCGCCATGAAGCATCGGAAGCTGGCGGGTGGTATCGCGGCCCGACGGCCCCGCCAAGGTGGAGAACAGGGGATCGGACGGGTCGAAGTGCACGGTCGGGCGGTCGGGGTCGCGCTGCGACTTGTCGGCCCAGAAGGCTCTCTCATCCCACTTGGCGTTGCCTTCCGGCCCGCGAATCGCCTGGTTGTCATTGCGCGCCAGCACCTCGTCGATCACGCGCTGGTGGGAGGGACAGACGCGTTGGGTGCACGCCAGGTCCCCGAATGCGCCGCGAGCGGCCAGGAGCATGAGGTTCTGGGCGCCGCCACAGAATCCAATGAACGGCGCCACCCTGTCGCGGACCGCGCCGGCAAGCTGGCCCAGCCCCCGATTCGGCTCCCGCGCCGTGGCGACAGGATCCCACCGGAATCGTCCTTCGGGCGCCTGCTCCCCGCTGGTCGTCGACGAGTACTCCCACCCCGATCCACCGGACAACAGCACCACGGGCGGGGGAGAGATGGACGAGAGCAGCACCTCGTCGAGCTGGGGATCGTCGGCCTCGATGATCGCCTGGAAGCGCCCGGCGGATGCATCCCTGGGCCGGTGATCGTCGGCGGGCCAAGCGCTGTCGCGTTGGTAGCCCTCCACGATTCGTCGCAGCCGGCGCGAGAAGTCACGGGCGAACGAGCCGTCGATCGGCGCGGGTCGCGCTCCCACCCGTCGGTGGGCCAACGCGGCGGGATTGGTGTCGACGCTCAGGAACAAGGGCTCGGAGATCACCGGACGCGTGTCGGCGGCGTCGTACAAGCCCAACTCGCGCACGACAGGGGCCGCCGCGCTCGAGGCCGCGCCGGTCTTGCCGGTCGCCGCGTCGATCACGAGGCGCACGGCCTGTACCACGCGAGGCTCGCGGAATCGGACGAGCCTGCGTCGCACCGGAAGCGGAGCCCCGTGCGCACGCGGCGGGTCGCCTTCGGCCAACGGTTGCCACGGGGCATCGGCGGACGGGCGCGTCTCTATGTGATAGAGCGTGGGAAAGTCGCTGGCCGCGTAGGCGTGTCCGGCCCGGTCGGGGTAGGGCACCATCGTGGCGTCACGGCCTAGCAGCAGTGACACACGGTCCACCGTGTGGGCCGCGGGCAAGTCCACCTGCAGGCTCCACGGGTGCTGGCCGGGCGCACCCTGCCAGAAACTCTCGTAGGTTCCGTCGATGGCCCCAGACGCATTCCCTCCTGACTCGGGGCCGATCGAGCTGGCTTCGGCTCGGGCGCCCGGGTCCTCGGTCAAGCTGCGCGCGCTCTGGTACAGCGAGATCTCGCGCAGCACGGGCCCCAGCCCGTCGTCCGTGGCCGTGATCGACAATCGAAGCGCGCAGGCGTCGAGGTTGGTGAACAGCACCTGCCGCTGGGCGTGGATCGTCTTGGGCCCGTACACCCACTCGTTGGGCTCTCGGTCGTCGACCGCGCCGTCGGGTACGGGACGCCACGTTCGAGAAGCCGGGGCTGGGCAACCATCCGCGGCAGGCTCGACGTACTCCCAGCGGAATGCTGCCGGGACACCCTGCGCGGCGGTATCTCCCGCGAACAGGCGAATCAGGCCCAGGTGTACCGGGTGGAGGAACGGGATGGTCCATGCCCACGGGCCCGTGCCGTTCGTGCCACGCCATGCGGTATTCGGATTCCCGTCCGCGGCGAGCCACGCGTGGTTGCCGGCATGTTCGACCGTGGCTGAAGGCAGGCCGGTCAGTCGGTCGTCGACCGCGATGTCGTGGGTATCGCGGCCAAGGGGCGCCTGGTCGAGCTCGGTCTGCAGAGCGCGCTCGCGGGCAGCCAGCGCGCGCGCCGGAGCGCGTGCGGACAGCGAGGCGGCCGCGTGCGCGTCGGGCATGGCCGGTCCGCCCGGCAGGTTCCTGGTCAGGCCAAAGGCCATGGCGAGCACCATCAGCGTGCCGAGGCCGACGGCGAACAGGTGTCGGCGGGCGCCCGTGAACAGGGCCACGCGGGCAACCGTCGACGTCCGGTCGGGCAGGAAGCTTCGATTCAAGCGCGGGACTCCAACATGGCCGAGTGGGCAGAAGACAGCGTGATTTGCTGTAAACACGCGAACCGGTCCGATTATTCGCTCGGGGCAATGGGGCGGCAACGGTGGCAGGCCCTCGCGCGCTATCAGGTGTCCCAACCCGACGGCCAGCGCGCCCGAGAATCGAGCACGAGCCCGACAACAACATGAAGCGTCGGCAGCCGCAGAGCCGGCCCCGAACCCACCGTCCGCCAGCATCTCGACACGCTCGGAGGCCGCCGGTCTCGTCTTGTCATTGCGCCCGGCGCCTCGAGGGAGCACGACATGCGCCCATGACTGGACCGACGCCAACCGAGCCCGTCGTGCCCCCGCGCCTCACGCTCGAACGCCTGTTCAGCGATCCTCCGCTCGCCGGAGCTCCGCCGAACCGACTGGCCTTTTCCCGCGACGGCAACGCGGCTGCATGGTTGCGCGGAAGCGATCACGACTCCGAGATCCTCGACCTGTGGATCGCGCGGCTGCCCGACGCCCGCCCCGAGAGCCTGGTGCGTACCTCCGACGTGATGGACGTGACCGAGATCCAGGTGTCCGACTCCGAACGGGCCGTGCAGGAGCGGCTGCGCCTGCACCAGGGAGGCATTACCTCGTTCGCGTGGTGTGGGGCGGATGCCGAGCGGATCGTGTTTCCCCTGTCGGGCGAGCTGTACCTCGTGCACACGGCCGACGGTCGTCTGCAGCGCCTGACGAACGAGCCCGCGGCGCGGCTCGACATCCGCACGTCGCCCCTCGGCTCGTTCGTGAGCTTCGTGCGCGACGGTGACCTGTACGCGTACGATCTGCGCTCGGGCGAGCTGCGGCGTCTGACGGACGACGCGACCGAGGTCATCTCGAACGGCCTGGCTGAGTTCATCGCTCAGGAGGAGATGGACCGCTTCGAGGGCTACTTCTGGTCGTTCGACGAGGCGTGGCTGGCGTTCCTGCGCGTGGACGAATCGCCCGTATCCGTCAAGATCCGCCCGCGCATCCATGCTGATCGCACCGAGATGCGCAAGCAGCGCTATCCCGCGGCGGGGGAGCCCAATGCCGCGGTCGAGTTGCGCGTGTTGCGGCTCGACGCCGGCACCATGGTCAAGGTCCGCCTTCCCGCAGAGGACGGCTACGTGGGAAGGGTGGTCTGGTCGCGGGATCGTCCCAAGCTTTGGATCCAGTGGCAGAGCCGCGACCAAAAGCGGCTGGTGCTGTTCGAGGCCCAAGCGCCGGAATTCGAGCCGCGCGAGGTGATCACGGAAACCGACGAAGCGTGGGTGGCGCTAACCGATGACTTTCATCCCCTGGCTGGCGGCGAAGCGTTCCTGTGGACGACGGAGAAGAGCGGGTGCCGGCAGCTGGTGGCGTATCGCCGCGTCGAAGGCCGGTGGGAGCACACTGCGCTGACCAGTGGCCAGGAGCCGGTGGTGCGCGTGCTCGGGACCGACCAGGCCGAGCGCCGTGTGTTCTTCGCGGGGGCGACGGACATGGGGCGCGAGCAGCACGTGTTCGCGGTGCCCCTGCTAGGTGGAGCGTGCACGTGCATCACCACGGAGCCCGGCTGGCATGAGCCCGTCTTCTGCCCCGTGGGGCCTCGGCTCATCGATGTATACGCAACCTTCGAACGCCCGCCCGTCACCCGGCTGTGCGACGGCGCGGGGCGGATCACCGCCATCGTGGACGCGAACCCAGCGCCGGAGCTCGAGGGCATCGTCGTCGGACACACGCAGTGGGTACAGCTCGCGGCGTCGGACGGCACGCTGCTCAATGGGGTATGCATGCCCCCGGTCGGTCTGGTTCCCGGGCGGCGCTACCCTGTGCTGGTCAACGTGTACGCGGGGCCCGGCGCGCAGATGGTGACCCGTCGATTCCTGCGCCACCGGCCGTTCCATGCGTTGCTCAATCAGCATGGGTTCGGCGTGTTCCTGGTGGACGGCCGGGGCACGCCGCACCGCGACAGGGCCTTCTCGAGAGCGATCCACCAGCGGGTGGGCGACGTGGAGATCGACGATCAGGTGCAAGGCGCCCGGTGGCTGATGACGCAACCGTGGGTGGATCCGGATCGCCTCGGGATCTGGGGGTGGAGCTACGGCGGATATGCGAGCTTGATGGCGATCTTGCGGGAAGGTACGCCATTCCGAGCTGCCGCCGCCGTGGCACCGGTCACCGACTGGCGTCTGTACGACACGCACTACACGGAGCGCTACCTGGGCATGCCGCAGAGCAACCGTCACGTCTACGACAGGGCCGACGTGCTCTCGCACGCCCGATCGTTGCAACGCCCGTTGTTGCTGTTGCACGGCATGGCGGACGACAACGTGTTGTTCGAGCATACGCTGCGGCTCATGGAGATGCTGCAGGCGGACGGCACGCCTTTCGAGCTGATGGTGTATCCCGGGCGCGCGCACGGGCTCGACGGCCGAGGCACGCAGCTGCACGTCTATCGCACGCTGCTGACGTTCTTCGAGCGGCACCTGGCAGCCTCGAGGAGCACCGAGAGCCGTACGCCGTAGTCGGCGAGCGCTGGCGCGGTTGCGCAGCCGAGGGACGCACGCGGGGCGCCCCTGCACACCGGAAACTAGGCCCGGAGGCCGAATTCGTGGTTGAAATGGCGCATGGAGCCTCGTCCGTTCACGCGCGTCGCTGTCACGTTCTGCATGGCATGCGCTCTCGCCCTTCCGGGCTGTAACGGAAAAAGCGACGCGGCGGCGGCGGCCGACGGCGGCGCGGAGCTCGATCCCCAGGACGTTCCGGCGCCGCCCGCGGACGGGCCCAAGCTGGCGTCCATCTCGGAGATGACCCCGATCTTCGAGCGGCCATCGACCGACTCGCCGCAGATTGGCTACTTGCGAGCGGGCGCGATGGTGGCCCGCGCAGCCCAACCGATCGGTACGCAAGGCTGTCCGGCCGGTTGGTACCCGATCCGGCCCAGGGGCTTCGTTTGCGCCGGGGACCAAGCCACGACGGACATGAACCACCCGACGCTGGCGGTGATGAAGGTCCAGCCTCGGCGCGACGCGCCGCTGCCGTACTCGTACGTACGCGCCATCGCTCCGGCGAAGCTGTTTGTGTGGGACCGCTCGCACGGCGCGGCGGTGCGCGAGGTGGGCAGGTTGCGCGCCCGCAGCCGGGTTGCGGTCGTCGGAGCCTGGAATGCGATGGATCCCGAGGGCAAGATGCAACGCCTCGCGATGACTCCCGCGGGCCAGTTCGTGCGAGCCGACGACTTCACGCCGGACGACACGCCCGGCTTCCAGGGAATCGCCCTCGACGAGCGGCATCAGCTGCCCGTGGCCTTCGTGGTCAAGCACGGCGTGCGGGCCTGGAGCATAGCCAAAGGCGAGGCGACCCGGCTCGCGGAGCTCGGCCTGCTGACGGCCGTCGACATCACCGGCAAGTTTCGGACCTTGGGGGGCGTGCGGTTCTGGCAGACGGTGGACGGCAAGTGGGTCCGCCACAAGGACGTGACCGTCGCGCGCAAGCGGGGCGTGTATCCGGACTTCGCGGCGGTGCCGACCCAGAAGTGGCTCGACATCAGCGTGGTCACGGGTGTCATGATTGCCTACGAGGGAAAGACACCGGTGTTCGCGACGCTGGTGAGCGTGGGCCAGGACCGGCTGGGCGATCCCGCCACGTCCGCGTCGACGCAGCTCGGAACCTTCGCGATCACAGTCAAACACATGACGACGTCCAACCCGGGCACCAAGCCGTTCGACGACACCTTCGACGTGCAGGATGCGCCGTGGGTTCAGGAGCTGTCGTCGGGCCAGGTGCTGCACGGTGCGTTCTGGCATACCCGATTCGGCGTGGAGAACGGCCCGGGCAACGTGCAATTGTCACCGGCGGATGCGTCGCGCCTGTTCGCGTGGACCGACCCGCAGCTGCCCGACGGCTGGCACGGTGTCGTCGCTTCCGCCAATGATGGGCAGAAGACGATCGTGTTGATACGAAAGTAGGAGCGTCAGCGCCGCGCTCCGACCCGCCTTCGCCGCTCAGCGATTCCACTCCAGTCCGAGCACGTCTCCGCCATCCGGCACGTCCTCGACGCGGCAGGCCGTCGGGTCCTGCCCGGCGGTCTGCAGGTCGTCGGTGGAGAACAGCTCGAATACTCCATCGCTGATCAGATCGCCCCGAACGAACAGGCGCGAGCCGCTGCGTGAGAATGCCAGCTGTCGCACGTTCTGGTCCACGCTCTGCGGCATGCCGAGAATCCGGCTGCCAGGCCCGGCTTCGGCCGGCGAAAGAGTCCAGGCCGAGAACACGTTGGGAGTGTCCCCCGAGCCGATTGCCCAGTCGGAGGCGCAGGCGATGGCCGTGTCCGACGCATTCCAGACGATGGGCAGTCCGAAGGCCGGTCCGGCTACGCCGGTGGACGTGGGCAAAGCAGTGGCGGAAGAGACTTGCAGCGGGGAGGGGAGGGCGCTTCCGAGTTGCTGGACGAACACCTGGGACGCGCCGGCCGCAGGGCCCTCCGCGGCGAATGCCAGTCTGTCGCCGTTCCGCGATACGCCCAAGGAATAGGTGGACACCTGGCCGTCGGCGTTGACGATGTCGGTGACGACATGCTGGCTCGTGGCCGCCGTGTCGGACGAGTGCACGCGCCATACGTTGGAGTCTAGCAGGTTGGTCATGTAGTACACGCGGCCCGACAGATCCCACTCGATCCCCGGCCGCACGCCCCTGTCCGGGGCGAGGGCGGCGGTCGTCACCAGGGGCGTCGAGACCACCGGCGAGACCGACGTGTCGGCTGCCCACAGGGCAAAGACGCCCTCCTGCTCGAGGTCTCCAACGTAAGCGAGCCAGGTTCGGGAGCCGGCTCCCCGGGACCACGCGAAGTCCACCACATCGAGCGCGGCATTCGCGGGTAGGGGGGTGATGCGACGGGCAGCGCCGCCGTACGAGGACGCCACGTACAGTGCCATCGCGCCGGCTACGTCGAAGTCCGCCAGAAACGCGACGGCGCTGCCGCTGAGCGAGAACGCCGGGCGGCTGATCGTGCGATCGGCCGCAGGTGCCGTCGCCACGACCACCGGAGGGCCGGAGCCGTCCAGCGGGTAGACCACGAGCCGCGCGGGTGAGCTGGCGGACAGCCGGCCGGACACCGCGATGCGCTGCCCATCGGGACTGCGGGCGATTGAATCGATCCGATAGCCGCCGGTGAGTCCCTGCAGGTCGACCTTGCTGCGGATCGCCCCCGGCCAGGCCATGCACGCCACTTCCTGCACGTCGTCCACGTCGAAGTCGCCAAAGTAGCAGATGGACTCGCCCGTGCCTTGTCCGGCATCCGTCGTCGCGCCTCCCGCCTCGCCCCCGTCCCCATCCGCCGCGTCGGCTGCAGCGTCGGCCAGCCCACCGTCCGTTTCCGTTACGTCGGTCTCGGCGGCGTCCTCGCTGGCCGCGGCGTCCGAAACGGCATCCGCCGCACTCGCCTCCATCCCATCCTGCTGGTCGTCCCGGGCGTCGAGACTGGCCTCGGGGCTGGCGTCGATCCCCGATGCGTCGAGGCTCGCGTCGGGCACCCCGGCGTCTTGCGCGCCCGCCGGAGCGCTCAGCGCCCACTCGGATCTGCTCGAGGAGCAGGCGCCCAGCACGCTGCTGCCGCAGGCAATCATCGCCAGGGCCAAGAGCCCGCTTTTCTGGATCGATCTTGCGCTCATGCCGTGTCGAAGCAAGGGCGCCCGCTGCATCCGGCAGCGAACGACGGAACAAGAACCACAACCATAGCAGGATTCGATTCGCGCCGCGAGCCGTGCGCGTCGCTGGTTGATCATCGGGGCCGAGCTTCGTGCCGCTGCGATTTTGGGCTTTGCCGCCGCCGGGAATCAGGTACGATGAACTATTCTTTTGTGTCGAGAACCTCGCCTGCGAGATGAACCATGACGTCCTCCGCGCAACGGGTTTTGCTGGGTGCTGTCGCATTGTCGGGTTGTGGCTGGTTGGCGGTCGGGTGCACGCTGGACACGGAGGGTGGTGCGGTGGACTTTCCGCCCGGGTACACGCTGGACGCGGGAGATGACAGCAGCGCGGGCGGCGTGGGCGGCAGCGGCATCGGCGGTAGCGGCGCCGCGGGCGGAACGGCAGGAACGGCAGGCATGGGCGGCACTGGTGCAACCGGCGGGGCCTCCGATGGAGGTGCGTCCGGAAGCGGCGGAACAGGCGGTATGGCCGGCGCGGCGGGCGCCGCAGGATTCGCGGGTAGCGGTGGTGATGGGGGCACGGGCGGAGCCGCGGGAAGTGGCGCCACGGGCGGAGCCGCAGGATTCGCGGGTAGCGGTGGTGATGGGGGAACGGCCGGAGCGGCGGGAAGCGGAGCCGCAGGATTCGCGGGTAGCGGTGGTGATGGGGGAACGGCCGGCACCGCGGGAAGTGGCGCCGCGGGCGGAGCCGCAGGATTCGCGGGTAGCGGTGGTGATGGGGGAACGGCCGGAGCCGCGGGAAGTGGCGGCACGGCGGGCTCGGGCGGCACGGGCGGAGCGGCGGGAAGTGGCGGCACGGCAGGCTCGGGCGGGCTCGGCGGAACGGGGGGCGGTCCCACGGTCGAGAACTGTCTGGACCGGGTCGACAACGATTCCGACGGCAAGGTCGATTGTGCGGATTCGGACTGCAGCGCCTATGGCTGTGTCGACGGCGCCCCTGCTGGTTGGGATGGCTACTTCTACATGCACTCGTGGAGCTACGACGGCCCGGCGCCGACCGCCCTCCCGTGTCCCGACGGTTCCACGCCCGCGCGTTACTACTCGAACCCACGCGCGGCCGAAGATTGCGCCTGCTCGTGCGGTCCAGTTGCCGGCGCGACCTGCGCGCCGGCCCACATCGAGTGCTCCAATCTGACCGGCGGCTGCGACAATGGCTCGGATTGGACGGGCGCTCTTGCCGACGGAGCCTGCCACAAGCCGGGATTCGGGGCTGTCCTGTCCTGTCAGCTGAGCGGAGGCCCGACGGTGACGGGGGAGGGCTCGTGCACACCCACGCAGACGTGGCCGCACCCGCAGCCGTTCGAGCTCATTCAAGACGTGTGCGGCACACCCATGCAGGGCGGAGGCGGATGCGGCTCGAGGGTCTGCGCGCCCAATCCCACCGCCGATTATCCGGCTCCCATCTGCATTCGGAAGATCGGATTCGACAGCTGCCCGCCCGGATGGGGCAGCCCGATCGTGGCTTATCAGGCCTACAACGATCTGCGTCAGTGCACCGACTGCTCCTGCACGACCCAGGCCGGCTCGGTGACGTGCACCGGCACCACCTATACGGCATACGACGACGACGCGTGCGGCGGCGGTTCCAAGGCCGTCAGCACGACAAGCTGTCAGAACCTCAGCGCCCTCGCCGACTATTTCACCTGGTCGCTGAAGCTCACCTCGCTGCCCACGCCCAGCGGCGGCGTCTGCCAGGCATCCGGCGGAACCGGATCCGGCGCCGTCGAGACTCTCGACCCCGTGGTCTTCTGCTGCAAGTAGCGCAGGCTTATTCGGGGCGCTGGCGCCAGCTCGCGGCCGAGGACGACCGATCCGGCACGTAGCGCACGGCGCCGAGCCGATCCTCGCGCACGCCGTCGGGCTCGCGCGTAAAGCGCGTGAGGCGCTGATCGCCTTCCGGACCGACAGGCGCCACCAGAACACCGCCCGGCGCGAGCGCCTCGAACCAGCCCGGCGGGATCTGCTCGAGCGCGAATCCCACGGCCACCTTCTGCGCTCCAGCCCATGCAGCGGTGTCGTGAGCGTCCGCATTCACCACGCGCACGTTGGGCAGGTGCGCCAGATTCACCGCTGCCCGCGACGACAACGCTGCGTCGATCTCCACCGTTCGCACCGTGCCTTCCCGGCCGACCACGAACGCCGCAATCGCTGCTCCGTAGCCCGTGCCGCCTCCCAGGTCCACCAGGTGGTCTCCTTCGCGGAGCGCCAGCGCCTCGAAGGTCTTGGCATACGAGTGCATGGCCGAGACTGTGGCCTGGCCTCCGTCGAGCAGCGCAAGGGCCCGGTCCTCGGCCGACGACATCACGTCATCGACTCGCACGAAGCGCTCCCGGGGCACGTCCGCCAGTGCCCGCAGGATCGGCTCCGGTGCGTCGATTCCCCGCAGCGCCAGGGTCTCCACGCGTGCCTGCCGGGCGGCCGCGGCCAGCTCGACGTCTTGCACGATCGCCGCGCGCGCCTCGCTGTCGTCGCGCTGGGCGGCCAGCGTGGTCCACAGGTGCCACAACCCCAGCGTACGCAGCATGCTGCGCGGCGAGAGCCGCTCGAGTTGCTCCCGCGCTGCCCGCTCGAACGAGTCGCGTGCCGGCCCGTGATAGCCAAAGCGACGCCGCACCTCAAACAACAGGGGCCCGAACAACTCCCGCCGCAGCCGCAACGCGCCCCGGTAGTCCAGCTCCCGCGACGGATCCACCCACTGTGCGAGGAACTCCTGGTCGCCGTCGTGCCACCAGGGATACCGATGCACGCGCATGCCGGTCGTGTCGGTCCATGCCTGCAGGTTCGTGTCAATGAGCGTTCCGGGGTAGAGCCGGAACGGCTCGACGGACAGCAAGCCCGTGGTGGGCTGTCCGTCCGCCAGCAGGTCGCGCAGGAAGCGCGCGGTGGTGCGCGCCGACGCCTCGGTCTCGCCCGGGTGTCCCACGATCACGTGGACGCCGAAGGGGACGCGCCGGGCGGTCGCCCATTGCGCGACCCGGATCATGTGCTCGAGGTATTGCTCTGCGTCACCGGTCTTGCCCATCGTGGCGAGCAGGGCGGGGTCGCCGGATTCGAGGCCGAAACCGGGGGCGACGTTGGCCGCTGCCATCAGGGCGATGTCTTCGCGCTCCACCGCGTCGGGGCGCGTGTGCACCCAGAGCTTCCTGGCGCGCACGGGGTGCCGGGCGAGGGCCTCGAGGAACTCGCGCCTCCAGCGTCGATCCAGGCCGAACACGGCGTCGGCCGCAAACACGGTCCAGTCGGACAGATCGAGATACGCGTCGAGCCGGTGCAGCTCCTCGGTGGCCTCGATGGGCTCGAGGGCTCGCCACGTGGTGCAGCGCTGCGCCGGTCCCGCGCAGAAGGCGCAGCGTGACGGGCAGCCCGACGACAGCTGGAGAGCGGCTTGCGAGGCGAGCTTGCGGGCCACGGGACGATATCGGTCGAGAAGGTGCCAGTCCGTGCGAACGCTGCGGGGCGCGGGGTCTGCGGGCTCCTCGGCCAGGATGCGATCGGCCGGACGCTTGCCGCGCGCGCAGGCGCGCACCAGCCTGCCGAGCGGTCCTTCGCCGCTGCCGACAACCACGTAGTCGAATGCCGAGCCGGTGGTCAGGAAGTCCTCCGGACGTGCGCTGGGGTGATGGCCGCCCGTGACCAGCCAAGCGTCGGGCAACAGGGCGCGCAGCTGGTTGGCCAAGGCCACGACTTTGAGGAACTCGAATGACGAATAGCAGGAGATTCCCACGATGTCGTAAGGGACATCGACGAGCCGGGAGAGGTCGACCGGACCCAACCCGCGCTCGAAGTCGAGATCGACGATGTCCACGACGGCGTCGGTGGAGGCGCGAAGGGCGGCGGCGAGCGACAGCAAGGGAGCAGCACCGAAGCGCCTGTTTCGTGCGAACGAGCTGCCTGGCCACAGCAGCAGCACGCGCGGCCGATCTGGCGCATTCGCTGGCAGTCGTGGGCGTTTCGGTGCAGCCATGGCCGCGAGCGTAGCACACGGAGCCGACATCCTCTGGAGCGTGAGGCCGAGATCGACTGGCTCGGTCGTGGCGTTTCTTGCGATGGCGCGTCGGGCGCCGCTCACCGCGGGATCACAATCCCGGGGATGGTCCCGTTGCCGGGCGCCTCCTATGGTAGTGGCTGCGGGCTGGTCGAAGCCCTGTGAACCTCGGAACACGGATGGGAGCCATGAACCGCAGCACGCTCGATTCCGCGGCTGACGACCCACCGTCGGCGCGCGTCCTGGTCGTCGACGAGGACCCGCGTGAGCTCGAGATCCTGTCGACCCTGCTGACCGAGCTCGGGGTGAGCGTGCGCTGCTCCCAGGGGCTGTCCGAAGCGACGGCCAAGCTCAGGCACGTACCGTGCGACACGTGCCTGGTGAGCCTCAAGCTTCCCGGGCACGGGGGCACGGACCTTCTGCGCCATATTCGGCGCATGTATCCGAGGGTGACGGTTGTGGTGATCGCGGGTCCGGAGCAAGAGTCGGTAGCGCGCAGCTCACTGGATGAGGGGGCGTTCGATTACCTGCTGCGTCCGGTCGACGCGGCGCGCGTGGTGGGCTGCGTCCAGCAAGCGTGCGCCGATGCGGCCGGGCGAGGGCGGTGACGGGGAGGACCGAGCTCCGGTGACAGAGGTCCGCCGGTGCGACACTCGCGGCAGGGTGGTGACCGGGCGCCCGCCAGAACGGGAACGACCCCGCCAGAACGGGAACGACCCCGCCAGAACGGGAACGACCCCGCCAGAACGGGAACGACCCCGCCCGAATGGCAGCGCGGCCGGCGTAGCTCCCTGAAGACCGACGAGCGCCGTACGAATGGGTGCTCCGAGCGCGCCGTGCCGCGCAAGGCGGGGGAACGACGGCGTGGTTGCCGCCCCCGAGCGGGACCAGCCGTCGAACGGAAGCGCTCTACGCTCTCGCCGCGACCGCTCGTGGCGGTTCAGGCATCATGCTCGGGCAGCGCCTTTTCGTACGGGCCAAAGACACGGCCGTACAGCAACACGTACAGGGCCTGGAGCACTGCTGCGATGTAGAAGGGCGTGACGAACCACCGGGCGCCGATGAGAATGCCGGCAACGGTGGGACCAACAGCCATGGGAAGCATCATGGAAAGAGCATTGATGCTGACCGCGAATCCGCGCCGGTGGTCCCGGACGGAGGAAACCACGAGAGCCTGTCTCGCGCCGACGGTGCCGCGGTTGAAGGCGGAGCGCAGCAGATAGGCGAGCGCGGCGAGGCCATAGACCGGCATGATCGGAAGCAGGACCAGCAGCACGAGCCCCGCGGCCCGGCCCCATTGCACCGAGCGCACCAGCCCCACGCGCTGGGTCAAGCTGGCGGTCACCAGCGCCGACGCTGCGGTCACGGCGAACGTTACGCCCATGACCGAGCCGATGGCGTGCGCGCCCACATGAAACTTCATGGCAAACCAGTAGGACATGAGCGGGCCGGTGAGCCCGACGGCCAGACCATTGAGCACGTTGAGGCCCACGAGGCGAAACAGGAACCGGTTTTCGCGAGCGCGCACTTCGGACTGCTGCGGGTGAACCTGTGGGGGGCGACGCGGGCGGGGAGTCCGAGGCCGTTCGGGAGCGCGCGCCACCAGCACGAGGTTGACCGCATTGCCCAGGAGCACGATGAGGAACAGCGGCCGGTAGCTGTTGGCGAGCCCCAAGGCTTGCTGCCAGAGCACGGGCAAGCCCGCGGCCCAGGCCCCCACGGCCATGCCCACGAATCCCAGCGCCGTGTTCATGCTGTAGACGAATCCGCGCCGCGGCGGATCCACGGCCTCCGAAAGCCAAGCTTGCTCGGCCGGCGAGAACGGCCCGGCGGCGCCGTTGGCTCCCCGGCCGAACCCCGCCATCACGATGGCGGCGCCCAGCAACGCAGGCTGCGAGGTGGACACCGCCACCAGCGCGCACGCGCAGGTCACCCCCTCGTAGGCGAGCACGAACGGCTTGCGGCGGGTGCGGTCGGCGGTCAATCCCACGAGCACGGTGAGCACGGCGCCGAACGCGCCCGCTCCCGACAGCACGGCGCCGATGCCCGCCCCGGACCAGCCGAGCGCGTGCAGGTACAGCGCCAGGTCCACCACGAGCGCCCCCTGGCTGATGCTGCGCCAGAAGCGCGCTCCCAGCAGTCCGCGCGTGGTGGGGGCCAGGCTTCGCCACGTCGAGATCGGATGGCGCAGATCCGGCGGTGGGTCCCCCGGCGAGGGGGCGGCAGGTTCAGCGGTCGAGTTCATGCTGGCGAGTCACTCGTGCGAGACGTGGCGACGACGACGCGGCAAGTCTTGATCAGGCGCTCTCTGCGCGCAAGGTGGTGACCGGCCGTCGGGCGCGTCGCGCGAAGCGTGACGGGATCGGTTCGAGCTCGGACCGGGTGCGGCCACTCGCGGGCCTGGGTAAAGCCCGGATGTCGAAGTCCGACGGATTGGATTTCCCCACCCCGATACGTGGCATAGCTGTTAGCAGTTTTGTTGGCCCAGCTCGGAGACATCCGGCAAGGGGCTGGCATGAGCACGACCGCCGTCCCCCAGCCCAGGCCCGATTGGCAGAACGACTGGCAGCAGCTCTTGAGCTAC
>JAJZQG010000012.1 GCA_021847645.1 Myxococcales bacterium
TCGCCTCCGTGCTGGCCGTCGCCAGCTTCGGAGCGCCCGTCCCTCTCAGCTCATGCTGCCGCTTGCGGAATTTCCGGGCCGTTTTGCGGCAAGATGTTGAGGGTCATGACAGCTACCTGCCTTTCCCCAACGTCAACCCGCCGTCCGCCGGCACTGTCGTGTACCGCGTGAGCCGGTCGCTGAAGCAGGGGACTACCTACCTGGGAGTCACCATCAGTGCTTCGCATCAGCAGCCGCCTCCGAGGTGACGCGCGGACCTCGCCCCCCGTTGGCGCGAACGCTGGCTTCCATGCCCCTGTGGCCGTGCTACAATCCTAGGGACAACCGGGGGGTCACCATGAGACATGCTCAATTCGTGGGCGAGGTCGTCGCTCGCACCGGGCTCGGGGAAGAACAAGCGCACCAAGCGATCGGCTGCTGCCTCAAGACACTCGCGAGCGGCCTTTCGGACATGGCGACACGCAAGCTCCGACAACATCTGCCGGCGGAGTTTCATCTGTTTCTCGTGCGCGAAGGGCCCGTGCGGGATCTGTCCCCCGACGAGTTCGTCCAATGCGTCGCCAACACCGAGGGCGTGCGGGTCGGCCTCGGCCTCGAGCACGCCGAGGTCGTGCTGCAGACCGTCTTCCACGCGGTCGACCAGGAGACGCTGCACGTGCTGCACGGCGAGCTGCCGCCGCGCCTCGTCGAGATGGGCCACACCCGTCCGAGCTATCACCCGCCTCCGCCTCGTCCGGTCCCGCCACCGATGGTGCAGCGACGCACCAGCAGCGGCACATCGCTGGCTGAAGGACGCCCGACGAGCGCCCGTCCACTGAGCGGCAGCGGACGCGAAGGCGGCAACGGCTGAGCGGTGGCGACCTTTGAGGTTGTTGCGCTGGAGTTGACGGGGTGGCGGATCCGCCGCAAAAGCGGCGGCCGCCACCTATCGCGCGTAAAATTTGCTGAGAAAACGAGGGCGCGAGGGTGGCACAGAAATCGCTCAGAGTAGCCGGCGAGCCCGCGCGAGTGCGCATGAACGTGGGCCCGGCTGTTTGACAGACAAGCGGACGGACATGGGACGGTAGGGATTGTCCGGGCGGCTGCGGCTTGCCGTGGTCGCCGCGGGTAAGTGGCGGGTTCTGACCTAACGGAGGTGCCACACGGAGTTGCCGGAGAGGCTGGGTCCACGCGATAAGGACCGGCCCCGGCGGACGGGCGCTGCGATCGGCTCCCGGGTGCGAAATCGAAAAGACACCCGGCAGGCTGGAGACGTGGCAGCACCCGGCGGGCGGACGTGTGCCTCGAGATCGGAACCGGCTCAACAGCCTTCCAGCGCTCCGTCCCCCGCCTCCCCCCTCTCTTTCCCCTTTGCCCCAACTTCACCCCCGGCTCACGGCGCGGGCATCCCCGTCGCTCCCGACATCGCCGGCGCCACGCGCGCCGACGCTGCCGCCATCACGCCTCCCCCCTCTCGAAACACGCGGTACCGATCCATCATCGCCTGGTAGATCCACTCGCCGATCACGTCCGCGCCCACCGTACTCGGGTGCGTCAGATCCTGCTGCCCCAGCCCTCGCAGCACCCACGTCGCCATCGATCCCACGCCCCCCATCGCGTCGAACGTGTCGAAGAACGCACAGCCGCTCTCGAACGCCGCCTCGCGCTGCGCGCTGACTAGCGACGGCATCACGCCGCGCGACACCACGGACGTGCCTCGCTTGACTGCCGTATCGTTGGGCGCGATCACCAGGCACGAAGCGTTGGGCACGGCCTTGCGCACCTGACTCAGCACGGCCAGCGACGTCTCCTTGTACCGATCCATCGGGTAGGCGAAGCCGTCCGCGGCCTCGTTCAAGCCGAACTCGAACACCACCATCGTCGGTTTTCGCATCTGCAGCGCTCGGGCCCAATGCGCGTCGTCTTCCTGATCCAGGAAGCGCAGCCTCGCGCCCTGAATGCCGATGGAGTCCAGCACCACGCCGGGCACGTCGCGCTCGAGCCACGTTCCGAACGCGCGCACCGGCCCCTTGACCACGCGCACCTCGAACTCGTGCGGACCGTCGGGAACCTCGAACACGCGCTCGCTGAGCAGCGGCGCATCCGCACCCGTATCGACGCTCTCCTCGCGATCCTTGTCGATGACCACCTCGAAGCTGCCACCGCCCGGCTGGGCCAGGTACTGCACGCCGAACTTCGACGCCGACACGCCAAACGTTCCCTTCTTCGCCGTGCCGAAGTCCGACCATGCCGCGCGCGACCGGCCAATGAACGTCACGCCGCCCAGACCGTACAGCCCATCGGGGGCAAACGGCCCCACCACGCGGCTCACCGTCCATTCGGTCGACGCCCTGCGCCACACGTCGTTGTGGAAGTATCCAGGCCACGGATTCGCGATGGGCATGTAACCGTGCCCAGCGTCGCCGAACCTCCCTTGCAGCTGACGTCGCAGCGTGCCCGTCACCAGGTCCACGGCGAGCAGCGAGTCGCCGTAGTGCACGATGCGCGCGATCGCCTTCGGATCTTTTCTCTCCACGCGCAAGAGCATGGTGAAGAACGCGTCGAGCGCGTGACCCGACGGATCCTCGATGGGACGCGGCGGTGCCTTGGTCTCGACCTCGGCCGGCAGGTCCGGAAGGCCCGGCGCCGCGCGCTGCACGTCCACCTTATCGGGCACGGCCATCTCGGGACGATCGCCGGTCTCGTCGACGAGCTTGGCCTCGCCCACGGGCGCCGCTGCGGAATCCGAAGCGGCAGGCGCCGTCTGCTCGCTGGTGGCGCGCGGTGTGAGCAGGCGAAGCTTCTGCGCGCCAGGGATCACGTACGCGGCGCCGATCAGCGCGGCCAACGTGAGCACGGCCTTGGCTGGCTTGGACCACAATGCGGCCAGCGCGCTGCCGCTCACCTGCGATTCCGAAGACATCGGACATTTTCCTTAGCGCCGGTCGCGCCCAAGCTCAACGCCCCTCGAGCAGCTTGTTGCCGGCCCTCATCGGCTCCGTGCCCGGCGACGTTCCCCGCCCGATGCGGTATGGTGGTGCGCCATGAAGAACACGAAGTTCGCGTCCATGCGTCGATCATTCCTGGTTGCCGTGATGACCGCGCTCGCAGTGCTCACCTGCTCGAGCGCCGCACTGGCCTTCGGCTCCATTCGCTTCAAGCAGACGCGGATCGAAGAGGACGACGGAAGGTGGAAGCTCGACATGGATGTCGATTACGGCGGCACGCCGATCATGCCGCACATTCCCTTCGACTTCGTCTTCGAGCTCAAGACCTACTACGAGTACTCGATCCAGGACGGCGACAAGGAGCCGGTGATCCGCCCCAAGCCGCAGCGCGAGCAGCAGCCCACGCGCCTGTCGCTCGACATCGACTTCTCGGACGCACGCGGCAGGGTGTGGCCGAGGACCAAGTTCTCCATCAGCATCCGCCGCAAGGACGACTTCGAAGCGGGCGAGTATCGGCTCGTGGTGCGTCGCGCCTCGGACGGTGCGCAACTCGGCCAGCCGGTCACGCTGATCTTGAACGGCAAGAACCAGCTGGTCGATCGGCGCACGATGATCATGCCCGAGGCTGGCCACCACAAGAAGCCGGCGGACAGCAGCAGCGCCGACAAGCCCAAGGACGACGCCGCCGACAAGCCCAAAAACGACGCTGCCGACAAGCCCAAAAACGACGCCGCTGCCAGCAAGGAGGGAGCTGAAAGCACCGAGGGCGCCGGCAAGCCGGGTGACGACACCGGCGACAAGCCAGGCGACGGAGACGAGTCGCAGCCCGGCACGGTCAACGTGCGTCCCGGTGGTCACGGCTGCGGATGCCAGACCCCGCGTTCGCAAGCCCCCGTCGGCTTCGGCATCGTCGGCCTCGTCGCTGCCGCCATTCTCGCCCTGCGCACCCGACGTCGCACGCGCTGACGTCGTTCCCCCACCCTCGGCGTCATTCCAGGCGCAACGGCACTTCCGTTGGAACATCCCGGCGCCTTGCTCGTATCATGAAGCGGGCAAGCATGAAGACGCATCTTCGCTGGCATGGCTTCCTCGCACTGTCTTTGATCGGCGCGCTCTCGGCGTTCTTGCTGGACTGCGAGACACAGACGCGTCCGCGCTCTGCCCCGGTGCAGATGTCGGGCGTGTACGCGGTTCCGCAGTCCTATCCACCGCCCGCCGCGCCTCCGCCACCCGTGCAGCGGCCGTGGTACGCGGCGTTCACCCCGCCCACGTTACCCCCGCCACCACCGATTTCCTCCTTCCGGCTTCCGCAGCTGCCGTTCGGCTTGCCCCAGCTCCCCTTCCCGTTGCCGCAGATTCCCGGGCTGACTTGGCCGCCTCAACCAGCCTCGACGAGCACTCCGCCGGCTGTCTCCCCTGCCGGTGGCGCCGGGCGCTGCGGCCAGGGCATGGTCGGCGGCGAACCTGTCGCGATGGATTGCATGACGCCGACGTATGGCTTGATCTCCACGGCGAGCCAGTACCTCATCAGCCGTCGCGCGTTCGCGGCCGGCCCAGGCTACGAGGGAGCGGAGCCGATCCCGGCCGCCGTGGATCATCGCGCCGACGGAACCGAAGGACCCATCCGCAATCAGGGTCCGGTCGGCGCGTGCACCGGCTTCTCGCTCGCCGCAGCCATCGACCACGCCATCGCAACCTCGCGCGGCACGCCGGGCGCGATCAGCGTCATGGAAGTGTGGGGCCACTACCACTTCCCTGCGATGGACAGCGCGGTCGAAGGCAACCGCGGCAAGCCCTTCGGCCCCGAGGCCGCCTGGCCCTACGACAAGCGGCAGGCATGCGCGTGGTACTCGGGCGACGATTGCGATTGCGGCGCGACGCTCGGTGTTGCGTGCGACCAACCGGTCGACACGGCCAGGCTCGCACAGGTCGAGGCCAACGGCATTGCCACGCTCGGCAACGTCACGCGCCTTCCCGACGGCAACCTCGACGACATCAAGGCCGCGCTGGTCAAGGGGCAGGACGTGTGGTTCGCGATGTACGTGGACGATCGCCTGACCGATGTGTCGGGCCCCAACGCCGTCGTGCCGGACGGTGACTTCCGCGGAACCGGACAGGGGCACGCGATGGTGATCGCGGGCTACAAGACCCAGTCCAACGGAACGTACTACCTGCTGCACAACTCGTGGAGCACGAGCTGGGGAGACAACGGCTACGCTTGGATCCTCGACACCACGCTGCGGACCAACCTGAAGTACGCCTACGTCGTCGACGTGAGCACTCCCGGCGCGCCCGCTCCGAGCCAGCCCACTCCACCGTCGCCCAACTCGCCGGGACAAGCCACGCCGCCCATTCCGAATGCGAGCTACTGCCCTGCGGGCTCAGTGCCGGACAGCGGCATGCTGGTGTGTCTGCCGCCCTGTCCGGACGGCAGCCCGCGCCACTTCAACACCTGCGCGCAGGCGGCGCCGGGCGCTCCCTCCGGCTGTCCCCAAGGCCAGATCAACGTCTTCGGCTTGTGCGTCGCCTCCCCGGTGGCCGGCCTGGGCACCGACGCCGCCACCGGCATCAAGCATCAGTGCGGCGCCGGCGGCTGCACCTACTTCGTTCCCGGCGGCGTCGCGGGGTGCCAGGCTCCGGTGTGCATGCGATCGTGCCCGTCGCCCAAGTACTTGCTCACGGCGGGCCCGCTGGGCCTGGGCTGCTCGGAGTAGGCCGCTCAGTACCCACGCGGCGCGGGCACGCGCTCCGAGTCTGCTGCGCCTCCACCCAGCGGACCGTACAGCTTGATCAGCTCGAACGCCGAGGCGATGGCCGGCAGGCGCAGCTCACGAGCAGCCGATCGCGCGGCCCGTCTCGCGTCGCGCACCAGCTCGACGATGATGCCGCACAGCAGATCGAGCTCCTCGAGCTCTGGGTCACGGCGCGACAGCGAGGGCGCATCCGAGTTTGCGCGATGGGGCTCGATCATGGCTGCGAGCCGAAGCGCCTCTGCAGCCACGGCGAGTTCGCGCTCGGTGGACGGGCCACCTCGCGGTCCTGCGACGCGGTCGACCCGTGGCATGCTCAAGGCGGCGCGGAGCTGATCGAGCTGCGTTGCGAGGCGGGCCGGCTCACCGCGCGACGACTCGGTCTGCTGCAGGGTGGCGAACACCGCGCGACCGGCTTCCGACTCGATGGGATCGCCGGACGTCACAAGGCGTTGCACAACGATGTGCAGGATCGATCGGGCGCGCTGGCGTGCGGTCTTGCCGGCTCGCATCGCCTCGACGTACGCCTGCGAGGTGCGCTTGTTCTTGATGCGCTCGGGATTCGCACACTGCGCCTTGCTGGTGAGCAGGCTCAGGGCGTCGCGCAGCCGATCGACGTCCTCTCGGATGAACCCGTGGTCGGCGATGGCGGTGTCGAAGCGCTCGGCCGCGGCGAGGGTTTGCTCGGCTTGCGCCGCAACATCGGCGCAACCGAACTGGCGGCCGAGGTCGACGTAGCGAAGCCGCGCGCCCGGGGCGATTTGATCGAGATGCAGAGGCATGACGCTGCTCCTGGGAGCCGTACAACCCGGCACGGCCGCGGGCTACTGGCCCTTTTCCTTGAGCATGGCCGTGCAGCGAGACGCACACGCGCTGTCGTGCTGATGCCGACAAATCGCGCGCAACATCTTGATCTCGTCGACCGTGGCGCGACCGGACCACACCCGCGGCTCGAGCATGCGACGCGCCTTCTCCTCGCCCTCGCTGCCCTTGAGCGCTTCCTTGCGCGCGTCGTCCGTCGCAGCGCTCTTGGGCGTGGCCGCCGTCGGCGGTGACGCGGGCGCCTTGGGCTCGGCCTCCGCCGTTGTTGCCGCGGTGCGCGGCGGCGTCGACGAGCTGGCCTCCTTCTTCGTTTCGTCGAAGGGATTGGGCGCGAGCCCGTTGGGCAACAGCGTCCCGGCCGGAGCAGCCGCGCCGTCGACGTCTTGGGCGGCCACGGGCAACGCGTTCGGATCGGTTCCGCCCTGGTCGAGCATTGCCAACTGGTCCGCCGCGCGCTTGCGCCGTTCGGCGTCGACCAGCTTCGCCGTCGCTACTTCACCGAGCAACGCCTTGCGCTTGCCAACATCGGACTGCGTCGCCGCCTGCGCGAACTTGTCGTCGGCCCACCTCGACTCGATGTCGAACACGTCCTTGCTCTGCCGCAGAGGTGAGCTCTCCGGCATGGCCGAGAGCTTCTGGTGCGCGCCTGCCAGATCGCCCGCCGCCGCGAGTCGCTTGGCCTCGGCCAGCACTGACTGATCGTCCGATGCCGTCTCCGTCGGCGAAGATCCTGTCGGCGTGGTGGACCGCGGACGCAGCGCCACGAACCCGACCACCGCCAGGATGCCGAGCACCGCTCCCACGGCGACCATCACTCCCAGGCCGCCTCGTCGCTGCGGAGCATGCCGCCCGGTCGCGAACACATCGGTCGCACCATAGGCCTGCGCCGCGGGCGCCATGCCCGGATGAAAGATGCGCCCGCGCGCCACGAACCGCAGCCGCACATCCCCCAACTCCAGCTCGTCGTCGTCCTCGATGACCCGGCGCTCGGCCTTGATGCCGTTGACGCGGATGCCATTCGAGCTGCCGCGATCGAACACCTCGTAGACGCCGTCGCTGATCTTGACCATCTCGGCGTGCACGCGGCTCACCGAGCTGTGGTTGATGCTGATGTCGGCGTCTTCCGCACGGCCGATGACCGTGCGCTCGTTCTCGAGCGGGTACTCGGTACCGGCGGCAGCGCCATCGACCACGATCAGCCGGTCCGGACGATCCAGCAGTCGCGCGGTGGGCGGCGCGGACGCTTCCGCGCCCGCCTCCTCCTTGCCTTCGGCCTGCAGACGCGACTCGTCGGTCACTTCCAAACGGTAGTCGCCGACCTGCACCAGATCGCCATGCGACAGCGGCTGTGCGCCGGAAACCCGGGAGCCGTTGACGAAGACCCCGTTGTAGCTGTTCAGATCTTCGATCGTCCAGCCGACGTTCTCTGCCTTGCGCAGCACCATATGCTTGCGCGAGATGTTGCGATCCGTCAGCCGGACGGTATTCCCCTCGTCACGGCCGATCGTGTACTCGCCACGGGAAAGGAGGAGATCCGTGCGTTTCCCCTCGTCGTCCACAATGGTGAGCTTCCACATCGAAGATCCGGCGCCTCCGGTCTGAGTCCAAACCGTCTCCGGGTAGTTTAGCCATTCAGCGGACATGGCGGCAACCTCTGCAAACGGCCGTTGGACAAATCAGCGTCGGGCTCCTTGGGTGGCCCGGCCACCGCAGCCCGCGGACGTGCCGGGCCAGGCCGCGGCCGGCCGCCAGGTTGGGCAAGGCCCGCACGGCATGCACCGGACCGTGCCCTCTGTCCCCTGTCCGCCCGCTCCTTCGAGAAAGCACGTTCCGGGTCTTCGCGGTTTCGGTATGCTAGGCTTGCATCATCATCCTTTTGTTCGCACAGAGAGACCTAGGAACTCGACGAGGCGATTCAGGGAGACCACAGAACGAACGGCTGGCGGGGGGGCGCGGAACCGCACGCTGATGGAAACCGTAGCCTACTTCACATCGACGCCCACCTTCACCGGACTCCGGACGACCGAGCTCGCCCTGGAGTCTGCAGCTCGCCACGCCTCACCCCTCATGGCCCGAGGGGTTCGCTTCCAGATCGAGAGCAACGTCCCACGACTCCTGGCGCGACTTCGGTCGCGCACCGCGCAAGCGCTCGTCATCGACGCCCGACACGAGAACGTGCCCCTGGCCGAGAGCCCGACGCTCGAGCTGCTGCGTGCGATGTTCGACAGCACCGAGACCATCGGCCCGATCGCGCGCGAGAAGACCTGGATCGTGGTGGATCCCGACGATCGCGGCGCGCAGATCGCCTTCGAGGCGGGGCGTGCCCGCGTCGCCGGCTGCTTGCCTGCTCCCGCCGAAGAGGCCGGTTGGCAGGAGGTGTGGCGACGGGTCGAGGCAACGCTGCGCAACCGTCAGGCAGGCAAGATCGCGCTGTGTCTCGCGGGCGGCGGCATCGAGGGGCTGTTCTACGAGCTTGGCGTGTTGCGCGGCCTGCAGCACTTCCTGCCCGACTTCCAGCTGCATGACGTGGACGTCATCTGCGGAATCAGCGCCGGTGCCATCCTCGGCGCCTTCCTGGCCAACGGCGTGGGTCCCGCCGAAATCGGACGCGGCATCCAGTTCGGCGGAGATCGCGTCGACCGCATCGATCGCTTGTCCATCTTCGATCCGAACGTGGGGGAGCTGGCGCGACGCATCGGCACGAGCGCAGCCGCCCTCGCCACCGGACGATCCTCCGCACTGCAGAGCCTGTTCCACCTGCTTCCCACGGGCCTGTTCGCCGGCGAAGGCTTGCGACGCTACCTCGAGAAGCAGTTCTCCAAGCCCGGCATGGTCGATCAGTTCCCCGAGCTGCCCCACAAGCTGTACGTCGGCGCCACGGATCAGGACACCGCCGAGCACATCCTGTTCGGCTCCCCGGGCTGGGAGCACGTGCCCATCCACCTCGCCGTGCGCGCCTCCTCCGCCCTCGCGCCCTTCTACGCGCCGCAGATCATCGACGGCCGCTACTTCATGGACGGAGCCTTCACGCGCACCACCAACGTGCGCATCGCCGTCGAGCAGCAGGCCACCCTCGTCATCCTCATCGATCCGCTCGTGCCGATCTTCAGCGAGCAGCCGGGCTACGTCGCCTCCAAAGGCGGCATCACCGTGGGCATGCAGGGGCTCAAGTCGCTCATCCACGGTCGCTTCGATCGGGCCATCCACATGCTTCGCTCGATGTACCCGCACGTGGCCTTCCACCTGTTCCAGCCCGACGGCGCCACGATGCGCGTCATGGCCGGCTCGCCCACCAAGTTCTTCTACCGCACCGAGATCGAGGAGATCTCCTTCCGCGAGACCGTTCGTGCGATCCGCCAGCAGCGCTTCGACGCGCTGCAGACCGACTTCGCGCGCCATTCCGTGGCCTTCGTCGATCCCGAGGCCGACCTGGGCAACGTCAAGCGCGATCTGCTCGACGAAGCGAGCGAGGTCCAGGTCGCCTGACCCATCTCCTCGTTCGCGTCCGTCGGCCACCACGGCGACACCCGCAGTCACCATGGCTACGCCCCAGCGAATCGTCTCCCTGGTCCCGAGCGACACCTTCAATGTCGTGCGCCTCGGCGCGCGCTCGCGGCTGGTCGGCCGCACCCGCTACTGCGTGGAGCCGCCCGGCCTCGACGACATCCCCGCGGTCGGCGGGACCAAGAGCGTGCGGGTCGACAAGCTCATCGCGCTCGAACCCGACCTGGTGATCGCCAACCGCGAGGAGAACGCGCGCGACGACGTGCTCGCGCTCATCGATGCCGGCCTCGACGTGATGTTGACGTTCCCGCGCTCCGTGCGCGATGGGCTCGACAGGCTGCTGGCCCTGGCCCTGCGTCTCGGCGTCGAGCACGACGAGGTCGCGACGCCGCTGCTCGATACAGCAGGCGCGATGCGTGCCGGATTGGCCGACACGCCGCTGCCCCCTGATGCCCCGCGCTGCTTCGTGGCGATCTGGCGCGATCCCTGGATGACGGTCAACGACGACACGTACATCGGCGACGCGCTTCGTGTCCTGGGGCTGCGCAACGTGTTCGGAGATCTGCCGTCGTCGTCTCCCGACGGCCGCGACACGCGCTACCCGGTGGTGCAGATGGACGAGGTGATCGCGCGAGCGCCGCAGGTCGTGCTGCTGCCGGACGAGCCCTATCCGTTCTCGCCCGAGCACGCTCGCGAGCTGAGCGCGCTACCGGTGCCAGCCGCACGCAGCGGCGCCGTTGTTTGCGTGAGCGGTAGGGATCTCTGCTGGCACGGCGCCTGGGCGATCGACGGGCTGCCGCGGCTGCGCAATGCGATCCGCGGTCGCGTGTAGAGCGACGTACGCCGACGGGGTCGTCGGCGACGGCTCACTTTGCTTCGGGGGCCTTGGCTTCCTGCAGATCAACCAGCACGCTGATGGCCTCGATCTCGCGCTTGGTCTGGATCTCGCGCTGGCGCACGTCGCGGATCTTGGCCTCGATGTCCTTGGCCTCCGCTTCGATCCCGGTCAGCTTCTTCTTGAGCTCCTCGCGCTCCTTCTTGAGTACTTCGAGAGAAATCACATTCTCCTCCGCTCCATCGTCAGGACGGTCTGGATGCCTTGCGAGCATCCCTACCGCGCTTCCATTCCTCGCTCAACTCCCGATACATCTCCTCGGTCTTGCTCGCGATGAACGACCAAGAAAAGTGCTCCTCGACGCGGCGACGGCCGTTGTCCCCGAACGAGGCGGCCATCGACGGGTTGCGCAGCAGCGTGTTGATGCCGTTCGCCAGCGCTTGCGGATCCGCTGGCGGCACCAGCAAGCCCGTCTCGCCGTCCACCACCGTCTCGAGAATTCCCCCCACCCGGCTCGCAACAACCGGCGTCTTGCACGCCATCGCCTCCAGGTTGATGATGCCGAACGGCTCGTAGATCGACGGACACGCGAACACCCGCGCGTTGCTGTACAGCTCCACGTACTGCTCTTCACGCAGCAGCGAGTTGATCCACAACACCCGCGGCTGCTGCGCCACCTTCGCCGCGATCTCGTCCTCCACCTCCTTCGTGTCCGGAGCGCTCGTGCAGCACACCAGCTTCACCCCGGGATCCACGTAGCTCATCGCGTCGATCAGGTAGCCCATCCCCTTCTGGCGCGACGTCCTACCCACGAACAGGATGTAGTCCCCGTCGATGTCGAACGCCCTGCGCGTGCTGTCCGTGTCGAGCGGACGGTACAGGTCGAGGTCGATACCGTTGTGGATGACGCGCAGCTTGGCGGGGTCGATGTTGAAGTGCTTCAGGATGTCGCCCGTGGCCTGCTTGGAGACGGACACGATGCGGTCGGCGTTCTCCAGCGCCACCTTCTCGACCCAGGTGGACAAGTGGTACGAGCGCCCGAGCTGCTCCTCCTTCCACGGACGAAGCGGCTCGAGGCTGTGCACCGTCGCCACCAGCGGCACGTCGTACAACACCTTGGCCATGTAGCCCGCGTACGCGGCGTACCAGGTGTGCGTGTGCACGACGTCGGAGGCGATGCGATCGCGCACGATCGACAGGTCGGTCGAGAACGTACCTAGCGTGGGGTTGAAGCGTCGCTCGTCGCCCTCCCACATGCGCTCCCACGCGCGGTAGCCACGCACTGTCAGGCGGCCATCCTCGATGCTCTGATCACCGAAGCAGCG
This sequence comes from Myxococcales bacterium, assembly GCA_021847645.1. Lineage (GTDB taxonomy): Bacteria > Myxococcota_A > Polyangia > Polyangiales > Polyangiaceae > JAJZQG01. Next base: position 12,164 of record JAJZQG010000012.1, read on the forward strand.
CACCTCGACATCGATGCGCTTGGCCAGCTCCCGCGTCAGGAACTTCACGTGGACTCCGGCGCCACCGTAGACGTTGGGCGGATACTCCCTGGTGATGATCGTCGCCTTCATGATCCGACGTGCTCCTGTTCACCGGGTAGGCGTGTGGATGGTCCGCCCGGAGGCGATCGGCCCCGACAGCTGATCCGGCCCTGCCTTCGGATAGATGATGACGTTGCGCCCGATCTGGGTGCCCGCCGGCACGTGGACATCCATGCCCAGCACGCTGGCGCCGCAGGTCAGCGAGCCGGGCTGCTCGGTGTTGGGCGGCAGCTCCTCACCCACGCCCACCCGCGCACCCCGGCCGATCACGCAGCGCTTGTCGCACACCACGCGATCGAGCACGGCCCCCTCTTCGACCACGACCTTGTCCCACAGCACCGAGTCGCGAACGATCGCACCCTTGCCGATTCTCACGTCCGGCGAAAGCACCGATCGCTCCACGCGTCCCTCGACCACGCAACCTCCGCTCACCATTGAGTCGACCACCTCCCCACCGGGAAAGCATCGCATCGGCGGCGGAGGCGCGGCCCTGCGTGCCATCGGGTTCGTGCGCACCTTCCACGACAGCAGATCGATCGATGGCGACGGCCCGAGCAGGTTCTGGTGCGCCTCGAAGTACGCGTCGAGCGTGCGCGCGTACTCCCAGGGCCCGTAGTGAACCCAGCCGAAAGCACGGCGGTGCGCCATCATGCGCGGCAGGATCTCGTCGTAGATGTGGAACGTCTTGCGCTCCTCGGGTCCCAACGCGGCGTGACGCCGCAGTTCCTCCACCAGCACCGATCTGCGGAATACGTACACCGTCATCGACGCCAGGTTGGTGCGCGGGTGCTTGGGCTTCTCCATGTAGCTCATGATCCGCCCCTCGGCGTTGAGCTCCGCGATGCCGAAGCGCGACGGGTTGACCTCCATGGGTGTGAAGGCCAGGGTCACGTCGGCGTCGCGCTCCATGTGGAAGCGCAGCAGCGGCGTGTAGTCCATGCTGTAGGCGTGATCGCCCGAAACGATGAGCACGTCGTCGGGCCGGTGCAGCTCGAGGAAGTCGATGTTCTGATAGAGCGCGTCGGCGGTGCCGCGGTACCAATCCGCGTGGTCCGGGCCAATGTGCGGCGGAAGAAAACGCACGCCGCGCTCGTTGCCGACGAAGTCCCAAGGAAGGCCGATGCCCACGTGGTCGATGAGCGACGAGGGCCTGTATTGTGAAAGGATACCGACGTTGTCGATGCCGTCCGTGTTGGCGAGGTTGGTGAGCGCGAAATCGATCATCCGGTAGGACCCGCCAAAGACGACCGCGGACTTGGGTCGCCAGAAGGTCAGCACGGACATCTCCTCGGCCCGCCCCCCAGCAAAGATGATGGCGATGGTCTTGCGCATCAGGGTCTCCGTCGTGAGGTTCGGGCAGTGTAGACCGTTCCTCGCCCTGACGCGTGCGGTTTCGTGCGACGGATTCTCGCTGCTCGATCTTCCGATCGGCTGCGCGAGCGCTCAGAGCAGGTCGTGCGTGACGCCCAGGCGCAGTGCGAACCGCTCGACACCTGCGTGCCTGCGGCCTCGGCGTGAGTGTCGAAAGCAGGCATGTTGGCCGCGCGGCATGCGACCTCGACAACATCGGGCGGGTGCGCCTCGTACCGTCGCGTCGCGCGCCGCGAGCCGGCTGGCGGTCGTGTTGCGCACGGCGGCGCCTTGCACTACGAGACCGGTCCCTTGCCCGCCACGCTTCACGTTCGCGATGTCTCCGTTTCCCTCGGCCCGGTCGAGGTGCTCTCGGCCGTGTCGTTCTCCCTGGTGCCCGGCCGGCGGGTCGGCGTGGTGGGTCCCAACGGCGTGGGAAAGTCCACGCTGCTGCGGGTGATGGCGGGCCTGATCATGCCCGACCAGGGCTCGATCGTCACCGCGCCGCCGACGGCGACCGTGGGGTATCTCCCACAGGAGCCCGACCGGCGCGCAGACGAGACGGTGCTGCACTATCTGGCCCGCAGGACCGGTGTGGCAGCAGCGGCGCTGGCCATGGACGAGGCGGCCGCGGCGCTTGCCCAGGAGCAACCGGGCAGCGACGATCTGTACGCGCAAGCGTTGGAACGTTGGCTTGCGCTGGGAGGCGGAGACCTGGATGCGCGCGCAGCCGGGACGCTCGACGAACTGGGCATCGGGGCGGAGCTGGCCGATCGCCCGACGATCGCTCTGTCGGGCGGACAAGCCGCGCGGGTGTCGCTGGCCGGGGTGCTGCTGGCTCGCTTCGACGTGCTGCTGCTGGACGAGCCGACCAACGATCTGGACTTCGACGGTCTCGAGCGGTTGGAGGCGTTCGCCACGCGGCCCGACATCACGATGGCGGTCGTGTCCCATGATCGCGCGTTTCTCGAGCGCGTGGTGACCGACGTGGTGGAGCTGGACGAGCACAGCCGCAGCGCTTCGTTCTTTGCCGGCGGATGGCTTGCGTACCTCGAGTCCAGGGACATCGCACGGCGTCACGCGCTGGAAGACTACGAGACCTTCGCGGACAAGCGCGACACGCTGCGAGCCAGAGCGCAGCAGCAGCGCCTATGGGCCACCCAGGGCGCGGCACGGGCCAAGAAGGACAAGGCGGAGAAGGACAAGCACGTCAACGCGCATCGCATCGCGACCAGCGAGAAGGTGGCGGCCAAGGCGCGCGCGACCGAGCGGGCGTTGGAGCGCTTGGAGACGGTGGACAAGCCGTGGCAGGGCTGGCAGCTGCGGCTGGAGATCGCGCAAACCGGGCGCAGCGGCGACGTCGTGGCGCGGCTGCAAGGGGCGACGGTGCGCAGGGGCGCCTTTACGCTCGGCCCGGTGGATCTGCAGATCCGGTGGGCGGACCGGGTGGCGATCGTGGGCCCCAACGGCTCGGGCAAGTCCACGCTGATCGACCTGCTCATCGGCAAGGTGCCCGCCTCCGACGGAACGCGTTGGTTGGGGCCTGGGGTGGTGACGGGCGAGCTGGATCAGCGCCGGCTTCGCTTCGCGGAGAACGCGACGCTGCTCGACGGGTTCCTCGAGGCCTCGGGCATGCTGCCGGTGGACGCCCGAACGTTGCTTGCGAAGTTCGGGCTCGGGGCCGACCACGTGGCCCGACCGGCACCGTCGCTTTCTCCGGGAGAGCGCACGCGCGCGGCGCTCGCGCTGTTCCAGGCACGCGGCGTCAATTGTTTGGTGCTCGACGAGCCGACGAACCACCTGGACATGCCGGCGATCGAGCAACTGGAGAGCGCGCTGGAGAGCTTCGGGGGCACGGTGCTGCTCGTGTCCCACGATCGGAAAATGCTCGAGCGCTTTGCGGCCACCGTGAGTGTGCACGTGAGCGGCGGGCAAGTGCGCGTGGGTTGACGAGCTGGCAAGGGCCACGCGCCCAAGCGTGGACATCCATCCCCACGGCCCTTCCGATTCGCCGGAGTGCGCCGTTTCCAAGACCAGCGGCTAGCGCCGATCCGGACCGTGTCTCAACGCGCAACGCGAGCCGAGCGCCTTGCCGGCTGCGTGGTTGGCCCATGGCCGGAGTGACGCGCCGCGCCCAAGCCGGAAACGACAGATTCCACCGCCCTTCGCGTTATTCCCCGCATCCTCTTTTGACCAAATCTGGTATAGGTAAGGGCTCGGGGCTGCAACACGACAACGAGCTGACAAGCAAAGGCGACCGGCTGCAGATGACCTCCTCACCCACTGATGATGCGGTGCCCATCGCGACGGAGCGTGACGGCTTGCGCCATGATGCGTGCAATTTCGTCGTGGGCCTGGGCGGATCGACCGGTGCCCTCGAAGCGTTGAAGCATATTCTTTCCCGGCTCCCACCCGATGCTGGCATCGCGTACGTGGTTGTCGAGCACGTCGATGCGGGCTGGCCAGGAGCCCTGGTCGATTCCCTCGCCTCGCACTGCCGCCTTCCGGTCCAGCTGGCGTCGGACCGCACGCGCGTGGAACGCGATCGCGTGTACGTGGGCCCGGTCGCCTCCCTGCTGACGCTGCGCGAAGGGGAGCTGTGCGTGACGCCCCGTACGCAGGGCGACGAGCGGGGAGAGATCGACGTCTTCCTGCGATCGCTGGCCGAGGACAGGCGCGAGCGCGCGGTCGGCATTGTGTTGTCCGGCCCTGGGTGCGACGGGGTCTCGGGGCTTCGGGCGGTACGTGATCACGACGGGCTGACGATCGCCCAATCGCCGGAGACCGCGCTGTACGACACGATGCCGGAAGCGGCGATCGCCGCGGGCGTGGTCGATCTCATCCTGCCGGTCGAGGAGGTGCCGTCGGCGCTGATGCAGCACACGGCGGTGACGCGCGAGGGCAGAGGTCGCGAGGCCGAGCTGTCGACGGTGGAGACGACGGCACGCTTGCCGGCCATCACGGCCACGCTGCTCCGGGCCACGGGTCACGACTTCAGTCGCTACAAGGAAGGCACGCTCGTGCGGCGCGTGCGTCACCGCATGGGCATGCTCCAGTTGACGCGTGTCGAGGACTACCTGCGGCTGCTGCAGCAGGACAGCGGGGAAGCGGAGCGCTTGTTCAAGGACCTGCTGATCGGCGTGTCGCACTTCTTCCGCGACGAGGAGGCCTTCGAAGCGCTGGCCGAGCTGGTCATTCCGCGAATCCTGGACGCGTCCGGAGATGACGTGCCGGTGCGCATCTGGGTGCCCGGGTGCGCGTCGGGGGAGGAGGCGTATTCGCTGGCGATCCTGGTGCACGAGCAGTTGCTCGGGCGAGGTTCGGCGCGGCCCGTTCAGATCTTCGCCACCGACATCGACAACGAGGCGCTGGCCTCGGCACGTCGCGGCCGCTATCCGGCGGACATCCAGCAGCGCGTGCCGCCCCAGCGGCTCGAACGCTACTTCGCCAGGGACGCGCACGGCTACGAGGTGAGGTCATCCCTGCGGGAGATGACGATCTTCTCGGTGCACAACGTGGTGCGCGACCCGCCCTTCTCGTCCCTCGACCTGGTGTCGTGCCGCAACCTTCTCATCTACCTCAAGGCAGGGTTGCAGCGCAGGCTGGCACCCATGTTTCACTTTGCGCTTCGCCCCGGTGGCTTCCTTTTCCTGGGGCCCAGCGAAGGGATCGCCGGCCATCCCGACCTGTTCCAGACCGTCGATAAGCGTCACCGCATCTTCCGTCGCAACGACGCTGTGCGCACGCCGCCGCTCGACCTGCCGCACGCCAAGCATCACGCGTCCTGGCATCGCGCCGCCGGGCCTGCGGATCAGAAGCCCGCGGCGGTTCCGCTGTCCGTACGCACCTTCGAGCGCATGGTGCTCGAGGAGTTCACGCCTCCCACCATCGCGGTCGACGATCGCGGCGAGATCTCGTTCGTGGCTGGGCGCACGAGCCGGTATCTGCAGCCGCCGCCCGGAGGGTTGAGCCACAACCTGTTCGACCTGCTGCGCGGCTCGCTGCGACACGAGGTGCGGGGGGCCGTGGAGCAAGCCGCTCGCACCGCAAAACGGGCGGTTCGCGAGGCTGTGCGCGTCGATCTCGACACCGACTCGTGCCTCGTCAGAATCACGGTTCGTCCCTTGCCCGCTCTTGCTCCGAACGGACCGATGTTCGCGGTGGTGCTCGAGGACGTCCCGCCATTCGAACACGCTGCGACCTCGAGCGCGACCGTACCGATGGTCGACCATGTCGAGGCCGAGCTGCGTGCGACGCGGGCAGAGTTGCAGGCGGCCATCGAGGATCTGGAGGCGGCCAACGAAGAGCTGCGATCCTCCAACGAAGAGCTGGTTTCGACTAACGAGGAGCTTCAGTCCGCCAACGAGGAGCTGGAGACCTCCCGCGAGGAGCTGCAGTCGGCCAACGAGGAGCTCGAGACCCTCAATGCGAACCTGCAGGACAAGGCGGCGGCTCTCTCCGAGGCCAACGACTATCTGCAGAACTTGCTGGCCGCCACCCAGATCGCGACCGTCTTCCTGGACGCCGAGCTGCGCATCACCAAGTACACGCCTGCGGCCCGGGGCGTTTTCCACCTGATCGACACCGACGTGGGCCGCGCGCTGCAGGATCTCGCCCCCAAGGTCGAGCTCGCGGATCTGCTGGCGGACTGCCGTCGCGTGCTGCAATCCGGCGAGACCATCCAGCGCCAGGTGCGAACCATCGGCGGCGGACACTGGTACTCGGCCAGCTTCCTGCCCTTCCGCCGCAGCGACGCCGGTCAGATCGACGGGGTGGTCGTCACCTTCGTGGACATCACCTCGCTCAAGACGACCGAGGACGCGCTACGTGCTCGCGAGGCGGAATCGTCGCAGCGCGCATCGGAGTTCGACGCGATCTTCGATGCCATGTCATTCCCGGTCATCGTGTTCGACGCGGCGGGCAAGCCCGTGCGCGTCAACCGCCAGACGCGCGAGGTCTTCGGGGTGGACGGCTCGGAGACCGACGCGGCCGGCCATCGCCAGCTCCATGCGCATGTACCCATGCGCGCGCTCGACGGCAGGCGCCTGGAGGCTCACGAGCATGCGTCGGCCAGGGCGCTGCGTGGCGAGGCAGTCGAGGACCTGCGGCTGGTCGTGACCGATCCGCTGCGGGGCGACCGCATCGTGGAGACCACCGCGATCCCGCTTCGAAGCAACGGCGTCGTGGTCGGTGCCGTGCTCGGCTGGCGCGACGTGACCGACAAGGTCCAAGCCGAGAGCGCCCTGCTCGAGCAACAGCGGCTGCTGCAGGACATCATCGACGGCAGCCCCTCGCACATCTTCATCAAGGACACGCAGGGGCGATATGTGACGATCAACAGTGCGCTCGAGCGGGCCATCGGCCTGACGCGCGAGCAGGTGCGCGGCAAGACCGACGACGAGCTCCCGACGCGCGACCACGCGGACAGCTTCCGCGTGCAAGATCGCGCCGTGCTGGAGACGGGGGAGCCGTCGCAGCAGGAACAGCGCGTCGTGCTTCCCGGCGGCGCGGAGCGAACCCACCTCGTGACCAAGTTTCCTCTGCGCGACAGCAAGGGACAGCTCTACGGGCTCTGCGGCTTCGCCGCGGACATCACCGAACGCAAGAGAGCCGAAGAGCAGCGGCTCGTTCTCGAGCGCCAGGTGCTTCATGCCCAGAAGCTCGAGAGCCTCGGGGTTCTTGCAGGCGGCGTCGCCCACGACTTCAACAACTTGCTGCAGGCGATTCTCGGCAATCTGGACCTGGTTTCGGACAAGGTGCCGCTGGGATCCCCCACCTGGGAGGGCATCCAGCGGTCGATGCAAGCCACTCGCCGGGCTGCGGATCTCGCCCGGCAGATGCTGGCGTTCGCCGGCAAGGGCGCCTACGTGATCTCCCACCTGGACCTGCGAAGCGTCGTGCGCGACAACGCGGAGCTGTTCCGGGCGACCCTTCCGAAGACGATCGAGCTGCGCCTTCACCTGCCCGAGCAGCGCGCGTGCGTGCTGGCGGACGCCGGCCAGATGCAGCAGGTGGTTCTGAACCTCATCACGAACGCGGCAGAGGCCGTGGGTGAGGAAGGGGGCACGGTCGACCTGACGACAGGGGTCCGGGAGTTCGACGGCGCGGAGCTACGACACAATCGAACCGGAGAGAGCGTTGCGCCCGGCACGTACGCTTTCATCGAGATCAGCGACACGGGCTGCGGGATGTCGGCGGCCACGCTGGACCGCTTGTTCGATCCGTTCTTCTCGACCAAGGGGGCTGGGCGCGGCCTGGGCCTGGCTGCCCTGATGGGCATTGCGCGGACCTGTCACGGCGCGGTGCTGGTCGACACCGAGCCCGGGCGGGGCACCCGCATGCGGGTGGCGTTCCCGGCGTGCGAGCAGGAGCATGGCGACACCGTTGCGGAAAGCGAGCACGACGACGACCGCAGCGAGCCGCGGCGGGGAGCGGTGCTGGTGGTCGACGACGAGGAGTCCATTCGCCAGGTGTGCTGCCGGATCGTCGAGCATCTGGGGCACGAGACGCTGTCGGCCAAGGACGGCCTGGATGCGGTGGACGTGTTCCGCGCGCACCACGCCCGGCTCGCGTGCGTGATCTTGGACGTGTCGATGCCGCGGCTCGGAGGCGTCGCGGCGATGAAGATGATGAAGTCCATCGATGCGACCGTACCGATCCTGCTGTCGAGCGGATATGCGGAGGAGCAGTTTGCCGACGTGGCGCGGGAGGGCGATCCGGCGGGCTACGTATCGAAGCCCTACGGCATCCAGACATTGTCGCGTGCGCTCGACAGCGTGCTCAGCGGCCGTGGCAAGGCCTAGCGCACCGATTCCTTCGCCTCGGAGGTAGCCGCAGATTGCGCAGAACATCACAGAAGTAGAGGGTTCTTCGGGGCGACCGCATGGGTATGCTGCGACGATCTCCAAAGACTGCGCGCACCTGACGCACGGGCCCAACCGTACTTCTGCGTCCTTCTGCGTTATCTGTGGCTGCCCTCCGCCACGCCCAGGACGCCGAAGGAATCGGTGCTCCTAGGCGGCGGCGCGGCCGGGCGGCCTTGGATCAGGGACAGGCGCCGGTTGCCTTGCTGGGAAAGTAGAAGCTGGCGTCGTAGGAGCCCCAATCGCCGCTGGCGACGCCGTTTCGGGAGCTGCCATGGTAGGCCTTGCAGCCAGCCGCGGCCTTGGCGGTGACGACACCACCGGAGGCGGGGATGGCGCCGGCATGGACGGCCGCGGCGCATACGGAGGAGTCTTGCGTGTAGATGTCACTGCCCCACACCGAGCCCGAGAGCCGGCCGGGAGCGCAGGTACAGGTGATTTGTGTCGACGCGCTCACGCCATGGATGTCGTGGAATCGCTCCGGGCACTTGTCCTGCGGGTTGGCGCCTTGGCACTTGCCGTCGCCATGGCCTACGAAGTAGAAGCTGCCCTCGTAGGCATCCCAGGCGCCGGTCGACACGCCGTTGCGCTCCGTCCCCCGATACGACGGGCAGCCCGGGGCAGCCGCGAAGTGCACTTGTCCGCCCGACAGCGGAATTGCCCCTGCGTGAACCGCGGCCGCGCAGATGGACGAATCCGTCGTATAGATGTCAGAGCCCCATACCGAGCCGGTCGCGGCGCCGCCGGCGCACGTGCATGTGCCGCCCGCCTTCTGCTGGGCTTCGGGCAGGCTGTTGAACGTCGGAGGACAGCTCGTTTCGGACTTCTTGCAGCACCCTTGCACCGACGCAGCAAGCGCTGCGGCAAGCACCACCGTCGTCAATCTGTTCATCCCTCGTGCCTCCTCGGGCCCAATTCGCATCGAGCGCCGGACCCAGGAGCAGCACCCTACGAAAGATTGACGAACCGGGCAACCCCGTTCGGCATGCAGCCGCACCGCGCGCGCTCGCCAAGTGCTCACAACAGCTCGGGCCGGAGCTGTCGAATGGCCGCGACGATCGGCTCCATCTTCCCACTGTTGTAGAATTCAGTGAGGAACGCGTTGAGGGACAGATCGCCCTCGAGGTTCATTCCGAACTTCGCGGCCCGCCGGAAGATGAACGACAGCGGCTTGTGCTGGGCAACGGCCTCGAGCAGCAGCAGCAGAGCCAGGGGCCGCTTGCCGTGACGGCTGAAGCAGTATAGGGGCCCCGAGCCTCGGCGGTAGACATCCTGGTAGAACGCGAGCACCTGATCCATGGTGATTTCGTCCCGGACAATCGGGATACCGATATAGGCCATGCCCAGCTCGCGCCCCCTCTTCTCCACCACACCGCCGAACTTCTCGTCGTCGTCACGCAAGTCGATGAGCGTCCGGTAGCCGAGATCGCGCAACTGCTGCAGATCTTCGCTGTCCGGAACGGCACCGATCGTCACTCTGCTGTCGTACTTGCGAGCGTTCTTCATGACGGCCGCCCTCCCGTTGATGCCCGCTGCTGTTGCCACAGCGTGGGGACGGGCCGGAGCCCTGTCCAGGGCGCCCCGGCAGGATGCTGGCCATCAGCCCCGCAACCCCGCGAACAGCAGCCGCACCGCTTCGTCGCTCACCTGTTCCATGTCCTTGGCGTCGAGGTAGATCCCGTCGATGAGAAGACGACACAGCCCGTGCAAGGTTGCCCAGCTCGCCTGGGCGAGCCGCAGGGTGCGCGCGCTCTTGCGCGACGGCGGGTCGTTGGCCATGGCATGGACCCGATCGACGTAGCGTCGAAAGGCGTGGAAGGCGATCTGCTGCAGGTCCGGTGTTGGCCGGCTGCCCTTCCAGATGGTTCGGCCGAACATCAGCTCGTACTGTTCCGGCTGGCTGGTGGCGAATCGCAGATAGGCACGCACGAACTGGCGCAGGCCTTTTTCCAGGCCGGGTCCTGGCTCCAGCCTGGCGGCGTCGATGAGCTCGGCCAACTCTCCGAACCCCTGCGCGGCCAGCGCACAGAGCAGGGCGTGCTTGTCGCGAAAATGATGGTAGGGCGCCGTCCTGGAGACCCCCACCCGCTCGGCCAGCTTGCGCAGGGAAAGCCCCTCGACGCCCTCCTCGCGCAGCAGCTGCCCTGCCGCAACCAGAAGTGCGTGCCGCAGGTCGCCATGGTGGTACGGGCCGCCGGTGGTCATGGCCGCCCATGGTGACAGAGCCGGCTTGACACCGTCAAGATCGGACGGTATCTTGACGCCGTCCAGATCGTCGTCACCGCGCCTTTCGGCGCCATCATCCATGCCGGAGCCCCGCATGTCGTCCTATCCTCACTTGCTCGCCCCCCTCGACCTCGGCCAGGTCACGCTGCGCAATCGCGTGGTGATGGGCTCGATGCACACCGGCCTCGAGGATCGCCTCTGGCACCGCGGCAAGCTCGCCGCCTACTTTGCCGAGCGAGCCCGGGGCGGCGTGGGACTGATCATCACCGGCGGATTCAGCCCCAACCGCCATGGCTGGTTCTACCCCTTTTCCGGCTCGATGATCCACCGGACCGACGCCCTGAGCCATCGTGTCATCACCCGAGCGGTGCACGACGCGGGCGGCCGGATCTGTCTGCAGCTCCTTCACGCGGGCCGATATGCGTTCCATCCGCTCTCGCGCTCCGCCTCGTCCATCAAGGCGCCCATCAACCGATTCACCCCCAAGGCGATGAGCACGCGGGAAGTGCGCCAGACGGTCCGGGACTTCGCCCGGGGAGCTCGTCTCGCCAAGAGCGCGGGCTACGACGGAGTGGAGATCATGGGCAGCGAGGGATACCTCCTCAACCAGTTCACCGCGCCCAGGACCAACCACCGCACGGACGACTACGGCGGCAGCGCGGCGAATCGCCGTCGGTTCCCGGTCGAGGTGGTGCAGGCGGTCCGCCAGGCCTGCGGACCCGACTTCATCATCGTCTTCCGCTTGTCGATGGTCGATCTGGTGCCCGACGGCTCCACGCGGCAGGAGGTGATCGATCTCGCCCAAGCCATCGAAGCCGCCGGCGCGTCGATCATCAACACGGGCATCGGCTGGCACGAGGCGCGCGTGCCCACGATTGTCACGTCGGTACCGCGGGCTGCGTTCGTGGACGCCACCGCGCAGGTCAAGGCCGCGGTGGGCATTCCGGTCATCGCCTCCAACCGGATCAACTCGCCCGAGGTGGCCGAGCAGGTGCTCGCCTCGGGCAAGGCGGACCTGGTGTCGCTGGCTCGTCCCATGCTCGCCGATCCCCATTTCGTCAACAAGGCGGCCCAGGGCCGCGCGGACGAGATCAACACCTGCATTGCGTGCAACCAGGCGTGCCTCGATCACACCTTTGCCATGAAGCGCGCCAGCTGCCTGGTCAACCCGCAAGCCTGCCACGAGACCGAGTTGGTCTACCTCACCACGCGCAAGCCCAGGCGCATCGCGGTGGTCGGTGCGGGGCCCGCGGGGCTGTCCTGCGCCACGATTGCCGCGCAGCGGGGCCACGACGTCACGCTGTTCGACGCGGCGGATCGGATTGGCGGGCAGTTCAATCTGGCCGCTCGCATCCCCGGCAAGGAGGAGTTCGCCGAGACGTTGCGGTACTTCGCAAAGCGTATCGAGAAGACCGGCGTGCGTCTGGTGCTCGGCCGCAGGGTGCAGCCGGGCGAGCTGGACGACGGCGGGTGGGACGAGGTGGTGGTGGCGACGGGGGTCAAGCCGCGCACGCCGGCGATTGCGGGCATTGGTCATCCGAAAGTGGCGGGTTATGCGGACGTGCTGCTGGGCAAGGTTCGGGCGGGCGCGCGGGCGGCGATCATCGGCGCGGGCGGCATCGGCTTCGACGTGGCGCAATACCTCGTACACGACCCGGAGCTGCCGCGGCCGGAGCCGGCCGATCACTGGTTCAAGGAGTGGGGCGTGGACTTCCGCTCCGAGGCCGCAGGGGGCTTGCGCAAGCCCGAGGTCGACCGTGCCGCGCGCGAGGTCTACCTGCTCCAGCGAAAGAGCTCGCCCTTGGGCAAGGATCTCGGCAAGACCTCGGGCTGGGTGCATCGCGCCGTGCTCAAGAGCAAGGGCGTGCAGCTCATGAAGGGCTGCAGCTACGTCAAGATCGACGACCAGGGGCTGCACATCACGCAGCAAGGCCGTCCGCTGCTGCTCGAGGTCGACACCGTGGTGGTTTGCGCGGGCCAGGAATCGTCCAGAGAGCTGTTCGACGCGGCGGCGAAGGCGGCGGGCGCTCGGCCGCGATACCATGTGATCGGCGGGGCGGAGCTGGCGACCGAGCTCGACGCCAAGCGCGCCATCCGGCAAGGCGCGGAGCTGGCGGCGCGGCTATGAGCGCCCGGCAGTTCGAGCCGCGCGACAGCGGCGCCGGCACCGCGCCCTGGCTGCGCGGGCATGCGACGCGAGTCACGATGTCTTGGTAGCAGGCTCGAGCTTCGCTTTGTAGTAGGCTTCATCGCCTTCGCTCATGCGTCTGCTCTCGCGGTTGTTCGCCGCTTGCTTCGTGCTCCAGTTCGTCGCGCTCGACGTGGCGTGGCGCGGGCCTGCGAGCTTGTGGAGCGGGCCGTCGCAGCTCGTGTACGTGGCGGAGAGCGCGCTGTTGTGGTCCGCGGTATGGGCGGCGCGGGGCTCGCGCGCTGCACGCATCGCAGGCGCGGTGTTCGCGGCCCTGCTGGGGTCCGTGCAGATTGTCTTTCACCGTTACTATCACGGCACGATCGACCTGCAGGTCGTGCAAAGCGCGACGCATTGCTGGTCCGATGTCTGGCCGGTGGTGGTGCGGGCCTTGCCGCAGCTGTTGTGGATATGGGCACCTGCCGTGGCGCTCGAGTATGCTCTCTTGCGCCTGTCAACCGACGCATCCTGGTCCCCGCGGCGCCCTGCGGCCATGCTGATCGCCGGGATCCTTCTCTCCGGGCCGGCCAGACAAGGCCCGCCGGATCTTCAGCTCGTCGAGTCCGTCCGGCTGCTGTGGCAGCCCAAGGACCAAACGCCCGTCGCGCGCGTCCAAGTCCCACCGCTGGTCTCGACGCGACCGCGGCTGCCGAACGTTCTGCTGATCGTCACCGAGAGCGTGCGGGGCAAGGACTATTGCGCGGAGGGCGCGGCCGCCTGCGCCGTGGCACCGCGCACGCTGGCGCTGCTGCCGAACCGGATTCCTCTTTTGCAGGCGCGCTCGGTGGCCAGCTACACGGCAATCGCGGTCTCGGCCCTGGTCACCGGTCGCATCCAGGTGCTGCCGCGCAGCGAGGTAATCGCCTCGCCGATGATCTTCGACTACGCCCGCGCCACGCGGCGGCAGGAGCAGCGCTACGACGTTGCGTATTGGACGTCGCATTCGAGCGGCAACTTCGAGCGCGACGATGTCCCCGAGTCGGTGGACCACTATCTGGCGTTGGAGATGATCCTGGGGCGGACGGTCAACGACGACGACGAGGAAACGGACGAGGGAGTGGACCGTCTGCTGGCGGACCGGGTGGAGCCGATGATGGCGCGGTTGCACACGCCGACGTTGGTGGTGCTTCAATTCGGGGGAACGCACGCGCCGTACTATGTAGATGAGACGGATGCGCCGTTCAGGCCTTGGCAGCACGAGGTGAGCTGGCGCGGGCTGGCGGAGCTGCACAACGCGTATCTGGATTCGATTCACGAGCAGGACAAGCAGATAGCGCGGTGCGTGAAAGCGTTCCTGGACAAGGCCGGGGACGAGCCGTGGGTGGTGGCGTTCACGAGCGACCACGGCGAAGCGTTTGGCGAGCACACTGCCATTCACCACGGGCAGGACCTGTATGACGAGCAGATCCATGTGCCGGCGTTCATCGCCTACGGCAATGGGGCGTTGAGCGACACGGAGGCGCAGAACCTGTCGCAATGGCGGGACGAGAGCGTCACGCACCTGGACATGCTGCCCACGTTGCTGGATGTGATGGGCGTGCTGGATTCGTTTGCGATGCGACGGCTGGCCGCCACGCTGGTGGGGCGGAGCCTGATTCGGCCGCCGCGGCCGATGGACCAGCCCATTCCCATCTCCAACTGCACTGGCATCTTCACGTGCCCGCTGAACACCTGGGGAATGTTGCAGGCTACGACAACGATTCAAGCGCAGGCATGGGACGGGTGGTGGCGGTGCGTCGACATGGTGTCGGGGCACGAGCAGCCGATGGCGAGGCCTGAGTGTCTGCGGTTGCAGAGGGCGTCGGCGGTGTGGTTTCCGCAGCTTCCGGGCGGAGCGGAGAACAAGTGAGGGGCGCGCGAGTGCCGTTGCGCACGCATGGCGGGCGCACGGCTGACGAACAGAATATCGTGCTGTGATCACGAATACATATTGAGGCCGTCGCGGGTTGACAGTCGGCGTGGGCGCGGTGGACAACACTTGCAAGGCTCCGTCCGACGCAGGTTCCATGGCGATCATCCTCATCTCCCGCGGAACGATGTCCGGGGTTACCCCGCTCACCGACTCCCTGTCCAAGGCAATCGGCTACCGCAGTGTCTCGCGCGAAGACCTGGTGGCCCGGGTCAACGAGCACGGCGAGATTGCCAATCGCATCGTGGAGTCCATCGGCAACGCCACGCGGGCCTACGAGCAATTCAGCCGCCTTCGTCGCCCGTACGTGATTCTCATGCGTCTGGCGCTGCTCGAGTATGCGGAGCAGGACAATCTCATCTATCACGGATACTCCGGGCACCTGCTGATACCGGCATTTCGGCACGTGCTGCGCGTGCGGATCAACGCTCCCCTGCCGATGCGCATCCGGACCACGATGGCCCATTTCCGCTGCACGGAGGAAGAAGCGGTCGAGAAGATCCAGACGGAAGACGAGAATCGGGGACGCTGGGCGCGGTTCATGTACGGGCGGGACATCCGGCACACGGGGCTGTACGACCTGATCCTGAACCTGCAGCGCATGTCGGTCCCGGCCGCGTGCCGTCTGCTGGGTTGCGCGGCCAACGAGCCGGAGCTCCAGCC
Source organism: Myxococcales bacterium (assembly GCA_021847645.1). Classification (GTDB taxonomy): domain Bacteria; phylum Myxococcota_A; class Polyangia; order Polyangiales; family Polyangiaceae; genus JAJZQG01. Next base: position 27,444 of record JAJZQG010000012.1, read on the forward strand.
GCTGCCGGAGACGCTGCAGGAGGTCCAGGAGCTGCTGCTGGCCACGCGTGTGGAAGCCGCGTTGGTGACCGATTCGCGCACGAGCACTCACGAGATCGAGGCCAAGGTCAAGGGCCAGACCATTCAGCTGGTCGGGCCCTACCTCGAAGACGATCAGCGGGCCCTTGTCTGCCAGGTTGCCCAATCCGAGAGCGGAGACAAGCGGGTCGAGTACGAGGCGGGCTGCGCGGCCATCTTCGAACCCGTGATCGACGCCGACTGACTGGCTTTGCTTCGCTGGAGCATCGTTGCCAACTCGATAGGAGCACGGCATGAGCGAGACCTCGAACACGTCCGACACTACCCAAAAGGCCCTGAGCGAGATCCAGGCCCTGATGCTGCGGAACTTGGAGCTGCACCAGACTGTCGCTCAGACCGAGCGGGAGATGTGCGACATCGAGCGCACGCATACGAAGATATCCGAGGATCTGTTGTCCCACGCCGGACAGAGCAACGTGCTTGCGCTCAAGCAGACCGGCATGGCCCAGGAACGCACGGCGCTCACGCGCGAGCAGACGCGGCTGTCGACGCGGTCGAGCGAGCTGGCGAACATCCGCACGGACATGGGCCGGGAGCGCACCACGCTCGCCAACCAGCGGACCGACCTGGCCGTGGTACGAACCGACATGGCCCGCGGGCGCACGTCGATGGCGGGGCAGCGCACGGACCTGGCGCGGGCCCGCACGCAGCTGGCGGACCGCCGGACCAACTGGGCCGAACGTCGCACGGACCTGTCGGTCAAGAGAACCGACATGGCCACGGAGCGCAACACGCTAGCCGAGCGGCGCACCGACCTGTCGAACAAGCGAACCTCCTTGGCCACGGGACGCAACCTGTTGGCCGAGACGCGCACGAACCTGTCGCACCAGCGCACGGAGCTGGCCGTGGGAAGGACGGCGCTGGCATTCATCCGCACCGGGCTTGCGCTGTTCGTCCTGGGCCTGACCCTGTATCGCTACTTCGGGCTGTCTTGGTGGAGCGTCCTGGATGGCGCCTTGGTGCTGGTCAGTCTTGTGATGCTGGCCTCAGGTGGCAAGGCGTACCGAAGCGCGTCCAAGCGGATCAGCGAGCTCAAGGCGGAGTTGGCGCGCATCCAGGCCGGGGCGCCGCAGGCCTGACGGGCGCGGCCGATCGCCATGCGGGAGATCCGGCCCTGACGCGGCTCCCCTACTGCTTGTGGAAGGTCATCGTCTCGGACACCGCACAGCCCTCGAGCATGTTCTGGTTGCCGTTCATGGTCTGCCAGGTACCGGCGACCGCTTGAACCGCCGGTGCCAGCACAGCGCCCGCAACCTTCCGCGACGGCTCACGGCGAGAGGGCAATCCGAACTCTTTTTTTTTCGCAACACCGCGCCCGGTCCGGCCGAGGGGCCGGCATGAACGCAAATCACGATGCCTTGGCACGGACCCCGACCTCTCATGATCCCTTCCCCCGCACGGACAACCCCGCGGCCCAGTCCGCGCACGCCTGCTGCGGCACCGAGGGGAACGCGTGGCGCGACGGCGGCACCGTCGTCATTCCTCGGGAAGACGGCGAGATGCCGGATCGGTGCGTCATCTGCAACGCGCCGACCGACTTCTACCGCCAAAGCGTCACACTGAGAGTCTCGCCGTCCTGGACCGTCGCGGCCCTCCTGCTGGGTCCGCTCCCCTACTACGTTCTCGCCAAGATGACGGAGAAGTCCGCCAACGTCGAGCTGGGCCTGTGCGCCAAGCACCGAAGCCGACCGTCGTACGGGCGTCTGCTCAAGGCGGGCGGGCTGGTTATGGGGCTGGGACTCTTCGTGCTCGGAGCCTATCTCCAGTCGCTGCCTTGGATGGTGGGTTCATTGCTGGTGGCGCTGGTGGCGCTGGGCGTGGGCAGTCGCATGACGACCACCGTACGTGTTGCGAGCATGGACAACCAATTCGTCCGGCTCCGCGTTGGCGAGGCTTTTCTGCGGTCGATCCCGCCGCGGGCTCCGACGCCGTGAGGGCCCGGACAATCTTGCGCAGCTACGTCGCGCTCCAGAAAGAAGGACTGACATGACGACCTCCATCGACACCTCCAGGTATCATCGAGCTCGCCTCTCGGGCGAATCGGGCTCGGAGGACGCCACGGCGCACTGCCGCCCGGAGCCGCGGCCCACGGACAGTCCCGCGACACAGCGGGCGGCTGCGCGCGCGGCACGCGAAGACCGCGCAGCCGGCGCGTCCGATGGCGGCGCGGCCCCGAGCGACTCGAGCCACAGCGCGATACGCGACCTGCTCGGAACGCTCGCCGCGGTGCGATCCGGCGCGACCGCAGGCGGCGCGCAGAAAGAGCAGCGCGTCGAGACTGCGCGGGCTGCGGTCGCGACGCTCGCGCGGGAGCTGCCCGGACACGGCGTGGATACGGGCGTGCTCGCCGCCAGGTTTGCGGATGACCGATACGCGGCCATGAGCCCCAGCCAGCTTCGGTCGCAGGCGACCGCGAGCTTCGTCAAGGCCGCGCTCACGGCGCATCCGGAGCTGGCCGACGCGATGATTGCGGTCAGGCTCCAAGGCGTGGGCAGTGAACGTCGGGAGCTGGTCGGCCTGGCGGTGGCTGCGTCAGGCGCTCATGGCTGGCTGAGGTACGCTGCAGCCGAGAGCGCGCTGGGCGCGGCGGCATCGCTCGACCAACAGGAGTCGCGAGAAGTCGTGGCGATGATGCGCGCGGGGATGAGCTTCCGCGCGGCCGTGGCGACACAACAGCGAGAAGTGGCGGCGGCGGACGGTTGGGCTGCCTCCCATCGCTCCCTGGAGGCGCAGAAGCACAACGCCGTCGACGACGCGCAGCGGCAGAAGGCGCAGGTTGCGCAGCTGCTGTCGTCGGTCAACACCGCTTACAGGAGTGTTCCCGTGCTCAGCCGTGCAGCGGAGCTGACCGTCGGCGTGGGGGCATCGCTCGGCACGGTGGGGGCGGTCGGAGCCGCGGAGGTCGAGGCGACAATCCGCCGCGACGCTGCGCCGATCCGGACGGCGTTCGAGCGAGCAGGGAATGCCGGCGGGTACATGTGGGGCGAGCTCAGCGACAAGATTCGCCGAGCGGGCGGCACCTACGCGAAGTTCCAGAACCAGTATCTCGAGTACATCGCTGTCAACGAGCAGTACCAGGCAGCGCTGGGAAGCCAGGACCACGAGGAAATCGTCTCCACCTCGAAGCGGATGGCAGTGTTGCTGCCGGAGCTCAAGGCCACGGCGGAAGCCCTGGGCGCGCAGGCCGAGGTGATCGGCAGGGAGAACAAGGATTTCGACGGCGCCGCGATCCACGCGGCGATCCACCTCGCGGTCAGCGCGGTCACGCTCGGGTGTGGAGGCTTTCCCGGTGAGCACAATGTCTCGCATGCGGTTGCGACGAGATTGGCTGATGCGATGAGCCCCGAGGCCGCGAATCTGGTGGGCGACGCGGCGGCCACTGTGTATGCCACCACTGCGGAAGGCGCGGTGGTGCGAGGCGGCTCCGCCCTGGCTCACCACGAGTAGAAGCGGGCCGCTCAAAGAGAACATCGCCGGGACACGGATCGAAGGGATCGCACGCAGGGCCGCATCCTGGTCGCAGGCTCACCGCCGCTGACATCGAATCACGGCGCCCCACGGGCGCCTCGGATTCCGATCGAACGCGACGACCGCTCGCAAGATCCAGGGCAAGCGTTTCAGGCGCCGCGCCTCGGGCAGCACGGCTCGGATGTCCGTCGCGGGCCAGCCCAGGGCCTCGAAGAAATCGGCCCCGTCAGCCGGCGCGAAGCGCCAGCGCGCATCCGGGGCTACCAGGTGAGCTTTCTTGCGCATGCCTCTTCGAACCAGCGGGGAGGCGAGGTCCGTGATCCAGAACCGCACGAGCTGGTGTGCGCACAGGTCACGGGCGAGGGCGCGCACGATGTCTTCGGGCAGGTACACCAGCAGCCCCTCGCTGATCACCAACGCCGAGGAAGCACCGTCGAGCGCTTGCTCGAGCACGCGTGCGCGCTGCGCCTCATCCCGCAGGTCGGCCGGGCAGCGTTCCAGCGGGCAACGAGGGCGCTCGCCCGCGAGCAGAGCGCGCTTTCGATCGAGCACGTCCGGCGTATCGACCTCGATCCAGCGGACTGCCCCGGGCAGGGCCAGCCGATAGGGACGCGTGTCATACCCGGCGGCAAGGTTGACCACGCGGTCCACACCGTCGTCCAGGGAGCGCGCGATCAGCTCGTCGATGAGCACGGTGCGAACGATCGTGGTCCACGCACCGCGCGTGGCACTGCCGCGGTTCATCCGACGGGCGACCTGCTCGCCGCGGTCGCCGGCGAGGATGGCAGCGAGCGGATCGCGGAAGAGCGCGTCGCGCCGCCGCGTCTCGATGGTCCGGTGCCACGCCACCCAGGCGGCGGTGTCAGCGCCTGTCACGAGGTTCTCCATGCGCGCGCAAGCTCCTCGCGTTGGATCGTGCCGCGGTGCCGGCCGTGACCCAACAAGGATTGCGATCTTGCCCCGAGGCAGGCGTCAAGGGGCAACAACCGCGCGCCCGCGGCACGCAAGTGCGCCCCTCAATCCCCTGGCAACCTCCCTCGATCTGCCCCAAGCTCCGGTCGTGCCTCCCGTTGTTCCCGCGCGACTCGCCCATGTCCTGCACGCCTGGCGGAGCATTGTGTCCCCGCACCGGCGGGCGGCGGTCGCCGGGGCCGCGTTGCTGCTAGCCGTCGTTGCCGCGCACGCCGCTCGGGTCGGAACCACGCCCTGGCGCCTTGGCGCTGCGCTCGGCCTGGCCATCGTCGCTGTCGCCTGGTCGGTTCGCGCTGGGTGGGAATGGCACGCGTGGCGCGACCCGGTACGTGCGGCCCGCGCGGCCTTGTCGGCCGTGGATCGCCAAGCCGCGGACAAGACCGCACGCGCGACCGCCCTGGTCGTTTCCCCCGAGACGCGGGCCGACCCGTTGTCCTACGGCCTGGCCCAGCTGCACCTCGACCAGGTCGTGTCCGGCATCGGCCGCGACCGCATCGAGACAGCCGCACGCAAGCGCGGTGCCCACTGGCAGCAGGCCGCCCTGATCATGCTGGGCGTCGCCCTGGCCTTGCTGGCTTTTGCTCCGCTGCGTTTTCTCGAAGGCTTCGACGTGCTGCTCGCGCGTCACGGCCGCGCGCCCTTGGCGCTGGACTGGGTCGACGGCGTGGTGGGCGACGTGCAGGTGCCGCGCTACCTGCACCGGCGCGATCAGATGTTCATCGGGCCGGAGGCGACCTCGCACCCGCGCGGGTCGGTGCTGACGCTGCACGCGCGGGCGTTGCACGCGGGCCGTCGCCTGGTACTGACCGACGGCACGACCGAGGTGCCGTTCGCCGACGACGGCCGTGGCGGCATCGCAGCGCGCTGGACCTTGGCGGACAGCGTGACGCTGCACGTCGCGGCACGCTTCGGCGACGTGCTGATCGAGCAGGCCGATCCGATCGACGTCGAGTCGATCCCGGACCAGGCGCCGCGCGTCGAGTTGGAGGGCGCACCGCAGACCGTCAAGCTCGCGGAGGTGACGGAGATACCGATGCGCTACCGCGTCACCGACGATCACGGGCTCACGCAAATCGACCTGGTGATCCGGGCAGGCGACAAGGAGGAGCGTCGGGTGCTGGCGCGCCACCAGGGCCAAGAGGTGGACGAGAAGGGCAGCGTGGTGGTGTCTGCGAACGACGCGTCGTTTCGGCGCGCGTGGGTTCCGGTGGAGCTGACGATCGAGGCTCGGGACAACGATCCGATCACCGGCCCCAAGTGGGGCAAGAGCGCTGTCATCACGGTGGTGCCGCCGGCGATTGGCGAGACCGAGGCGCAGCGCTTCGAGGCGATCACCCGCTTGCGCGATCGGCTGGTCGACCAGGCAGCGGCGCGCATCACCGAGAGCCCCGGACAGTCGGCGGCGGAACGTCGTGCGCACGTGTCGGCGGAGCGGGAACGTCAGGGCGAGCTGTCCAAGCAGCTCACCGAGCTGCTGGACACGACGTTCGGAGGCCGCATGCTGCCCGGACGTCTGCGCGCGTTCCTGCTGGGCCAGGTGGAGCGGGTGGACAAGGCGGTGGGCCAGGAGTCGAGCTCGCAGCAGGGCAAGGCGGCGAGCGACGCGCACGCCAAGGTGCGGGAGACCACGGACAGCGCCGTGCTGGCGGTGGACGGTGCGCTGCGCAGCTTCGGGGCGATTGACGCGATGGCGATCGCGCGGCGACTGTCGGACGTGGCGCAGGCTGCTGCGAGCGGCGCGGAGCTGGTTCGCAAGGGCGATGCAGAGCACGGCAAAGCCAGGTGGGACGCGGCGGTGGCGGCCCTTGGTGCGGGCGCCAGCTCGCTGTCGCGTCTGGAGACGCTGGGCAAGGATCTGGGCGAGGTGGTCGGCATCGGTGTGCGGTGCATGAACCGCGCCGCGAGCGCGGGAGACTTCCCGCACGCGCAACTGGCCGCCGAGCACCTGGCGGCGCGTCTTCGCCGCCCTTTCCCGTCGTTCAGCGGCGGCGGCGGCCGTCGGGGCACGGGCGGGGACGGCATCCCGGGCATGGGCGAGAGCGAGTCGTCGTCGGACGCCCAGGACCAGTTCGACGCGCAGCAGAGCGAGCTGGAGAAGATCGCGCGCGAGCATGCGTCCGAGATGGACGAGCTGCGGGACGTGCTCGAGAAGTCGATGAAGGCGGCCGACGACGAGGGGTTGCGGCAGGAGGTTCGGGCGCATGCGGATCGGGTTCGGCGGTCGGTGCAGTCGTTGCCGACGGACCCCTCGAGCTTGTCGCCGGTGGAGGGCGCAGCGGCGGCGATGCGGTCGAACGCGGAGGCGATGGCGGACAGCATGGAGCGGATGGCGATGTCGGCCGCGATGGAAGGGGGCAAGAACGCGGTGAGCGCAGGGGACAACGCGCAGCGGCTGGCGGAAGACGAGCGCTCGGTGTTCGGCGAGCCTTCGCCGCTGGGGCCGCGCGTGGGGCAGGCCAAGCAGACGGTGCAGGCGGAGCTGGCGTGGCTGCAGGAGCAGATGAGCCGGATGCAGCGCAACGCGGCCGACAAGTCGAAGGACGCGCTGGATGAGGCCGCGCGCAAGGAAGAGGAGCTGGGCCACCGCTCCAGCCAACTCGGCGAGAGCAGCGAGGCCGGGGAGGCGCCTCTGCCGCAGCGCTCGTCGGAGATGCTGGACAAGGCTGCGCAGGCGATGCGCGACGCGGCGTCGGCGTTCCGGGCGCACGATCCGGAGCGAGGCACCGAGCGGCAGCGCGACGCGCAGCGTCTGCTGGAGATGGCGCAAGCGGCGCAGGATCAGGGCGAGCAGCAGCAGGGCGCCAGCTCGAAGGACCAGGACAAGCAGACTTCGAGCTCGGAGCAGGACTCGCCCAACGGCAGCCCGGGCACCGAGCGCGTGGACATCCCGGGTGCGGACCAGTTCAAGGGGCCAGAGGGCTTCCGCAGACGGGTGCTCGACGGGTTGGGGACCACGAGCGATCCGCGTCTTCGGGAGGCGGTGCGACGTTACGCGGAGGGCCTGCTTCGATGAGCCGCTGCATGCAAGAGTCCTTGCGTGTCGGGCTGGCGTCCCTGGCCTTGGCGGCGACCGCGGCGTGGGGGTCCGACGCGGCGGCGACCGATCTGGTACGCGCGCAGCGCATCCGCGACGACGTGCTGCAGTTGCGCTTTGACGACGCGCAGCGCTTGCTGGCCGGCGCCGATGCCTCGGACACGGCGATGGAGCTCGAGCGGGGCCGGATGCTGTACTACGAGACGCGCTACGACGAGGCGCTGGGGGTGCTCGATCGACCGGACGTGGCGGCGACTGACGAGGGCGCGCGTCTGGGCGCCCTGGCCAAGGCCTGTGCGCGCGGCACGGCTGGCGCCGTGGTGGTCCGCGACGACGCGCACCAGCTGATCGTGCGCCTGCAAGACGACCGGGACCAGGTGCTGGTGCCGATGCTGGCGCGCGTGGTGAGCGCGATGCGCGAGACGCTCGACCGCGATCTGGGCATCACGCTGCCCTCGCCGCTGCGCATCGAGCTGGTGCGCGATCACTTCTCGCTCGCGGAGATGACCGGCCTGCCGGAGACCTCGGCGCGCACCACGGGCACGGTGGCGATCGCGAACTGGGGCCGCGTGACGATGATCTCGCCTCGCTCAATGGCAGACGGCTATCCATGGATGGTCACGCTCGCGCACGAGCTGACGCACGTCGCGCTGGGCATGGCCACGATCGACCGGGCGCCTCTCTGGTTCCAGGAAGGCATCGCCAAGTTCGAGGAGACGAGATGGCGCAGCTGTGATCCCTGGGACGACTATCCATCGTCGGATAGCATAGCGGCGGTGGGCTACGACCTCGGGCTCGCCCGCGACATCGAGCACCTGGGGCCGTCGGTGGCGATGCTGCCCACACCCGAGGACGCGATGGTGGCGTTCGCGCAGGTCCAGAGCCTGGTGCGCTACATCCACCGGGACGGCGGGCCGAGAGCGCTGGCGGACATCATCGCCGAGATGCGCGAGGCGCCGTCGGGCGACGACCCGCGCGATGCGGTGGAGCGCGCAACGGGCCGCGGCCTCGACGACTGGGTGGCGGCGTGGCGGGGCTGGCTCGACTCGGTGCCCCGGGACCTGCCGCCCGAAGTGGGGTTGGGAGCGCCGCCGCCCGGGCACGGACAGGCGTCGCGCGACGCGCGCCTGGGGGATCTGCTGCTGGCGCGCGGGCACGACGACGCTGCGGTGGTGGTATTGGGACGTGCGCGCGACCAGGCGCCGAACGACTTGCGGCTGCGCGGCATGCTGGCGCAGGGGCTGATGGCGCTGGGTCGCAATGACGACGCGCGCGCGGAGGTCAGTCCGAGCGGGCCGCCGTTCTTCCCGGACGCCCGGGCCTTAACGCTGCGCGGCTTCTTCCTGGCAGCCGACGGGGACGTCTCGGGGGCGGCCGTGTCGTTCGACCAGGCGCTGGCGCTGGCGCCCTGGGACCGGAAAGTCGCCTGCGAATGGCTGGCTCCCCCGGCGGTTCCCGCCGATCCAGACCGGGCGTCGCTTTGCCGTGCCGCAAGATCGTGGCCGATAGATTGACCGCCGCGGTCGGGCTTGCGAGGATTCCAGCCACTGCCCCATGCCCGCCACGGTCGCCACGTACCTCGCCGCGCAAGTCGTCCGCGCGCTTCCCCGCACCGCGATCAGCCGTGCGGTAGGACGTCTGTGCGACGCACCGCTGCCTCCCAAGCTCTCGCGCGTGCTCGTGAACGCGTACTCCGCCGCCTGGCACGTGGACATGCGCGACGTGATGCCGCGCCAGGAGCCGTACGCGTCGTTCGACGAGTTCTTCACGCGGCCGCTGCGAGATGGACGTCGCACGGTCAGCGCGGCGCAGGACGAGATCGTGAGCCCGGCGGACGGGCGGCTGCAGGCCCTTGGGCGGGTGGAGCCCGGCTGCCGCATCGTGGTCAAGGGCCAGCCGTACGACGTGGCGCGATTGGTGGGTGACGAAGACGACGCGCTCGCCTACCTCGGCGGTCAATTCGCCGTGGTCTACCTGTCCCCGCGGGACTATCACCGCGTGCATTCACCCGTGGACGGGCAGCTGGTGGTCGTGCGATCGCTGCCTGGGGATCTTCACCCGGTCAACGCGATCGGCGAGGTCAGCGGGCGGGGCGTGCTGGTGGCGAACCGTCGCGTGGCAGCGGTTTTCGAGACGCGAGAGCATGGACGGGTGACCCTGGTGCTGGTCGGGGCGATGGTGGTGGGGCGCATCAGCCTGGTGACGTGCCCGGAGCCCGACGTGCCTTGGGGGACGACGGTGCAGGCCCCCCCGCAGGGGTTTCGCAGGGGCCAAGAAGTTGGCGCTTTTCACCTGGGGTCGACGGCCGTGGTGCTGACCGGACCCAAAACGCCGACTTGGCATCGGGAACCCGGCCTGATACGTGTTGGAGAATCGCTCGCGAGGAACGGATGACGGACGACGAGGACAAGGCCGGACAAGCGCCCTCCGAACCCGCTCGCGTGCCGTCGCCCACGCCGCCGCCCCCCGACCTGTCGGTCTTCGACGAAGCCATGGGCCACTACGACGATCCGATCGAGGCGCTGGCTTCGATTGTCACGCCTGCTCCGCGACCGGTCGAGGAAGAAGAGCTGCGCCCGGAAGACGCGATCGAGGACCCCGCCGCGCCGTCGCCGCTGCACCATTCGCAGCCCGATCTGTCGCGCGCCGCCTTCGGCTCCCAGCCCGAGCTGTCGCGCGCTGCCCTGGGTTCGCAGCCCGACCGCGACTCGATTCCCGATTCGGAAGAGTCGGGCCCGTCCAAAGCCGCGGCGATCGCGCCCGACGCCGTCGCATCGCGCCGCGCACGGGCTCGCATCACGCTTCGCATCCCCGACGACGACATCCCTGTGTCGTCGCCCCAGCCTCCCGCGGTCGAACCCGAGACGGACAAGCAGCTCATCAACTCGGCCGCCGTGGTTCAGGCCATGCGCATCATCGCGATTGGCGAGCCGTCGTCGAGATCGCACCACGAGCCCGACGAACCAGCTCAGGCGAGGGACAAGATGCCCTCGAGCGTCGACGGGGTCCCGCTGGGCGAGAGCGACATGGAGCCCACGTGGACGCCGGCGTCTGCTCCCCCTCCGGTCGTGGGCGACGAGCCGACGATGACCGAAGAAGTGGAGGTGGAGCCCGAACCCGAAGAGGAGGCTGTGGCTCCGCCGCCGGCGCTCGTGACACTGCCCACGCCGGTCCCGCCGCCGATGGCGCCGCGGCCGCGCATGGCCTCTGTGCCGCCGGTCGAAGTTGCGACGCCCGCCGCGCCTCCGGTTGCCGCGTACGGACCGCTGCCGCCGGTCGAGCCGCCACGGCCGCGCATGGCTTCATTGCCGCCGGTCGATGTTGCGACGCCCGCCGCGCCTCCGGTTGCCGCGTACGGACCGCTGCCACCGGTCGAGCCGCCACGGCCGCGCATGGCCTCGCTGCCGCCGGTCGAGCCGCCGCGGCCGCGCATGGCTTCATTGCCGCCGGTCGAAACACCACCCCCGCGCCCCGAGCCGGTCGAGCTCGCCGAAGAGGACGTCGCACCAGATTCCTCGCGAGAAAACGACAAGGAACCAGCGACGGCGCGCGTGCCTTCGATCGAAGCGCCGCCGTCGCCCAAGCCGAAGCCCAGCCCGTCGCCGCCTCAGGTCGCGCCGGTCGTCGTATCGCCGGAAGATGTATTGGCTGCGGTTTCTCCCGCGCCCGCCCCGGTGCAGGCGCCGTCGCGGGACAGCGTCGAAGAGGTGGTTCCGGAGCCTGCCGAGGAAATCGAGGCCGAGGAGCTTCCTCCGGCTCCGCCGCCCCCTGCTCCACCGCGCAAGCCCGTGGCGCCCGAGCCCAAGCCGGCTCTGCGCAAGGAGGCGGCCGTGGGAGAAGACGGCGCGCCACGGCGACGCGTGCGTCCTCCCTGGGAAGAGGTCTTCAGCGACGACTTCGTTCGCGCCTTCCCGCGTCTGACTCCCAAGCAGGTCTCGCTTGAGGTGACGTTCGTCGAGGAGAGCCTGGGCATCCAGAGGGGCGGTGTGGTCCTCGATCTCGCGTGTGGCAACGGGCAGCACGCGGTCGAGCTCGCCTCGCGTGGCTACAACGTCGTCGGCTACGACCTTTCGCTCACGATGCTCGCGCTGGCTGCCGACGAAGCGCAGGAGCGCGGCCAGAAGCTCAACTTCCTGCAGGGCGACATGCGCGAGATGGCGTTCGAAGAGATGTTCGACGCCGTGTACAGCTGGTCGACGAGCTTCGGCTTCTTCGACGAGGAGAAGAACTCGTCGGTGCTGCGACGCGTGCACCGTGCGCTGCGGCAGTCCGGCATGTTCCTGCTCGACCTGGTCAACCGCGACTACATCGTGTCGCGCCTGCCCACGCTCAACTGGTTCGAAGGTGACGGCTGCGTGTGCATCGACGACGCGCAATTCGATTCGATCACCAGTCGCTTGCGCGTCAAGCGCACGGTGATGCGCGAGGACGGCAAGTCGCGCGAGGTGGAGTACTCGGTGCGGCTCTACGCCCTGCACGAGATCGGCAAGATGCTGCACGAAGCTGGATTCAAAGTGGTGGAGGTCAGCGGCCACCCGGCCATGGCGGGCGCCTACTTCGGTGCGGACTCTCCCAGGATGATCATCCTGGCGGAACGACGGTAGCGTCGCCTACTTGGAGCATGTGACGAAGGCGGTGCCGTTGCGGTCCTCGCACGAGCAGCGGGAATCGGCCTTGAGCGTGGGCTGCAGGCACCGGCACGTGGGCGCCTTGGCGCAAGCCGTGCTCCACTGGCACCCGGTCACGCTGCCGTTGCTCTCGCAATAGAATCCCGTCGGACAGATTCCTTCTCCGCACGCGAAGCACGAGCCGTCGTCGCACGACGGCAGCTGAGGCTTGGCCTCTTGCGGCGCGCTGGGCTCAGCGGAGTCCGATCGGTGAGCTGCCGAGGTGTCCTCGTGGGTTTGCGTCTGAGCTGCGCCGCACGACACGCATGCGAGCGTGGTCGCGAACACAGCCACTGGCGTGAGGATCGAGCGTTGCACGCCCCATCCCTATCAAAACGCCCGAAGAATTCAACGCAGAGTCGCAGAGGCACAGAGGCGCAGAGGCACAGAGGCGCAGAGCATTCCTTGGCTTTGCGACGCACGAACACGGACAGCGAGGCCGGGGCCTTGATGGGTGCAAGGCAATCCTTCGGCCCTGCGCCACTGCGCCTCTGCGTTTGATTCCCCGCCGCAGCAGGACCCAGGAATTGGGCCAGCGCGCGCGAAATCGGTAGGGTTCGTCCCTGGTGTCATGAGAGCTTCGAGACCCCTGCGATGGGCCTGGTTGGTGGCGGGTTGCCTCCCGCTATGGGCGTGCGGCAACCACGGCGATTCCAAGGCCACGAAGGACCCTTCACCGGCCGCATCGGCAGCAGCCAACGACCCGTTCGCCGTCCCGCCACCGGCCGCGGACGGCCCCAAGCTGGTGGCCACGGCGCTCGCCACGGTCGTCTACGATCGGCCGGGCAGCCTGGGTGAGAAGATTGGCTACTTGCGCGTGGGCGGCGTGGTGCCACGGGCCAAGGAGCCGTTCACCAAGGAGGGATGCCCGGGCGGGTGGTACCCGATCCGGCCGGCGGGCTTCGTGTGCGTGGGCGACGACGCGTCGCTCGATCTGCAGCATCCGGTGGCGCGAGCGTTGGGCAAGCTGCCGGACCTGAGCAAGCCGCTGCCGTACCCGTACGGCTTCATCCGATGGGTGGCGCCGCAGTACCTGCGCATCCCCACCAAGGCCGAGCAGAACCAGTACGAGTTCGAGCTGCCGCGCCACCTTCGTGCCTACGCCCGGTACAAGGACGAGTGGAACCAGCGCGAGGTGGGCTCGAACGACGTGCCGCTGGACGCCTCGGGCGTGGCCATCGGTCCCGCGCCGGCCAAGCCGCCGGTGGAGTCGGACAACATCCTGTTCGGCGGCTCGGGCAACGACCAGATCCCGTGGTGGCTCGACGGCGGCCGCAAGATCCCGCACCTGTCCGGCTACAAGGCGCCCAGCTACGCCGTCATCGCGGGACGCGTCCGTCGCCACACGGGCCTGGCGCTCATCGACTCGTTCGTGCCGGACGAGGAGGCAGGAGCGCGCCGCATGGCGGTCACGACCGACGGACGCATGGTACCGGCGAGCAAGCTCAAGCCCAATGTCGGCTCGACCTGGCACGGCGTGCCGCTCGCCCCGCGCTCGGGCTTCCGGCTGCCGGTCGCCTTCGTCACCGAACGCAAGGGCGCCCAAACCTATCAGCTGACCGACACCTCGACCCTGGAGGGCGTCCGTCTGCCCTGGCGCGCGACGCTGGATCTCACCGGCGAATCGCGCGTGCGACAGGGCGTCAAGTACGTCGAGATCCAGGGCGGAACCTGGGCCAAGGCCGAGGATCTGGCGGTTGCCGCCAAGCCGTCGTCGCTGCCCTCGTACGCCAGAGGCAACCAGAAGTGGATCGACCTGAGCATCGTGAGCCAGACGATCGTGGCGTACGAAGGCGAGACGCCGGTGTACGTGACGATGGTGTCAACCGGACGCGACGGGCTGGGGGATCCGCAGACGACGCGCTCGACGGTGCGTGGGACGTTCCGGATCCGCGAGAAGCACGTGACGACGACGATGGACGCCAACGACGTCGACAACCAGTTCGAGCTGCGGGACGTGCCGTGGGTGCAGTACTTCCACCACGGCTACGCGCTGCACGCGGCGTACTGGCACGACGACTACGGCAAGCCCAGGAGCCACGGCTGCGTGAACATGTCGCCGATCGACGCGCACTGGTTCTTCTTCTGGACGACGCCGGCGCTGCCCGAAGGATGGCACGGCGTGTACGCGAACAAGAAGACGGACGAGGGCACGATCGTCTTCATCCACGCGTAGATCGGGAAGGACGAACGGAGCATGTCGCGGCATCGCTGCGCGACGGCGCGGACCCGACCGCCAGCTCGTGCAGGATCGCAGGCGGCATCAGCTCCGCTCGGGCGAGCCCCCCAGCCTTGCTCGCATTCATCCGTCCCGCATCAGCGCGTCGATCGACTCCGCGTCGAAGATCGCGTCGGCCCAGCGCTCCAACTGCTCGGACGAGGCAGCCACGACGCGGCCCCGCACGCTGTCGGGAACGTCGCCAAAGCGACGCTGAAGCAGTCTCAGCACCAAGCGACGGCCCTCTTCACGGCCCTCTTCACGGCCCTCTTCACGGCCCTCTTCACGGCCCTCTTCACGGCCCTCCTCCTTCGCCTCCCTGCGCGCCGTGTTCAGCTCGAACTGGTAGAGCAGAAACGCCTCCTCGCGCTCCTGCGCAAGCCGCTGCGCCGCCGGGTCCGCCGACAGCCGCTCCAGCTCCTCCTTGGCCTTCGCCAGCACCGGGTCGCTCATCGCCAGCTCCTTCCTCTCGCCCTGCTCGCTCGTCGCCAGGAACCGTGCCCACCGGGCGAGCTCGCCGTCCTCGTCGTCCACGCCGCGCAGCGACTGGGGAACCTTCGGCAACTCCACCAGGTGCAGCTCGAACCCACCTTCCAACGGCGCATGGTCGTGGACCTCGATCACCCTGAATGTGGAATGGAAGCGCGCGCAAGGCAACTCCCGGTAGCCGAGAAAGAACACGCCGACGCATCGCACCAGCTCGACGAACTTCGCGCCCCGAACCAGCTGCGCGCCGTACATGCGCGCCCAGTGGTACAGCGCCCGCTTGCGCATCCCGGCACGTGCGTCGGCCTGCATCTCGACATTGACCTGCTCGCCCGAGTGCAGCCTGACGCGCAGGTCGAGCACCACTCCCCGGTCGCGAATCGTCCCTTTTTCGAGGTCCGGATTGAGCACCACCACAGAGCTGATCGGGGACGGCGGGTGCAGCACCGCATGGAGCAACGCGATGAGCAGCTCCTCGCGGCCGGGCTGGGCGAACATCAGCTTGAAGACGACATCGAGCGTCGGGTCGAGGATCTTGGGCATGACAAGAGCGCCAAGTGCGCGACGCATGCCAAGTGGGAGGGCTCGAAATCGCCGTAGATCGCGAACTCAGCGGGTGGCGGGCCGCCAGGGAGGGCAGAGGCCCAGCGCACCGACGCCCGTCCGTTTTGCCGCGAAGTAGGCTTCGGATCGCCCAGGGTGGCGATCCGCCAGCGAAATCGGCGGCCGCCAGGTGGAGGCGGCGGCTTGGCGCCGGCGGCGCGCGCATCAAGGCCATCGGCACCGTCGCGTGCCGTCGCATCAAGAAGATGGCATTGGCCCAACGGCTGGAACGGGCCGAGTGACGACAGCGGCATGCGTACGATCGTGATGTAGTCCGTCGGATATGCGTTCTCGAGCGATGCCCAGAACAGGATCTGGTTGTCGTCGATCGAGATGACCTTGGACAAGTGCAACCCCGGCACGGCGGGCGCGAACGCGTGGGCGCCATCGGTCAACCGGTAGAGCCTCGGCAGCTCCCCTTGAAGCACGTTGTGGGCGGCCAGGCCCGCGCCCACGACCATCGGTTCGTTGTCGAGCGTGTCCTTGCCCGTCACGCCGAGGCGCTTCGGCTGCAACTGCGCTGGGTCGGTCGTGAACGGGCTGGTCCACAGCTCGATGCGCCCCCAGTGCGCGAGCCGCGCGTCAGGGTCGTACGCCTGCATCCAGGCCATGTCCGTGCCGTCGCTGCCCAACCCGATCCCGAGAATGCGTCGGAGGTGAGGTGTTCCGGCCCACAACCCGACCAGACGTTGGCCGGGTCTGGGGCCCTTGGCTAGCTCTAGGCCACACTCGCACGGGCCCCGGCGCCGCGGAATGGACCGGTCCGTCACTTGGAGGCCCCCGACGCCCTCCGTCAGGCGTGTAGCCGGTAGCCTGCAGCCTGCATATCCTCGCCGCCATGCCCGACACCGATAGGCTGGACCGCTCCGCAATCGACGACGACGTCCGTTGGGCGCTCTTCCAACAGGTGGCCAATCGCAGGAGCGGTCGCCAGAACCTGCGCGACATTGTCCCGATCCTCGGCGCCGGATTCGTCATCCAGGCCACCATGGAAGCCGGCAATCCCAGGATCGTCGACTGGTCTCGCATCTTGAAAGACACTGCGGCGAGGTTCCGCTGCCCCCGCGCGATGGCCGCCCTTGAGTCCGACGTCCCCGGCCAGACCACGCTTGTCTGGGACCTCATGACGGTCGAGCTCGCCAGAACCCTCGGCGATCAGGCCGCACATCGTCAAGAGCTCAAGATGCGAAAGGACCTCGCCACGCGCCTTCGCAATGACGACGAGACCCGACGGCTCGCCCGCCCGTTCGTGCAGCGGTTCCTCGGCCTCGGATTCCACGACCTTGCGTCGACCAACTTCGACAGCGTCCTGCTGCCGGACGGCGTGAAGCCCGAACGATGGGCGCACGGCGCTCGGCAAGCCGTTTCGCTCGCCGCTGCTTGCGGCCCGACCCGAATCTGGTATCCGCACGGACATGTGGTCGAGCCCGGGTCGATCGTGCTGGGCACCCGCGCCTACGGCAGGCTGCTCGAGCCCATTAACGCCGCATTCCGCGCCCACGCGCTCCTTCCCAAGCCCCGCCGCACCGTCGGCCTCGACACTTGGGTCGCCACGATGCTCGAGCGCCCGATCGTGTTCATCGGCCTATCGCTCACGCGCGAGGAATGGACCCTGTGGTGGCTGCTGTCCCAGCGGGCGAGATTCTTGGCTCGCAGGCGGGCGCACGTGCCGCAAGCGTTCGTGTTCGCGCACCGCCCCGCCAACAACGGCAGTGCCGACGCGCTGGCCGCGTTCAGGACCTTGGCCCGAACGTGCCAATTGCTCGGGCTGCACCTGCTTGCGTTCGACGACTTCCCGGCGGGCTGGGAGCGATTGAAGGCGGCGCTGTCGGGCGCATAGCGCGGAGTCTGTCGCGGTAGGGCTTCGGGCTGCGGCCGGGCTTTCATCTCTGCATCCTGGCCCGCACATTCATCGGGAGCTGCTCTGGCCTTGCGCCAGCTTCTGGCCCCACGCCGCGGGCACACGGCCATGCTCAGCGGTCCGCTGCGCAGCATCAAACACGTGATGCGTCCGCGGGTGGCGTGGCTGCGTTCGGTGCTCGGCGAGCCGAATCGGCGGGTGGCAGGACGGTACAGAGCAGGCCGGGGCGCGTCACGCAGTCGGCGCAGGTGTCGTCGCGTCCGGTGCGGCAGGCGCCGCGCTGCTCGCCGGTACGAACGTGCGAAGCGCCGGCAGCAGAGCGTCGGCGCCGCGCTTGCCCAGGGCCACGGTCGCGATCACCTGCAGGTGGTCGTAGCGATCCTCGACGAGCGCGGCGAGCTGGTCGCGCACGATCGACTCGGGCGTGCGCTTGGCGATCGGCGACGGCGCATTGCCCGGCACCAACTGCTGCACGAGCGCGCCGCCGAGCGTGGCAAGCCGATCGAGCTGAGCCGCGTCGAACGGGTGCTTGCCCGCGAGCGCGCTCTCGAACTCGGCGAACACGCCGGCGATGGACACGAAATCCCGCGCCTTGTCGATCTTGCCCGTACCCGCGCGAATCGCGCGCACGCGGTCTTGCGGCACCAGGTTGACGAGCGGGTGCGAGACGACCTCGAGGTAGCCGAGCGTGACCTCGCGCCACGGCGTGCCTTCCCTGACCAAGGTTTCGATCTCGCCGGTGCTAAGCTTGGCGGTCGGCACGCGCTGGGCCGCAAAGTCCAGGGCCATCACCAGCGACGGCAGCTCGAAGACGTCCCGCAAGCGTGCGGTCGGCAGCAGCTCGATCGCCTTCGGGAGGTAAGGCTCGATCGCGTCGAGCGCCTGCACCACATTGGCGCGCATGACGAGCGGCTGGCCGTTGAAGATCGGCAGGTCCTTGGTGGGCACCTGCTTGGCGGCGTCGTGGAAATGATCGAACGCTTTCTTCGGGTTCTGGTCTGTGAAGGCGGTCTTGCGGGCTGCGGCGATCGGGTCGGCGGCGGGCTTGGAATTGCCTTGCTTCTTGACTGGGCTGGTCTTCTTGATGGTCTTCGGACTTGCCATGATCCCCTCGTGTTGGTTGAGAACGGACTTGGCGATTATCACAGTGCGCCTTGGCATGACAAGGCCGTATGTGATGGATTCCGGTCGGAGGGCCTGTCCGCTGGCCGTCGCGGCGTTTGGCCCGTTCTGCTCGCAGTGGAAGCCGGAGGAGGGAGGCCCGTTTGGTGTGCCGGGGCGCACAGAATCGACAGGAAGGCTTCGATTCGCGTGCAGGTCAGTACTCGAATCGATGGGGGGGCGTCGATTGGCGTACAGATCAGTACTCCGATCGATGGGGGGGGCGTCGATTCGCGTGCGGATCAGTACTCGGATCGACGGGGTGGGCGTCGATGGGGGCTCGGATCCGTGTTCGGATCGACGGGGGGGGTCGATGGGCGTGGAAGAGCGCGGCGCCGGGAATGGGGGGGCATGGCGGTCACGTCGGATGCGTGTTGGCGAAGGGCGCGAGGTGCCAGGGCGACCGAAGGCGGTGTTGGTGCATTCGGGCACGTGAGAGGGGGTGTAGCCGGCGGGCGAGGGGGTGGCGGATCCGCCGCAAAAGTGGCGGCCGCCACCTGCGGGTTGGGTCGGGGCGCGGGAATCCGCGGGGGATCGGGGAGGCACATCGTGGCATGAGAGTCGCATTGTCGATGGCGGGACGACGCGAGTGCGCATGAGTGTCGTCGATGGTGTTTGACAGGCGAGCGGAAGGACTGGGGACGGTAGGGATGGTCCTGGCGGCTGCGGGGAACCGTAGTCGCCGAGGGTACGTGGCGGGTTATGACCTAACGGAGGTGCCACGGCGGCTTTGAGGGACGCTCTGGAGGCCGAGTCTGGGAGACATCGGACGGCTCAGGGCGGACGGGCGCGACGATCGGCCCGCTGGGTGACGGCGAAGCGACACCCGGCAGGCTGGAGAGGAGCGAGACCCGGCGGGCGGACGTGTGTCTGCAGCCCCTGCCGGCCGAACAACCTCTGCCCGAAACGAAGCCCGAACACGCGCGCCATCATCCGACGCCCCCCTTCCGCGCGTCCCCCACCCCGCGTTCCTTCTCTCCCACTCTCGCCTGTCCCCCTCTGTCTCCCGCCCTTGCCTTTCGCCCTTGCCTTTTCCCCTTCGCCTTTTCCCCTTCGCCTTCCGCCCTTCGCCTTTTCCCCTTCGCCTTCCGCCCTTCGCCTTTTCCCCTTCGCCCTTTGCCCTTTGCCCTCTGCCCTTTGCCCTTTTCCCCCGCTCTTCCTATGCTCGTGCCCATGCGCGAATCCAGCTGCGCTCAACCCGAGCTCCCTGGCCCCTTCGGCCTGTCGCCCTCGAGCCGTCGTGTCGTGCGCGCGTTTTGCGAGGCCCTGCTCTGTGACGCCGACGCCCACGGACGGCTCATGTCCCCTTCCTCCGAGCTTGTCGAAGACGTGGTGCTTCGCTTCGACAAGCAGCTCGGCGCAGGCAGCGGCGATCTGCGCCGGGGCATCAACCTGCTGTGCGGCCTGATGGAACGCATGCCGCTGGTGATCATCGGCTCGCCCTCCAAGATGACCGAGCTGACGCTCTCCGAGCGCGTGGCGTTCCTCGAAACGATGGAGAACGCGCGCGTGGGCCTGGTGGCGACGATGCTCGTCGCGCTCAAGGTGCCGCTCACGATGCACGCCTACGAGCGGACGGACATGCTCAAGCTGACCGGCTTCAACCGATCGTCGCTGAAGGAGCCGCGGGGCGACATTCCGATTCCGGAGCCGCCGACGTGGGCGGAGCGGGGAGGCAGGCCATGATGCTCGGCGCGATACCTGGCGGCGACGCGGTCGTGGAGGGCTGCACGCTGCAGCGTGGGTTCGACGACGAATACGATGTCGTGGTGGTGGGTTCGGGTTCGGGCGGCGCGGTGGTGGCCACGCATCTGGCCGAGGCCGGCAGGCGCGTGCTGGTGCTCGAGGAAGGCCCGTATTACACGCCGGAGCAGTACGCGAAGTTCTCCCCGATGGAATCGCTCCGCGAGATGTGGCGCGAGGCTGGGCTGCTTGCCGCGTTCGGGGTCGGGGCCACGCCCATCATCGCCATCGCGGTGGGGCGCTGCGTGGGCGGCTCCTCGGTGCTGACCGGTGGCGTGTGCTTCCGCGTTCCTTCGGAGGTGCACGACGAATGGGTGCACGCGCTGGGGCTCGCCGACCTCGGCGAGAAGTCGCTCGAGCCCGCCTATGAGGACGTCGAGCGCCGCATGCAGATCAACGACGTGCCCGAGAGCATGCGCAGCCACGACATTCGTCGCATCGTGCGCGGCGCCGAGAGCCTGGGCATCACGTTCAAGCCGATCCGCCGCAACGTGGTGGGCTGCCAGGGCAACTCCCTGTGCAACCACGGCTGCCCGGCGGTGCGCAAGAAGTCCGTCGACGTCGCCTACCTGCCCAAGGCCTTCGAGCACGGCGCCCGGCTGGTGAGCGACGCGCTGGTCGAGCGCGTGGTGGTGCACGGAGGGCGCGCGGTCGGTGTGACGGGACACCTGATCGATCGTCGGACGCGCGATCGCCATCATGCGTTTCGCGTGCGCGCGCCGGTGGTCGTGCTGGCCTGCGGCACGCTGCACACGCCGCTGGTGATGCAGCGATCGCGCATCGGCACGGACCGCGACGACCTGGGAAGCCACGTCACGCTGCACCCGGCCGTGCGGATCCTGGCGCACTTCGACGAGCCGGTCGATGGCCACGAGGGCACGTTCCAGTCGGTGTACTCGGACCACTTCGCGAGCGAAGGCTTGACGCTGGTCGGGGTACATCCGGCGCCGAACATCCTGGCCGGCGCGCTGCCCGGCATCGGACCGTCGCACCGCGCGCGGATCCGCGAGCTGCCGGCGCTCGGATCGTTCGGCGGCATGGTGCACGACCAGGGTGGTGGCACGGTGCACATGGGGCCGAGCCGCGAGCCGCTCCTCTGGTACAGCATGGCTCCGCGGGATCTGGCGCGCGTGCGACGGCTCATCACCGTGCTCGGCGAGATCAGCTTCGCCTCGGGTGCGAAGGCGATCTACCCGCCGGTGTTCGGCGTGCCCGGCATCCACAACGTCACCGAGCTTCGCCGCCTGGAGCACGAGCCGCTGGACGCACGTCGCATCGAGTGCATGGCGTTTCATCCGCTGGGCAGCGCGCGCATGTCGATCGACCCGCGCGGCGGCGTGGTGGGCCCGAGCGGCGAGAGCCACGACGTGCGCGGGCTGTACGTGGCCGACGGCTCGGTGCTACCCACGAGCGTCGGGGTCAACTCGCAGGTGCCGATCCTGTCGATCGCCACGAAAATCGCTTGGCGGATCCGCGAGGACACGCGCGCGGTGGCGTCCACGGGACACTCTTGGTGGAGCAGGGTTCGATGGCAGATTCCGGTTTGATCGATCTCAGGTCCGACACGGTCACTCGTCCCACGCCGGCGATGCGCCAGGCGATGGCGAGCGCGGAGGTGGGCGACGACGTGTTCGGGGAGGACCCGACGGTGTGTCGTCTGGAAGAGACGGTGGCGGCGTTGCTGGGCAAGGAAGCGGCGCTGTTCGTGTCGAGCGGCACGATGGGCAACCAGGTGTCGCTGCTGGCGCAGACGCGGCGGGGCGACGAGATCCTGGTGTCCGAAGGCGCGCATTGCGCGTGGTACGAGGCGGGTGCGGCCGCGGCAATCGGCGGTGTGCAGGCGGTGGTGATCGGCAAGGGCGGCCTGTTCACGAGCGCGGACATCGAGCAAGCGATCAAGCCGCAGGCGGACTGGTATCCGCGCACCTCGCTGGTGGCGCTGGAGAACACGCACAACCGTGCCGGTGGGCGCGTGTGGCCGATGGCGCAGCTGCTCGAGGTCACGGCGTTCGCGCGGGCGCGAGGGCTCGCGTTGCACCTGGACGGCGCGCGGATCTGGAACGCGTCGGTGGCCGCGGGTGTGGCGCCCAAGGACATCGCCGCGCCGTTCGACTCGGTGAGCGTGTGCTTCTCCAAGGGACTCGGTGCGCCCGTGGGGTCAGCCATTTGCGGGTCGCGCGACCTGATCCGAGCGTGCCGTCGTCTGCGCAAGATGCTCGGCGGAGGCATGCGGCAGGCCGGGGTGATCGCCGCCGGAGCGATCTATGCGCTGGAGCACCATCGCGATCGTCTCGCGCGCGACCACGACAATGCGCGCGCGATCGCGAAGCGTCTGGCGGCGGTCGAAGGCGCGCGCGTGGACGAGGGCTCGGTGGAGAGCAACATTGTTATGCTGGACACGCCGGGCGTGGCTGCGGAGCGGGTGATCGAGGCGGCGCGGGCGGCGGGCGTGCTGGTGTCCGCGTTCGGGCCGGAGCGCATCCGGATCGTCACGCACCTGGACGTGCAGGACACGGCGGTGCGAGGCGGCGAGGTTCTGGCGGACGTGGTGGCGAAGCTGGCGAAGAGAGCATGACGACGATGGGAGTGGACGCGGGGCGGCGGCGGGGAGTTCTGAGGCGTGCGGCACGGCTGGCGGCGCTGGGCGTGCTGGCGTGGTGGGCCTGCAGCTGCGCGCCGTCGTGGCCGCGACCGTATCTGCTGGCGCAGGCGGCGGCCGAGCGCGCCTACAGCTCGGGACGTTACGAGGAAGCCGCGCGCTACTACCACGACGCCGCCCTGCACGCCGTAAAGACCAAGGACAGGGACGAGATGCTGTACCTGGAGGCGACCTCCGAGGAGCGGGCGGGGCGAACGCGCGAGGCGCGCGAGGACTACGAGGCGCTCGAGAAGCTGGCGCCGGACGGACCCCGCGCGGCGCGAAGCGCGTATGAAGTGGCGGAGATGGAAGTCGCGCAGGGCGACAAGGATCGCGGCTACCGGATGATCGAGGCGGTGATGCGGCGCTACCCCCGATCGGGGATCGCTCGTCGCGCGATGCAGCGGTACGTCGAGCATCTGGACAGCGAGCAGGGCGAGGCGGCGGGGCTGGCGTATCTGCGGGCGAACAAGGCGTGGTTCGACGCCAACGGGCTCGGCGAGGACGCGATGTACTCGATCGCCAGGCACCTCGAGAGCTTGGGGCAGCTCGAGCAAGCGCGCGACGCGTATCTGCAGTGCGCCAAGGAGCATCCGTATCCCGGCGGCAGCCTGTGGGACGACGCGCTGTGGCACGCCTCGCTGCTCGACGAGAAGCTGGGCGACCCGAAGAAGGCGATCGCGGATCTGGACACGATGCTCAGGGAGCGCGAGGAGTCCACGTTCAGCGGCAGCTACGAGCGTCCGCGCTACGCCTCGGCGCAGATGCGCAAGGCGGTGTTGTACCGCGACGCCCTGCACGATCACGCCACGGCTATCCGCGAGTTCCGCAAGCTGTTCGACGACTTCACGACGTCGCTGCAGCGCGACGACGCGTTGTGGGCCGAGGCCAAGCTCGAGGCGGAGGACGGCAACGGGCAGCAAGCGTGCGCGACGATGAAGCTGCTGGCGGACAAGCTCCCGAAGTCGCGCTACGTGCCGTGCGCGTCGCTGGTGTGTCCGACGCAAGGCGCGTCGGGTGCTCCGGACAAGTGCCGTCACTACATCGAGCGGGAGTTCGAGCGCGAGGAGTCGAACAAGTCGAGCGAGCAGTGATGTCCGGTTCTGCTGGTGCCAAGGCGTGCCCGGCAGGTCGCCAGGCTATGGGCGGGATGTACGCCGGACGGCGGGCTCGCGAGGGAGCGCGCGCGCTGGCGATTCGATCGCCAGCCGCGTCACCTCTGCGGAGGAGAGCATCGCTCCGAGCTGGGGCTCAGCGATCGTCGTCCTCTTCCTCTTCCTCATCGTCCACATCGGTGTCGTCATCGTCGGGCGTGAAGTCGTCGTCCTCCTCGGTCTCTGCCGACGGCATGTCGTACTTGAGATCGATGTTGAGCTCGCCCAGACGCGTTTCGAGTATCTCGAACAACTCGTCGACGTCGTCGCCTCCCCACTCGTCGAGCATGTCGGTGAGGAACTCGAAGAAGTCGCCGTTGTCGAGGAGCCGTTCGATGTCCTCGACCTGTTCTTCCGAAAAGGCTTCCAGGATGTCCTCGCGGAGGGTCTCGGTATCGCCCTCCTCGATCGCGTCTTCGGCAGATAGCCGAATCTGTCGCACGGCGCGCTTGTCGAGGTGTATCTCCATTCGCGTTGCCTCCAGAGCCTTGACGCCTTTAAGCGATGCGGCCACCGGGCGTCAAGGAGGGTAGGATACGAGCTGTCGGGACCACGGATGAATCGAAACGAAAGGGCACTGCGGTTTTCGATGCGGCGCTGGGCGATTGGTCGCTCGCTGCTGGCGGGCCTGTGCGCGTCGGGTTCGATTTCGGTTGCGCAGGCGGCCGAGCCGTCGGATCCGCCGGTGGCGCCCCCGCCGATCAACGTGGACTACCTGCAGTACGGCGTGTCGTTCGTGGCGGATGTGGTGCTCAACCCGGGGCCGGTGTGCCCGGCCGACGCCAAGGTGCCGTGCATCCTGGGATCGGGCGGCGGTCTGACGGCGCGTGCGGGTTACCGTTCGCCGGGCCCCTGGTACGTGGGCGGGGCCTATGGCTTCAGCAAGCTCGAGACCAGCGGGCTGATGCGCCTGGGTGTGTTGCAGCACCTGGGTGGCGAGATGCGCTACATGGTCACGCTGGGCGAGCGCACCGAGCCCTACTTCGCCGCCGGCCTGTCCGCCCTGGCTTTCGGCAACGAGTGGGGCATCGAGACCTTCGGCCTGTCGACCCATGCCGGCCTGGGCTTCGAGATCCAGCTCTCTCGCACCACGATCGTCGGCATGAGCCTGGCCTATCGGCCCACCCTTCTGTTCGGCTGGACGGACCGTGCCAGCGAGCGACGTCCCACGGGGGTGGCGCACTTCCTGGGCTTGGACATCGTGATGGAGGCCAGGGAACCGCTGCGCACGCACTGACCGAACGGAAATGCGCTCTTGACGCCGCGCCCATTGAGTTGTCCCCTTTGGGAGCGTGATCTGCGATCGCTGTGGGAGAGACAATCCGGACCACCTGATCTTCTGTCAGGACTGCGGGCGACGTCTGCAAGAGCTGCGTCGCGTCGTACCGCCGACGCCGCCAGCGGGCATGCCGGTCGTGCCGATGGAGCCTGCCGCACGCGACAAGGCGCCGTCGCCGCCGCCTCAACCGCTGGTCCCCACGGTGCCCGATGCGCCCGCGCAAGAGCTTGTCTGCCCGCGCTGCCAGACGCGCAACCCGGTAGCAGGCCGGTTCTGCGTCTCGTGCGGCGCTTCGCTCGACCCCAGCGCCTACGGCGCACCACCACCTGCGTCTGCCGTCGCTGAGCCGGCTGTCGCGCCCGCCCAGCCCGCAGTGTCCCCGGCAGCGGTCGTACAAATCACCCCGCCGCAGGCCGCGGCCGCGCCGGCCTCGGTCACCTGCGATCGCTGCCAGGGCGTGTGCGACGCGGCCATGCGCTTCTGCAAGTTCTGCGGCGCGCCCCTGGCACACCGAGCGGCGCCTGACGCAACGGCGGCGCCAGCCGCACCCGTGGCCGCGCCCAGCGTTCCCGGCTTGGCTCCCAAGGCCTCCCAGCCCATGCTCGCGGTGCAGCGTGCAGACGAAGGCCTCGAGGCCACGCAGGTCTCGACGCCCATCGACCAGCCGCTGGCTCCCAAGCCGACCTTGTCGTCGTCGCCCGAGCGCTCGATGACCCGTCCGGCCACCTCGCGCGCGCCGGCGCAAGCGCGTGAGGACGCGGTGCACGGCAAGCCGACCGGGGCCGGCGTCAGCACGCAGACCGGCCAGTACCTGCCCTTCGCCGGAGCGGCCTCGCTGCCCAGCGGACGGCTCGTGGTGGTGGGCGGAGACGGACAGGAGGGGCCGAGCTTCCCGATGACCGGGGACCAGGTCGACATCGGGCGCATCGAAGGCAACGTGGTCCTGCCGGACGACAGGTACATGTCGCCGCGGCACGCGCGCCTCGTGCGGGTCAAGAGCCAGTGGTTCGTCCGGGACCTGGAATCGACCAATGGGGTGTTCGTGCGCGTGGCGCGTCCGTACGACCTGACCGACGGGGACTTGCTCTTGCTGGGCGTAGAAGTGCTAAGGTTCGAGCTCGTGAAGGACGCGGAACTCGGGCTGGGGCCGGCGATTCAGCATGGGACATTGGTCTTCGGCTCCCCCGCCCTGCCGCGTCCGGCCAGGCTGGTCCAGCGAACGGTGGAGGGCGTGGCCCGGGACGTGTACCATCTGCATCGGCCCGAGACGGTGGTAGGCCGGGAATCGGGCGACATCGTGTTCACGGACGACCCCTACATGTCGCGCAAGCATGCCGTCATCCGCCGCTCGGCGAGCTCGGGAGCCTTCACGTTGGCCGACTTGAACTCGTCGAACGGGACATTCATTGCCATCCGGGGCGACTGGTTGCTACAAGACGGGGATTCAATTCGCGTGGGGCAGCACCTGTTCCGCGTGGAGTTTGCACCAGGCTGATCGACCAGGCTCATGACCGAACCTTCCGCCGCCCAGCCCAATTCCGGCACCATTCGCGTGCGCCTCTTTGGCCGCACCGATGTCGGGCGTGTGCGCGAGCACAACGAAGACAACTTCATCGTTGCGGACCTCACGCACCGCTCGCGCAGTCTGCGCGAGGAAGACCGTGAGCAGGTGGTTGGACCCAACGGCCTGCTGATGGCGGTCTGCGACGGCATGGGCGGCGCGGCGGCAGGCGAAGTCGCCAGCGAGCTCGCGATCAACATCCTTTTCGAGAAGCTCACGGAAGGCGATCCGCCCGTCGACCACGACGATCTGGCGCGTCGGCTGGTGCGCGCGGTGGAAGCCGCCGGGCTGCGCATCTACAGCGAGGCGAAGCTCGACCGTCATCACCGGGGCATGGGGACCACGGCCACGGCCGCGGCTCTCATGGACCGTTGGCTGTTCCTGGCGCAGGTGGGCGACAGCCGCGCGTACCTGCTGCGCGAGGGGCGCCTGGTGCAGGTCACCCGCGACCAGTCCCTGGTCAACCAGCTCATCGAAGCCGGCCAGCTCACCGAGGAAGAAGCCGAGAACTTCGAGCACAACAACATCATCCTGCAGGCTCTGGGAACCTCCGACTCGGTGCAGGTCGACCTGACCTTCGTCGAGCTGCGCAAGGGCGACACGGTGATGCTGTGCTCCGACGGTTTGAGCGGCATGGTGAGGTTCGACGAGTTGCGCGAAGTGCTGGTAGGCGCCGACGATCCGGTCGAGGCGTGCCGCGAGCTGACCGAGCGGGCGAACCAGGCGGGCGGCCACGACAACATCACGTGCATCGTGGCGAAGTTCGACGGTGAGGGGCTGCCGGCGGTCGCGTCGGACGAGCAGCCGCCGCGCTACACCAAGTACCAGCTGGTGGACGACAGCATGCCCGAGCCCACGGTTCCTGGCCGGCGTGGCAGCATCAAGGAGCTCAACGAGCCGAAGATCGGCGCCGAGGTCAAGCAGCGCCTGACCGACCACGGCCCCAGCCGCTCCAAGGTTGGGCAGACGCTGGTGGGCATCAGCTCTCCGCTGGCTCTCGCTGCCGACGAGAGCCTCGATGTCGGCAACGCCAAGGCGATGGACGACGAGGTCGTGCTGCCGGTGGAGAGCACTTCTCTCTGGGTGCTCGGCGCGATCGTGGTGATCGTGTTCGGCGGTATCGTGCTGGCCGCCTACTTCTTCATCATCCGGACCTGAGGTCCTGCGGGGCGCCCGGATGTTGCGCTATGCGCTCCGGCGGATCTTCTGGACCGTGCCGGTGTTGTTCGGCGTGACGCTCGTGCTGTTCGCCGTGCTCAACCTCGACCGCGCGCAGCCGACGATCGCGGGCTCCGCGCAAGAGTCGGCCGCCCTTCCGCTGTTCATCAACCCGAGGCCGCGCGACGTTCGCGCGCTGTCGTCGGACGCGGTGCAGCGAATCGCCTCGGACTCGGGGGATCCCGCGGCGGCCGCGCTTGTGGTGCGGCTCGGCGGCGCGGCGTTGCCGTTCGTGCTGCCGCAGCTCGACTCGCTGGATCTGGCCGCACGCGAGAGGGTTGCGGTGGCCCTCGCCCCGGTCGCCGTGCGCATGGGCCTGGCCTCTTCCGATTTGCAGCGCACCGGGCCCGACGCCGTCACCTTCTGGACCTTGTACTGGCAGGAACGATCGGTGGACTTCAAGCCCGGCGTGGTGCACAGGGCGGTGAGTCGTCTCGCGGCGCAAGGCTCGGAGACGCGCCGCGCGGAGCTGCTGGAGCTCGACACCTACGCGCTGGGCGATCTGATGGACGCGCTGGGCGACGTGCAGACTCCGGCGGACGTGGGCCGCGTCTCGCGCCTGCTGGACGTGGCCTCGCACGTGGCCGGCCGCGACGACCGCATCGGGCCGGACGCAACGCTGGCGCAGGCGCGCGCGTGCGCGAATCGTTGGCGCGAGTGGTGGCTGGCTTCGCGCGCGGACTACGAGCTGCTGTCGGGCCCCTCGCGCGTGGCGGCGATGCTGGTAGAGACGCGCTACGGGCACTGGGCCTTGCGGGCGCTGACCTTGAAGCTGGGAGCCAGCCGCGCCGGCCAGCCCGTGCTCGACCGGCTCGTCCTGCGCGCGCCGCGCACGTTGCTGATCACGGGCTTGGGGCTGCTCACGGCCCACGTGCTCGGCGTAGCCCTCGGGCTCCTGTCCGCATGGCGACGGCCCCGCGGGCTCGCCTCAAGCAGCGCGATGCTCGCCCTGCTCAGCCTCTCGGTCCCGGTGCCGGCGATCCTGATGGCGCTCGCACGCCTCACCGGCGGACGATGGCTCCTCGCCGTCGCGATCGTCGCCGTGGCGGTGGTGTTCGCGGGCTCGCCGCTGCGCCATCAGCGGCTCGCGGCCCTCGAAGCCTGGCTGCGGGAGATCTGCCGGTACGCACGGGCGCGCGGAACGACCAACATGGATCTGTTGCTGCGCCACACGCTGCGGCCGACCGTGATCGCGGTGCTGCCGTTGTTCGCGGTGGACTTCCCGCTCGCCGTGTCGTGCACGTGCGCGGCGGAGAAAGCACTCGGCCTTCGAGGCATCGGCGTCCACCTGGTGACCGCGATGCTCGAGCACGACATCTCCTATCTGATGGCCGTGGGAGTCGCCTTCACGGCCATCGCCGCGGTACTCCACATGCTCGCCGATCTGATGACCGCGATCGTCGATGCGCGCACGCGGCGCCATCTGATGCAGGAGAGGTCATGATGGACCGGCCGCAAGCCGCATGGCGCTGGGCCCGTCGCGCTCCCGTGTTCGGCGCGATCGGCTTCGTCTTGCTCGTGTCGTCGTGCGCTGCGCTGGCCGACGTGATCTCGTCGCGGCCGGTGACTGCGGATGCGTCGTTGTTCGCCTTGCTGGTTCACGGGGCGCGGTCCACGCTGGTCATCGTCGTCATCGCGACCAGCTTGTCGTTGGCCGCTGGCCTGGGGCTCGGAGCGGTGGCCGGGTTTTCCGGCGGCAGTTGGGATCGCTCGATCGCACGGCTGATAGAGCTGGTGGCGGCGTTCCCCACGGTGATCGTGGTGGCGATCGTGTACTCGGCGGTCGAGCAGCCCGGTCTGGCGACCGTGGGTGTTGCGATCGCGCTGGTGCGGCTGTCGGAGGTGGCGCGCCTGGTGCGTCTCGAGGTGATCGCGTGGCGGAGTTCGGAGCAAGCGCTGGCTGCCCGGGCGATCGGGGCCACGATGCGGGGAATGTTGCTGTGGCACCTGGGGCCGCGGCTGGCGGTGGTGCTCGCGCAGACGGCGGTGTCCAGCGTGAGCGCGGTGATCGTGATCGAGACGCTGATGGAGTTCGTCGGCCTGGGCACCGCGCGAACGGCGCCGACGTGGGGCGCGACGCTGGCGCGCGCGGTGGCGGCGGGGCACAACGGCGCGGCCGTGGCGGTGTTGGCGGCGAGCGTGTTGACCGTGGCATCCGCGCAGATTCTCGCCGAGCATGTGCGGGAATCGTTCGATCCGCACCCCAGACGTGCTACCCCTTGCACCCCCCGCGCTTGATGCGCAAATGGGGCCCGTCCAACAAGAGAGGTACGATGGCACGCCAGGCCGCTTCGGCGATTCCCTTTGTCGACGAACGCTCCTTCGAGCAGGAAGTGCTGCTCAGCGAGCTTCCCGTGATGGTCGACTTCCAGGCCGACTGGTGCGGGCCCTGCAAGACCATGGCGCCGGAGTTCGAAGCGTTGGCTCGCGAGCTCGAGGGCAAGGCCAGGTTCGTCAAGGTCGACATCGACCGTTCCCGCATGCTGGCGCAACAGCTTCGCATCCAGTCGGTGCCGACGACGATGGTGTTCCTCGGGGGACGGCTGGCCGCCGCCAAGGTCGGCGCCCTGCGCAAGGCCCAGCTACTCCAGATGATCGAGCCGTTCCTGCCGCGCGCCGAGGGCGCCGTCACTCCTGCCGAGGCGCAAGAGCTGCACAAGCAGGGGCAGATCGTCTTCGTCGACATTCGCGAACAAGCGGCCTACGGACGCGTGCACCTGCCCGGCGCCGTCAACCTTCCTGCCGAACAGATCCGTTCCAGACTCGCGGAGCTGCACATGCTGCCCGGCGCGCCGGTGCTCTACTGCCGGGCCGGCGACAAGGCCAAAGCCTTGGCCGACGAGTTCGCCAAGGACGGCATCGGTGTCGCCTTCCTCGACGGCGGGATCCTGGCTTGGGAGGCCGAAGGCCTGCCCATCGAACGGCCCTGAGCCCGCGCCAGGCGCACCGCGACAGACTCGCGCGGACGCTCCGCCGCCGGACGCGGGCTGGGACAGCTCCAGCCAACTCTGGTAGCCTTCGTGGGGCCTCGGTTCCATGCAGCTCAAACCCGCTACCTTCGCGACCACGGTGCTGACGGCACTGGTCATGACCGCCCCGGCCCGGGCGCAGTCGCGTCCGACGCTGAGCGGGACTTGGTCTGCCTCTGCCATGGTGGAGCGCTGGAACATCGGCGAGTGGGGCGACAAGTGCGGGCCCAAACCCTCACCGCAAGCGGCGCCCAGCGGCACGGTCACCATCACCCAGTCCGGCAACGAGCTGAGCATCAGCGGGGCAGGCCGCTCCTACAGCACCACCAACTGTTGGGAGCAGATGCCCGGCTTGGCCCGCTCGTCGCACTCGGCCTCGGCGCGAGGCTGGTCGAACCGTTGCACCACGGCAGCCAACGACCCGCGGCGCGCCACGGTCGTCACCACGATATCGGCCACCGACGACACCATCTCCTTCGACGAGACCGGGTCGTACGCCTTCGTGCTGGAAGGCCAGAACTGCACCGCGGCGGTGCGTCGTTCCCGCTCGTTCCGCCTGATCCAGCGCGAGGGCGAGGCGCCGTCGACCGCGACGGCTACCGCGACGACCACGGCGTCGGCCCCGCCGGCCGAAACGGCCACGGCAACCGCACCTGCGCCAACTCCGGCCAAGGAGCCGTCGCGCTGCGATTCGCCCGGCGATCCCGCGCGCATCGAGGTGCGGCCGGCGCGCAAGCTCATGCGCCCGGGCGAGGAGTTCTCCTTCACCTCGCGGGTCGCGGACGCGGCCGGCTGCACGCTCAAAGCCACGCCGGCTTGGCGCGTGGCCGGCGGCGACGCCAAGGTGCGGGTCGAGGCCGACGGCAAGGTCGTGGTGGATACGGCGTCGCCCGAGGGCAAGGCCGAGATCGTTGCATCGCTCAGCGGCCAAAGCGTGAAGGTCACGGTGGAGGTGGCCAGCCCGGAGCACTACGACGCACTGCTGGCGTCCGGCGGCCTGAACGCCAAGGGCGAGACGGAGGATGCGGCGGTGGCGGTGATTGCCACCGGTAGCCTCGGAGGCGGCGCCGCGGTAGCCGAGGACAATGCGCGCAAGCGAAAGTGGATATTCGCCTCCGTGGTGGGTGGCCTGGCAACCGTGCTGGCTGTCGCCGGCTTGGTGATGCTCCGGCGCAGCTCGCGCAAGCGTCCCGCGGTGGCCGACGACGATGCGGGTCCGGTGGCCGTGCCGGCCACTCCCAGCTCGCGCGACGAGTCGTTGCGTCCGCGGCAACGGCTGGACGTCTCGGAGATGAACCCTGGCGGGACGCCGACCGAGATGCGCTGTCCGCTCTGCAACACGGACTTTCCCGCGGGCGGCCTGTACTGCCCGAGCGACGGGACGCGTCTGGTGCGCCCGGCCGCCGGGAGCGACCCGTCGCGCAGCCCGATGGCCGGCTTCTGCCCCACGTGCGAGCGCGGGTTCCCGGCGGGAGTCAAGTATTGTCCGGACCATCACGAGGCGCTGGTTCCGGCGCCGCTCTACAACGTATCGACGGCACGCAAGGAAGCGCCCTTCGCGGAGAAAAAAGGCAAGATCTGCCCCACCTGCGGTGCGCGCTACGACGCCGAAGCCACGTTCTGCGGGAAAGACGGGACCGCGCTGGTGCTCGTGAATTGAACCGCCTCCCTACCTGTCCTTGCAGGGCTTCTCCTGGCACGAGCTCCACAGCGTACGATGGTATCCCTCGCTCTGCCCCAGGCCCCGATCCCAGGGCGCTGCGAGCCCATCGTTGATGCCCGGCGACGACCCGTTGCCCTCGAACACGGCGGAGCACGCGGGGAATGACCTCGCGAGCAAGTCCCGCGTAGCGCTGCCCTGGTAGTACCAGCGGTACATCTCCGCCCAGTTCTCCGTCCCGGATTCGTGGCCGAATCCCGTGCAGTACGCGGTCGCGCAGGGCGCCTCCCGGGCGGCAGCGTCGAGCTTGCCGCAGTCCTTCCTGTCGCCGCACATCTGCGCGCAAGGCGGACACGTGGGGTCGCTCGCCGACCCGTTCAATACGTTGTAGTTGACCAAGTGCCCGATCTCGTGCAGCAGCACCGGGCTGAACAGCTCGTGGTCCGCCGCCTGGCCCTCCACCTTCACCCCGTCGAGCTGCACCTGGTACGCCCAGTATTTGCCGTAGTTGCCGGACGCCCAGTGGTTCATCCCCTCGAACAATCGCTCATGCAGCCAAATCGTGTGACCGTCCCGCGCATCCTTCGACGGCTCCTGGCGGTTGAACGGCGCCACCCCGTGCAACAACGGCCGATCGTCGATGACCACGGCCTGGACCTGCTGCAGGTGCCGCCACGGAATCCGCGAGAGTGTGCGCTCGATGAGCCGGTACCATGCTGGTCCGATGTGCTCCGCCACGTGGACGCGGCGCTTCTGCGCGTTCTTGCCGTCGCGAGGGTGATAGACGCGTACACAGTGCTTGCGCAGGATGCCGTCGATCTCGCGCGATACTTCCACTTCGCGGTAGCCATATCCGTCGTAGCCGTACTTGCGATTCGGCCCGTGCGGGTCCGTGTACACGGATAAGGCATAGTCCGTGCGGTAGTCCCGGCAGGACTCGTCGCTGCGCAGATCGTCACGCCAATGCTCTCCCGGCAAGGCTGCGGCAGCATCTCCAGCCAGCGACTGTCCCGCATCGGGCGGTGCCGCGTCGAACTGCGGAGCTGCCGGCGCCGCCGCAGAACTGGTCGATGCCGCGGCTGGGGCAGCGAGCAGCTGCCGGGGCGACCTCGCTGTCCCCGGGGCAACGGACTGGGCGGCCTTGCGCGTTCCGCACGCCAGGCTCATCACGCCGGCCGCGGCCGCTACAGGTGCCCAGAATCGATGACGTCCGCTCATGCGATTGCGAGCTTCGCGCTCAACTCCTGGGGAAACGACGACGACGGCGAGCGAGCGCCAGGCCCACCACGCCCAGCGCGCCGAGCGCCAACGCCTGGCCGCGGGAGGCCCCGGACGCGCTGCAAGCGCAGCCGCTGGGCTCCTGGTTCGAGCTCGCTGCGACGGCGCCGGCAGCTCCGCCGGTCGTGGCGCTCGCGCCGCCGGTGCCCGGAGCACCGCCGCTTGCCGACGACCCGCCCTGGCCCCCCGCGCCACTCTGTCCACCGGCTCCGCCCGCACCCGCGGAGCCTCCCGAACCGCCCGTGCCTACGCCGCCCCCTAGCTCATAGGCGCCAACGTCGATGGTGCCCACGATGGCGCGGCCTTCGGCGGACGCCGGGTGAACGTATTGGAACACCGGTGTGAGGTCGTAGCCGGAGCCCGTGCCCGGCGCGACCCCCTGATCGACGCACGGCGAGCCGGGTTGTAGATGGTAGTCGTACGCGGCTGCGTTGACGAACTGAGGGTCGCCTTGGTAATTGCCCTCTTGCACCGCGCCGGCCTGATCGATGACGGTGCCGGGCCCCACGAAGATGTTGTTGCGCAGCACGACCGGGTCGGTGACTGCCGCGTCGATGCCCAGGAACGTGCCGCCGTTGGGCCGGTCGTTGACGAAGGTGTTGTTGACGACGAACAGCAGGTGCGACGGGTTGGCGTCGTTGGCCCCCTCGCGTTGATACGAGACGATGGTGGAATTGTCGGTATTGGGCCCCTGCTCGATGAGGTTGCCGATGATGTACGAGAGCCCGCCGTTGGGCAGGTCGATCTCGTAGCTGTCGGTTCCGTTCTCGCCCGTGATGCGGTTGTACAGCACGTAGTTCTCCGCTGCGCGCGACTTGAGCAGGTGCCCGATCTTGGCGTCGTGGGAGTAATTGTAGCGGAACGTCAGACTCGCTACATGGTTGATGTACAAGTTGTGCGTGTACCCGTCGCCGAAGCCGTTGTTGGCGAATTCCGAGTATTCGATGACAATCTGGCTGCCCGGCTTGTCTCCGGCCAGGATGCCGTCCTCGTTGTCGTGGAAGTAGCAGTGCCGGATCGTGAGGTTCGTCCCCTCCTGCCGGATGCCCGCGCCGTTCTGGTCCGGCACGGTCGCCCCGGACAGCTCGACGTTCTCGATAACGGTGTTGTCGCCGCCGATGACCCAGATCGCCTTGCCTCCCGCGTTCTGACCGGCCGCGTCGATCTTCGCGCGCCCGTTGACCCCACGGATCGTCAGGCCGCTGGTCGACCAGGAGCACACGTCGCCGTCGTAGTTGCCGGCCGCGTCAATCTCGATCGTGTCCCCCGTCGACGCGGCGGCGATGGCAGCGCAAGGCGCGGCGTAGGTCTTGCCAGGCCCCACCTGCAGCGTTGCGGCGGCGGCGGTGGAGGCCAACGCCGTGCACCCGATCATCCAACCCGCCGCCATCGTGTTCTTCGTCATCCGTGACCTCCTGCAACGAGCAACGGTCGCATCCGGCCGTTCGTCCGTCAAGGTTGGACCGGCCACCGCGCGATGCGGCGTTCGCGCGCCCTCACTTCTCGCAGCGGTTCGCCTTTTCGCCGGGCACGGGGCAACGGGCAGGCGTGTCGGACTCGGCTCGGATCTCCTTGGCCCCTGGCTCACGGCACGCCCGCAACGCTTCGCGTGGCTTCCACTTCCGACCTTTGCCTCTTGACTTCCTCCACCTGCCGGCACTCCGGTCCCATGGCGGCCCCAGGATCTCTTTTGCCCTTGTGCCCGGAGTCTTCCGGCTGCATGCGGAAAGGGCTTTGTCGAACGCCTCTGCCGTCAAGGTCATCCAGGGTCTCGCATGGACGATGACTA
>JAJZQG010000220.1 GCA_021847645.1 Myxococcales bacterium
GGGCGTCATCAATGATGCCGGTATGCCCTTCACCGGCCATACCGAATTCTTCGCCGAGCGCACCGGGGCCTCACCGGCCCTCATATCATAGGACGGTCCGTTGCCGGTCGAGGTTGCGACCACCCACCGGCCGCGGCCCGAGGTGATCGGTTCGGTGGTTGGTCTGGCGTCGGGCGAACGAGGCTATCGTGTCCGGACCGAGGACGGCGCCGAGATGACGCTCGTGCGGGAGACGACGGGCTGCTGGTTTGCGGACGCGCCGTTGGAGTGAGCGGCGAGCGGGGCGCTCACATCACGCGCAACGTCAACAGCTTCTCGATGAGGTTCTGCGAGTAGCCGGTCAGCTCGCGGAACACGACGCCCATGCCGTTGTCGTCGTGGCGCACGACCTCTCCGGTTCCCTCGATGGTCTCGATGTCGTCCATGATGACCGTGAAGCGGAGGTTGACCTTGGTCCCGACAGGAAGAGGCGAGCGGGATCGGATGTAGACCCCCGAGCGCGAGATGTTCGTCACGTACTCCTGGATGAACGCGTCGAACGACTCGAACTCCTTGTTGATAGTGACACGTTCGGATCGGCGCTTGTCCGGCGGTTGGGAATCCTGGGACATGGACATTACTTCCCCTGCAGGTCGAACTGCTCGATGTGGTACTCGCGCTTGGCCACCAGCTCGATGCGTCGCATGAATCGGTTTTCGGCGGCCTGAAGCGCTTCGTTCTCGTCGCTCTTGAGAACGTCGATGACCGCGGGGTGGGCGTTGACCACGACCTGGTAGCCAGGCATCGACGTGTACTCCCGGCGAATCTGACGAAGGATCTCGTGAGCGACCGTGATCCTGG
This sequence comes from Myxococcales bacterium, assembly GCA_021847645.1. Taxonomy (GTDB): domain Bacteria; phylum Myxococcota_A; class Polyangia; order Polyangiales; family Polyangiaceae; genus JAJZQG01. Next base: position 841 of record JAJZQG010000220.1, read on the forward strand.
ACTGCAGCTGGCCGGTGCCGTCGCAGTAGAAGCAGGCTTCGTGCAGCACGCGACCGAGGCTCTCGCGAGTGCGCTTTCGGGTCATCTCGATGAGGCCCAGGTCGGACACCGGGTTGATGCTGGTGCGCGCCTTGTCCTTCTGCAGCAGCTCGGTCAGGCGCTGCCGCACCTTTTCCCGGTTCGACGGGCGCTCCATGTCGATGACGTCGAGCACGATGAGCCCGCCGATGTTCCTGAAGCGCAGCTGGTAGGCGATCTCCTCGACCGCCTCCAGGTTCGTCTTGAGGATCGTCTCCTCCAGATCCTTCGAGCCCTTGCCCACGAACCTGCCGGTGTTCACGTCGATGGCGGTGAGGGCCTCGGCCTGATCGATCACCAGGTAGCCACCCGACGGCAACGGAACCTTGCGCGACAGGGCCCGGCGAATCTCGTCCTCGATGCCGTACTCGTCGAAGATCGGCTCGCGCCCCTGGTACAGCTCGATGTCGTCCACCCGCTCGGGCATGAACATGCCCGTGAAGCGCTTGAGCTGCTCGAAGCGGTCGCGATCGTCGATCACGATCTTCTCCACGTCGTCGCCGAACTGGTCCCGGGCCGTGCGCTGCACCAGGTCGAGCTCGGTGTAGAGCGTGGCGGGCGCCTTGGGCTGGGCCTCACGCTTGCGCACGATCTCGCCCCACAGGCGCACCAAGTACCCGATGTCCGCCTTGAGCTGCTTCTTGGTCAGCCCCTCGGCCACCGTGCGCACGATCAGCCCTCCCTTGGGCGGCTTCATCGCGTCGATGGCTTCCCGCAGACGTGACCGCTCCCGGTCCGATCCGATGCGGCGCGACACGCCCACGTGATCGACCGTCGGCATGTACACCACGTAGCGTCCTGGAAGCGAGACGTGGCTGGTGACGCGCGCGCCCTTGGTGCCGATGGGATCCTTGGAGACCTGCACGATGATCTCCTGGCCCTCGCGCAGCACCTCGCGGATCGGTGTGGAGCGCGAGATGCGCGCGGGCCCGCCGCTCTTGCCCCGCTCGGGCCGTCGCGGCTTGCGCGGCTCGCGACGGTGTCCCTTGCGCGCGGTGCGCGGCGGGGCAGCCTCCGGTGCAGGCTCCTGAGGTTCGGCGGATTCGCTGGACTCGGCTGGCTGCGGCGGCTCGGACGGCACGCTCTCGCCGTCCGCGGAGTCCTCGGGGCCATCGTCGAGCAGAGGGTCGATCGGCGGCGAGGCGGGTGGCGCAACGTCCTCGGGCGAGCCTTCCTCGGCCGAATCGATTCCGCCGGACAAGTAGTTCTCGAAGTCCTGCGGCCGAATCAAGTCTTCGACGTGCAGGAACGCGGCGCGCTCCTGGCCGATGTCGACGAACGCGGCTTGCATGCCCGGCAGCACGCGCGTGACCTTGCCCAGGTAGATGTTGCCAACCGTCGTCTGGTTGTTCGTCCGCTCGACCTGAAGCTCGGTGATGATGCCCTCTTCGATGAGCGCGACGCGCGTCTCACCGAATTCGACGTTGATGACGAGAAGGTTCTTCGGCATTCGTGGAAGCTCGATGCTGAACTGACGTCACAGGATTATCGCCAAGGTGGCCGCACAGCAACGGGCTTGCGGACCGGGCGTCACCTTGGGTTCGCACCAGCCGCGAACTGTCGCGGCGAATCCGCGGGCAGACCCACGGCGGCGGGCTCGCGGCTCGTGGAAGTTCGAGGGGTTACGCCGGTGGCGCCCGGATTGCTTCGGTCCGGGAGGAGGACCACGCCATGACCACCCCATCCATTCGTCGTCCCCTCGTCATCGTTCACACGCCGGCAGGCGGCGGCCACAAGGCGGCTGCCAACGCCATCGCCGAGACGGCGCGCCTGCGCGGGCTGCAGGCCGTGGTGATCGACGCGCTCGACCGGTCACCCGCGTGGTTTCGCCAGGCCTACGTCTCGACCCACCTGGGCAGCACCACATGGCTGCCCACCTTCTACGGCGGCGCGTACTTCGCCTCCAACCAACGGGTCGAGGCCTCCGACCACCTGCGCCGCCACTTCGACCGCCTCATCGGCGCACAGCTCGTGCAAGCCGTCCGAGCCATGGATCCGCTGGCGGTCATCGCGACCCACTTCTACCCGCTGACAGTGTTTGGCGACGCCCGGCGGCGGGGGGAGCTTGGCGCACCGGTCCTCGGTGTGGTCACGGACTACGCTGCGCACGCGGTGTGGGCCGATCCCTGGGCCGACGCAATGTGTGCGCCGGCCGGAAAGGCGAGCGAGGACCTGCGACGTCACGGGGTGGACGCCCGCAACGTGATCGAGACGGGCATCCCCGTGCGTCCGGCGTTCGCGGCGATCCCGGACATCGCGCCCGCAGGGGTAGGGGACACGCTGCAAGTGCTGGTGACCTCGGGCGGGTTTGGCGTGGGCCCGCTGCTGGACACGCTGCGTTCGTTCACCGGCGTGGCGGGCGTGCAGCTGACGGTGGTGTGCGGGGACAACCCGGCGCTGGTCGAGCGGGCGAGAAGGCTGGCCGCGCGGCGAGCGCTGGACGCGGAGATCGTCGGCTACGAGAACGACATGGCGAGCAGGATGGCGGCGGCGCACGTGGTCGTGGGCAAGCCGGGCGGGCTGACCGCGACCGAATGCCTCGTAGCGCGGCGGCCGATGATCATCGTGGGCGCGGTGCCCGGGCAGGAGACGCTGAACCGGTCATGGCTGGTGCGAAACGGCTTTGCGCGGGCGGCCTCCCCGCGACACGTCGGTCAGGTGCTGGCCGGGCTGCGCGACGCGGGCGAGCTGGCGCGCATGGCGCGTCAGGCTCCGCGGCTCTCGCGCCCGGACGCCGCCGATCGGATCATCGACGTCGCGCTTTCGTTGTCGCAAGCGAATCGCGCGGCGGCGTGAGCGCGCCGGCCTTCGACGAGCGACCAGGCATCTTCCGGGATGGCGCGAGGGGGCCCAGACGCCCTAGCATCGCGGCTCATGCCGAACCCGCGCAGCTACCTCGTGCTGGACATCGAAACGGTGATCGATCCCGGGCTGCCCATGGGCGCGAAGCTCGATCAGCAGCCGCCCTCGTTGCCACCGGCGCCCTATCACCAGGTGGTCACGATCGGCGTGCTGTGGCTCGACGCCTCCTACAAGCCGATCAAGCTGGGCGTGGTGGGCGAGGGCAAGGGCGAGGCCGAGGTGCTCGGCGACTTCGTCAAGTTCGTCGAGGAGCGCAAGCCGGATCTGGTGACCTACAACGGCCGCGGGTTCGACCTGCCCGTGATCGTCGCCAGGTGCATGCATCACGCGATTTCGTTCAAGCACTACTTCCAGGTGCAGGACGTTCGCTACCGCTTCAGCCCGCAGGGGCACTTCGACCTGATGGACTACCTGAGCGACTTCGGCGCCACGCGCGCGGTGTCGCTGGACACGATGGCGAAGCTCATCGGCTTGCCGGGCAAGGTCGGCGTGGACGGCAAGGACGTTGGCCCGCTGGTGCACGCGGGGCGCATCGCCGAGGTGTACGCGTACTGCTTGTGCGACGTGGTGCAGACGGCGGGGCTGTTTCTGCGCGTCGAGCTGCTGCGAGGCCGGCTCGACCGAGCGTCGTATCGCGAGGCGATGCAGGGGTTGGTGGGACTGATGGAGAGCGACGAGCGGGTCGCGCCGGTGCTGCAGGGGATCGACAGGGATCGGTTGCTGGGGGAAAGCCCGCGCAGCGACGGCTCCGGGCAAGCCGGGTGAAGCACGAGGAGATCGGGTCGAAGATGGCGAACGAGACGACGTTCAGGCGATGGCTGCGCACGGGATCTTCCGAAGTGTGGGTCCTGCAGGACGACGAGGAAGCGACGGTGGGGCAGCTGCATCTGCACTACGGGGAGGCAGGCCGGGCGCTGGCCACGCTGTGCGTGGATCAGAACGCCTCGGACGACGACGTGGGCCATCTGCTGGGCGTGGTGCACGAGCAACTGCTCAAGCAGGACGGGCGCGGCGTGCAGGAGCTGGCCGTGCACGTCTGGCGGGGGCGACACGAGCAGTACGCCTACCAGGCGCAGGAGCCGGCGACCCGGCGCACCACGCGCAAGAGCGGGACGCGCAAGAAGCCGCGGCGATCCTAGCCTCCCGGACCACGGCTCGTCGCATCTGCGCGGCTGACATTCAGGGGCTGTTCCGAGTACAAGTCACCGGCATGACGTCGCGTCTCCTCCGGCTGCTGCGGGCGTCCTTACCGGCAGCGTCGCTGTGCCTGGCGGTCGTCGCGTGCAAGGCGACGAGGCGCGAACCCGCCGCCATTCTCTCGCGGCCGGTGGGGCAGCTGACGCGGGCCGACCTCGAGCCCGTGTGCGCACGCCTCGGATGGGAGAGCGACGGCGTGACGAGCGCGAGCCATGGCGCGGCCATGCAGATCGCAGCGCGCTGCTCCCGCGAAAGCGCGCAGGGCATCGAGGGGCCGGACCACAAGAAGCGCGAGCACCTGCTGGTCGAGGTCGACGAAGATCGTGCCGAGGGGATGGATCGGATCAGCAGCCGGCTGAAGGGCCAGCAAGCCGCGTATCGAATCGACGGCGGCCGCGCGTTTGGGGTGTCGCTCGCGCCGGGCACCCGAGAGCAGGCCGAGACGATCCTGGTGCGGCTCTTGGGCAAGTAGGGGCTTGGCCCGGTCGGGTGACGAGCGCGGAGGCTACGCGTGCGGTGCCGGCTTTTGGGCAACGCGGCTCAGAGCGGGATGTTGCCGTGCTTGCGCGGCAGGTTGTTCTGGCGCTTGTCCTTGAACACCTCGAGGGCGTTGTGCAGCCTGTGGCGCAGCGTGCGAGGCTGGATGACCTCGTCGATGAAGCCGAGCTCGGCGGCTTTGTAGGGGCTGGCGAACGTGTCGCGGTACTCCTTGATGAGCCGGGCGCGCTCGGCTTCCGGGTTGTCCGACTTGGCCAGGGCGTTGCGATAGATGATGTTGACCGCGCCATCCGGGCCCATGACCGCGATCTCGGCGGTGGGGAACGCGATGTTGTAGTCGGCGCGAATGTGCTTGGAGGCCATGACGTCGTAGGCGCCGCCGTAGGCTTTGCGCGTGATGACGGTGAGCTTGGGGACGGTGGCCTCGGCGAACGCGTACAGCAGCTTGGCGCCGTGCACGATGATGCCGCCGTACTCCTGATCGGTGCCAGGGAGGAATCCGGGCACGTCCTCGAAGGTGACCAGGGGGATGTTGAAGCAGTCGCAGAAGCGAACGAATCGCGCACCCTTGATGGAGGCGTGGATGTCGAGGCAACCGGCCAGGAACATGGGGTTGTTGGCCACCACGCCGATGGTGCGGCCGCCGATGCGGGCGAAGCCGACCAGGATGTTCTTTGCGTAGTCCGCGTGGATCTCGAAGAACTTGCCGTCGTCGACCACGGCGCGGATGACGTCCTTGATGTCGTAGGGGCGGTGCGATTCGCTGGGCACCATGGTGTCGAGCTCGGGGATCTCGCGCTCGACGGGATCGGAGCAGGGGACGCGGGGCGGGTCCTCGGTGTTGTTCGAGGGGAGGTACGAGAGCAGCTCGCGGATGGTCGCGATGCAGGCCTTGTCGTCGGGCGAGGTCAGGTGGCAGACGCCGCTGCGCGAGGCATGGGCATGCGCGCCACCGAGCTCTTCCTTGGTGACCTCTTCGTGGGTGACGGCCTTGATGACGTCCGGGCCGGTGATGAACATGTAGCTGGTCTTTTCGACCATGAGGATGAAGTCGGTGATGGCCGGGGAGTAGACGGCGCCTCCGGCGCACGGGCCCAGGATGGCGCTGATCTGGGGAACGACGCCGGAGGCCAGGGTGTTGCGAAGGAAGATGTCGGCGTAGCCGCCCAGGGACTCGACGCCCTCCTGGATGCGGGCTCCGCCCGAGTCGTTGAGGCCGATGATGGGTGCTCCGACCTTGACCGCGTGGTCCATGACCTTGCAGATCTTCTGTGCGTAGGCGCCCGACAGCGACCCGCCGAAGACCGTGAAGTCCTGGGCGAACACGAACACCTTGCGGCCGTCGACCGTGCCCCAGCCCGTCACGACACCGTCGCCCAGGACCTTCTGGTTCTGCATGTCGAAGTCGGTGCACCGGTGGGTGACGAAGCGGTCGAGCTCGACGAACGAGCCGGGATCGAGCAGCAGGTCGAGGCGCTCGCGGGCGGTGAGCTTGCCGGCCTCATGCTGCTTGCGAATGCGTGCGGCGTCGCCCTCGAGGGCTTTAGCGGTGTTGGCGTCGAGCAGGTCGAGTTCCGGACGATGGGCGCGTGTCATGGCTGGTTCGCGTACCATGGGAGGGGCCCAAGCGGAAAGCGCTGCTAGCGGGACTGCAGGTCGCCCCAGACCGTGAGCGCGGCGGTCGTGTCGGGGTCGAGGGTTGCCGATTCCCGCGCCGGAGCCGGGTCGAGTGTGGCCGCGGCCTGCTGAAAATACCGATAGGTCGCCTGGAACAGGTACTCGTCGAGGAACGGGCGCGCGGTCGTCAGGTCTTCGCCGCATTCGGCCATGGGGTTGAGCAGGCACAGCGTCGGCGCGTGAGGGCTCGTGCCGGCCAGCAGGAAGTCGCCCAGCCTGGTGGCGTAGCTCGATCCGAGCTCGGCAACCTGCGGAACGGCCGGAAAGCGAGCCGGGTGCGTCGCCACCTCAAACAGATCGCGTCCTCGCAAGGTCTCGGGTGTCTTGAGGCCGAGCGCGGCGAGCACCGTGGCAAGGACGTCCGCCGGCGCGGTCGGCGCGTTGACCTGCTCGCCCGCGTGGCGCTCGCCGGGAAAGTGGACGATCAGCGGAAGGTCGAGCAGATCTTCGCCCAGGTCGGTGCCCTCGCCGAAGGGGATGCGCGAGGGCGAGCCAAGCGCCACGTCGGACGTGACGATGAACAGGGTCTTGTCCCAGACGCGCGCTCTGCGGAGCATGGCGATGAGCTGCGAGAGGCTCTGGTCTTCGCCCACGAGGGCCAGCGAGCAGAGTCCGTCGATGCGCTGGCGGTCTTCGGGCTTGAGATGCGAGCCTTTGTGCGCGCGCAAGGACGCGAGAACCTGCGCTCCGCGACGCGCGGTGATCGGGCCCGAGTACTCCTCCGGCGGCAGGTTGCGGATTTCCTCGGTGCTGGCGGCCCAGGGTGGGTGCACGCCGCGCGCGTGGATGAACGCCAGCAGGCGGCTGTCATGGGATTCGTCCAGGCGCTTCTCGAGCCACATGGTCGCTTCCATCAGCGGCGACTGCGCCGGTGCTCCGGACACGGGAGAGAACGCCATGAAACGGTCCCAGCCGCGGTCGAAGCCGAACGGGCTGAACGTGGTCGGGTTGCCCGTGAACATCGCGGTGGTCACGCGGCCATCGCGCGCCATCGTGCCGATCGTGGGAATGCGCTCCGGCAGCCGGGCTCCGCCGTCGACGACCGTGTGAACCGACGGGGGCAGGCCCGTCATCAACGAGGCGATGGATCCGGCTGCGAAGGTCGTGTTGGTGCGATGACGGAGGAACGTGGCGCCTGCCGTGGCCAGGTCGGTGAGCGTGGCGAGGGCCGGGACGTCACTGTAGGGAGGAAGCTGCGACGGCGCCGTGGCGGACAGCACCAGGATGATCGCGATGCGCGTGGGATCGCGGGGCGGGAGGGCGACCGGCGGCAAGTGGATGGACGGTTCCCCGAAGAGCACTCGGCCTCCGGGCGACGCTGCGGTCGCGCGCAGCTCCAGGTCGAGGACGCGTCCGGCGAAGCTGTCGAGCGGCAGCTCGACATCGACGGCAGCGTCGGACTCGCCACCGACCTTGGCGGTCTGCAGGACCGCGGGGGGACGGCCGGGCTCATTCAGGACGATCTCCGCCTCGCCCTCGCCGGGTCCGGTGTAGCCGATCGAGGTGCGAAAGATCGCGCCCGAGGGGATGGGCACCTGGCAGCGCACCGCTCCGGGCGCATGAAGGGCCAGGGCCCGTCGCGGCTTGTCACCGATCGTGGTGTCGATGACCAGATCGCGCTGCGTCGGGGCGGCGTAGGTCGACGTGTCGGAGTCCGGAATGCCCACGCGGATCCAGTCGACATCGGCAGTGATTTGGCCCTTGCGGACGCCGTGGAACTGGAGCGTGACCACGTGGGCCCCGGCGCCGACAGGCTCCGCGGTGGGCGCGGTGGACACCACCGACGTGCCATCCTTGGGAAGGCGAAGCACGCCGAGCGACTTGTCGTCGAGCAGGACCGTCGCCGCCCGGGCGGTGACCGTGCGAAGCCGAACCTGCACGAACACGGGCGTGTCGCGATCGAGCACGAAGTGCTGCGAGACGCTCCGTGCAGAGATGCGGGCCCAGGTTGCGCCTTCCTGGTCGACGTTCGTCACGCCCGGGGGCGGCGCCATCGAGTAGTCGAAACGACCGTCCGATGAGGGCGAGCCGAGATCGAGCAACACGCCGCGGTGGAGGACCGCGCACTGCGAGAGCTGTTGCAGCAGGTCTACGGAGACCACCTCCTCGCGGGAGGGACCCTGCTGCGAGGTCGAGGGAGCTTGCGCGGTCGGGCTCGTGTCAGGCGCAGGATTGCCGCTGCATCTGCAGCCAGCGCCGAATCCGACCAGCACGAGCGCCAGGACCGCCGCCAGCCTCACGGCGCCCACAGCCCCTCCATGCTCACGCGCGTGCGGCGTGTCGCCGAGGCGACCACCGTGGCCTTGAGCTCCACGCCCTTGCCCTCGACGATGACGTCGTGCTCCCCGGGCGGGACCATCGATCGGACCACGTCGCCGGAGCCGACCTCAGTGCCGTCCACGAACACGATCGCGTCCTGTTGTCCGGGCCGGACCTCGATGACGCTCATGCCGGGCGCGACGTGCATGTCCTCCGGCAGGGAGAGCTCGGACTCGACCCGCGGCGTTTTGCCCGGTGACGAAGCATCGGGCGCGACCAGACTGGCGGCTGGCAGCGCGCGGGACCCGGACCCGGAGGGAGCGGCCGAACCCGTCTCGGTGTTGTTGCGCACGGCCAGCTTCGCGACGGCAACGACGGCGGCGACCACGATGGCGAGCAGCACGAGCGTGGGCCACCTGCGACTGGTTGCGCCGGCCCTGGGCTGCATGAGCGCGTCGAGCTGCCGCTCCGCGTCGGCCGTGTCGTGCGCGGGCTGGTAGGCGAGCGCGCCGGATGGAGCGCGAGGTGCGACGAGCGGTTCGTCGTGAGGCGTTCGCGCCGACGGCTCTGGGGCTGCGGGCGTGCGGACGATGGGATTGGCGAGCCCGACCGGAGGCTTGGCCGGTGGAGGAAAGCTGGGGGCCGACGGGACCGTGGGTTCAGCCGCAGGGGCGTCGGCATCGCCGGCTTCCGCGCCCGGCACGACAGCGTCCGGCGGCAGCGATCCGGTCATCGGGCCCGGAGGCCGCGTGCGCGGCCGCAGCTCCTGGACATCGACGAGGAAGGGCGTGCGGCTGGACGGGGGCGGCATGCTTCCGTGTGCGTCGGCGACTTCGCGGATGACGGCTTCAGCCAAGGAAGTCGGGGCTTCGCCTGCCTCCAGCGCATCGAGGTAGTTGGGCGGCGGGGTGGAGAACACGGTGTCCGGCTGGCTGGGGGCGTGCGGCGCATCCGCGTTGTCGCCGAGCAGCGCATCCACGGACAAGTCGACGTGTGCGGCGGCGGGCTCGCCTTGGGCCTGCGCGCGGTCCACGGCAGCGGCCGGTGCCGGCGGCGGCGACACCCCGGGCTGCGTGGGCGTGAACGCCTTGGATGCTTGCGCCGCCGTCTCGAGCGAGAGCAGATCGTCACCTTCGGCCGACAGCACGGCTTCGACGGCGCCCCGCATCGCGGCGTCAGCGAGCAGCCGCTCGAGCATGCTGCGCGGGACATCGTGCGTGTTGCACAGCTCGATCGGAGCGATGCCGTCGGCTATCGCGCGCATCCAGGTGCGTGCCGGCTCGGGCGTGGCGGCCAGGGCCAGCTCGGGCACGCGAAGCTTCACCCGCTGTACCGTCTGCAAGGCCGATCCGGTCAACAGCGCGCACGCCGCCCGCGCGCGAGCCACGATGTTCGACAGCGCCCCGTCCAGCTCCTCGCCGCCCGCCGCCGCGCCTCCCGAAGTGACCTGAAATCGTCCCGACGTGACCCCGGGCAGGCTGGCGAGCGCCTCGGCGTCATGCAGCGTGGTGCCGTCCAGCGAGGTTCGAGAAGCCCGGATCAGGCGGCCTTCGCGCAAGGTCAGCTCGTACAGATGGTTTGCGTCGCGCAGCACGATCAGCCCACCGGGGCGGGAGGCGGCCACGAGCCGCAGCAGGCTCAACGCGGTCCAGCCGTCGAGCCGTCCGCGCACCTCCGCGCCAGATTGCAGCCGTTCCTCGAGGCGGATCCTCGGGCGCAGCACCTCGTGCACCTTGCGCAGCACCGCTGGCGAGCTGGCCTCCTTGCGCAGGTAGCCGTCGGCGCTGGCCCCGAGCTCGCGCACGCGTTGGAGCAAGTCCTCCTTCCAGGACAACAGGATGACCGGCACGTCGCGCAGCAGGACGTCGTTCTTGAGGGCGCGGCACAGGGCGAAGCCATCGAGTCCGGGCATCAGGATGTCGCTGACGACCAGGTTGGGCTGCAGGCGCATCGCGCTCTCGAGACCCTGCGTACCGTCATGGGCTTCCGCGACTTCGGCGCCGGAGCGACGGAACAGGTCGCCGAAGAACCAGCAGACCGCGGGGTCATCGTCGATCACCAGGATGCGTCGGCCGTCGAGTCGGGTCGGGGTGTCCAGCTGCTGCCGCGATGAAGCCTCGCGCCTGGCCAGCAACGGGTCGGTGCGCTGGTCGAGCCACGGCGCCAGGGGCATGGCCCCGACCGGCCCGTCGGCGGAGAACGTCACCGCGCCGCCGCTGCGCGCGGCGAGGATCTCTCGCACGCGAGCGATGGCTCCCCACACGGCCGCCAGCGCCTCGGCGCCGTCGCCGAGCTGCACGTGGGCGCCCCGGGACGAAGGCTGCAGAGCATCGACGAGCCCGCGACGCACGTGATCCGCGAGGCGATCAGCAATCTCGATCACGGTGCCGTCGAGCGGCTGCACCGCGGTATCGACCGGGCGCGGGAGGCGCGCAGCGTCGGTAATCGCGGTGCGCATGCGGGAGGAAGACACCGGTCGGGCAAGGGCTTGGGCGACACCCCTGGTGAGAAAGGGCGCGGCCTGATCCGGAAACTCCCACGACCCAACCACGACGACCGGCACGGCGGCCGTCAGGGAATCGGCGGCCAGCCGATCGAGCAGACCGTCGGCTCCCGCCAGGTCAGCGTCGAGCAGGATGACGTCAGGGGCAAACGCGCGGGCCAGGTCGGTCGCAGTCGCTAGGTCGTCGGTGTGCTCGCACTCGATGGCGGTCATCCTGTCGGCGGGCTCGGCCGAGCAGATCGACGAGGCCAGCGCGCGGTCGCCCACGACCAGCACGGCCAGCGGGCAGACGGTCGGTGCGGCGGAAACGCTGTCGTTTCGGGGAGGCGGTTTGGTGCCGAGTTCCGCCTGTGTCGACGAGTCTCCCTGCCAGGCGAGCGCGGGCAGATCCTCGAACAGGGATCGGAACAGCTGCACGTCGTCGCGGTCGATGCCGCCGACCGTGGCGGCTCGTTCGAGGCTGCGTTCAGCCTGGTCCAGCCGGTCTGCCACGACGATGAGCCCCACGACACGCGCACGTACGGCCAGCGCGTGGACCCGCCGTCGCACTTCGTCGCGCGCGCGCGGCGAGCCGGGGTCCACTTCCAAGCTCGACCAGTGCCGGCGCACTTCCGCCAGGCGACGTCCCAGATTGGCGACGAAGTCGGCCCGCACACCGCCGAGCTGCGCGGCACCGTCGGAAGGCCGGGAGCGGTCGCCGTTGCCGGTGGGCATGCTCGCCCCGTAGCACAATGAGACCGCCCGTTATAGTGTGTCGCGCCAGGATTGTGGAACTGCCCATCCAGCCACGGCTGGGGGGGAGATGTCGTCCGTGGCGGGCGTAACATGCCCCCGTGGGCTATTCTTCGCGGACCTGGTCGGACACCAGGCGTCAGTGCAACCGGAGGGTTCAGATGAGGACGCGGTCAGGGCTGTGGGTGTGGGCGACGACCATGGTGGTTGGGATGGCGGCATCCGGATGCGGGAGCAACAACGACCCGGTGAAGGGACCGCAGTACGCGTACCCGGACGTGCCGACCTACTGCGCCGCGCGTGCGAAGGCGGAGTGCAGCCAGGTCGTGCTCGACAACTGCCAGACGACGCAGGACGCGTGTGTCGCGGCGAGGCGGGGTGCATGCGGGCAGGGGGTTCCGGCGGGAGCCAGCTACCGGCCCGCGCAAGCGGACGCTTGCATCGCCGCGGTGACGGCAGCGTACACCAATGACACGCTGACGGCCGCGGAGCTCGAGGCGGTCGACAAGGCGTGCGCCCAGCTGTTCCAGGGGACCGGCGTTGCGGATTCCCCCTGTTCCAGCGACACCGGCTGCAATCTCGACGCGCAGCTGCAGTGCGTGATGGCGACCGGATCGGCATCGGGCACCTGCCAGATCCCCGTGCCTGTCGATCCCGGCGGGGATTGCAGCGCTGTCGACGCCGTCTGCCAGGACGGCTACTTCTGCTCGGCCGAGGCGCAGGGATGCCTCCAGAAGTACGGCACCGGCAAGGCGTGCAGCGACGTCAAGCCTTGTCAGGACACGCTGCGTTGCGTGCCGACGGCAGCTACCGCAACGGACGGCACGTGCGAGGCGAAGCTGGACGCGATGAGTGCGTGCACGTGCGAGGCCGGGAAGACTTGGTGCCAGTCGTCCGATTGTGCCGGCGGTCTGTGCAGTGCGGTCCAGGGCAATCTTCAGTGCGCCTCCCAGCTCAAGCTCTCGCCGAACGAGCCCATCTGCGCCGACTTCCGGTAGGACGCGACGCCGCCGCTGCCGTCTCGCATTTGCGCGGGTGCGACCCGACGCGGGCGCGACAGCCGGCATTGGCCCGGCTGCGTCCAAGGCTGCCGCAGCAGCGCGGACTGGGGTACACTCCGCGACCATGAAATCTCGCACCTGGATTCGACGAGTGCACGTCGCGCTGCTTGGCGCGACGCTCCTTGCGGGCGCGTTGTCGGCGTGCGACGACGACAAGAAGGCTGCGGCTCCCGACGCCGCGGCTGCCGCGGTGACCACGTCGGCGCCGACACCCCCGCCAGCGCCCGTCCGCATGCCCGAAGTGACCCTGAGCCCAAAGACCTTCCAGATCGGGATCGACGAGCTCCAGCTGCAGATTCCGTCGTTCGACACGGCGCTGGAGCAGCTGATCAAGAAGTACCCCATCAACGAGCCCGACTTCGTGGTCTTCAACGTCGACAGGAAGGTGCCGACCCCTCTGGCCACCAAGATCACCTATGCGCTATTCGACGCGGGCGCCAAGTCGATCGAGGTTCACACCAAGCCGCGGGGCGAGTTCCCCGCGACCCTGCGCCTGACCTCGGACAAGCACCTAGGCAAGCTGTTGCCGTGCACGTTCGTCGGCACGATCACCGAGAACCTCGGTGTGGCGTTCTGGTCGATCCAGGGCGGCACGGCGAAGCGCTACACGAAGGGCATGGCAGGGCCGGACCTGAGCGCCATGCACGAGGTCTTCCAGAAGGAAGAACCGTCCTGCGCCTCGACCGTGTTCTTCTTCTCCGCCGAGGATTCCATCGAGTGGGGCCACGCCTATGACCTGGCCACGTCGATCGTGGCCCACGAGCCCAAGTACAAGATGGACAAGCTGGTGCTGTTGCGCGAGGCGCCCGTGGCGGGCAAGCCCGTGAAGGTGCCCGAGTAGCGGACGTTCGTCCTGTCAGGGCGCGTGCGGTTCCGCGGCCAGCCGCTGATCGAGTTGGCGGAAGGATCGACTAGGAGCCTGTCGGGAAAACAATTTCGGCCCGGCGGAAGATGGGAACGGCCGCGGGCGCTCCCCGCACTTCCCGCGCTGCGCACGCGTGCCCGCCCACCTCGCGCCGGCTTGCTCCGCACTTTTCACGCCCTACCCCCCCCGCCCCCCCCCCC
>JAJZQG010000221.1 GCA_021847645.1 Myxococcales bacterium
GGCATGGGAATCGCAATGTGAATGAAGTGCTGACGCGAGTGCGCATGAGCGTCGGCAATGGTGTTTGACAGGCGAGCGGAAGGACTGGGGACGGTAGGGATGGTCCTGGCGGCTGCGGGCGACCGTGGTCGCCGAGGGTACGTGGCGGGTTTTGACCTAACGGAGGTGCCACGGCGGCTCTGAGGGATCGCTCTGGAGGCTGAGTCCGTGCAGCAGCGGACGGCCCGGGGCGGACGGGCGCTACGATCGGTCTGGTGGGTGACAGCGAAGCGACACCCGGCAGGCTGGAGAGGAGCGATACCCGGCGGGCGGACGTGTGTCTGCAGCAGCCTGCCGAATAGGCAGCCTCTCAACACAAAGAGCTGCGCAAGAGCGCCGGGAGGGCCCAGCCGCGGCCGCAAGAGGGTCTGCAGCCCGACGCGGTGGCGGTTGCGGACCGCGAGAACAGGCGATCCTGCGGGGCGGGGTGGCGACAGCGGACGCCGCGAGGGGCGGCACGGCGCGACGGGGCGGGCACGCGCGGGGACCGATGGGGGTGGAGCGACGCGATGGGGCGGGCATGCGGGGAGTGCTGGGGGCGGCGCGGGGCGATTCGCGGGCGATGAGCGCGTCTGGACAAGGCAAAGGGCAAGCGAAAGGGCGAAAGCTGCTTGCGGGGCGAGCCTGTCTCGGGCGCTCGGGCGAGCTACCTACAATAGAGAGCATAGTTCAGCGCTTCCCGATCGATCCCGACGATCCGCGCGCTCCCACGCAGGAGCAGTCGGACTCGATGACCGAGGAGCAGCGCGCTCAGCTCGTGGCCTCGCTTCCGGCGGATGTGCCCTTCGAGCTGTTCATGCCGAAGGGCGACGCGCATCGGCTCGCCAAGCAGCGCACCCTGGGCGCGCTGGGCGCGTTCTTCGACAAGATTGGCCGCAAGATCTACCTGTCCTCCGAGCTGGGCGTCTACTACCCGGGTGAGCCGCGCTTCGCGCCGGACGTGCTGGCCGTGACCGACGTCGAGCGGAATCCGAGGGACAGGTGGGTGGTCAGCCACGAGGGCAAAGGTCTCGACCTGGTCATCGAGGTTCACGTCTCGGGCGAGTGGAAGAAGGACTTCGAGGCCAATCGCAAGCGCTACGGACGGCTGGGCATTCCGGAGTACTTCCTGTTCGATCGCATCAAGGATCGGCTGTTCGGTTGGCGGTTGCCGGAAAGCACGGCGCGGGTCTACGAGCCGATCGTGCCGCAGCTCGGGCGGTATGCGTCGTCGGTGTTGGGCCTCGAGCTCGGGATCGAGGGGAGCACTTGAGGTTCTACTTCGGAACGGCGCCGCTGCCGGAGGCCGAGGAGTTGGTCGCGAGCTCGAGTCGATGGTGGGAGAGCTGGTGCAATCGCGCGAGCGCGAGAAGGAACAGCGCGAGCGTGCCGAGCAGCAGCGGGATGCGGCGCTGCGACGTGTGGCCGAGCTCGAGGCGGAGCTGGCGAAGCGGCGCGGCGGTTGAAGCGCGAAGGCCCGAGGAGGCCGATGCCGCATCAGGCGGCATCATGCGGAACAGACCGAACGGCCGAACACCGAAGTGCCGAATGTGTCTCGAGCCGGTTGAACGCTGGTCACTCAGTACCACGCCCCGAACGACGCGCCGAAGTTCTCATAGCGCGGCGCCAGGTCGGCCATCCCTGAAACGCGGTAGACCGCGGGCGCGAGGAAGCCCCAGCCTTTGAACTCGAACGCGCGGACATCGAAGCCGAAGGTGAAGTGCTGGCGGGCGGAGTGTCCTGCGAAGCGCGAGGGCTCCAGGTACGTGCCGAAGCGTGTCTTGAGGTAGCCGACCACGGGCTCGCCCTCGAAGCCCAGCTTCGGCTCGACGGTGGTGCGCTGGCCGGCGCGCTGTTCCTTTTGGGACAGGAACGACTCGAGCGAGACGGCGGACGGCGATGCGCCCACGACGCGGGCCTCGGCCACGACCAGGATGTACTCGCGGGGCCAATTCCAATAGCGGGCGCGGCGCTCGGCCAGCATCTGGTCCTCGAGGTTGTCGAGCTGCCGCTCCTCCTCTTCGTCGAGGTAGCGCTGTTCGCGAGCGAGTTGGTCGGCGCGCTGGGCGCGGACGGCGTCGTCCTTGATGGCAGCGAGCTCGGCGGCCTGCTCGTCCGCGCGGGCCTGGCGTGCCCGGAGCATGCGCTCGCGCGCCTGCTGCTCCTGCACGCCCGGGTTGATCCAGTGCGGGTTCAGCGGACGCGGACCGAGCTGGATCGCGAAGCCCGTGCTCATCTCCCATGGCAGATGGACCGACTGCGGGATGGCGAGGCCGAACGTTCGGCGTACGCCGAACTCGTCGGTAATCACAGCCGAATCCTGGCGCGCGGGCGCGTCGACCGCGGCTTTGAAGGTTGCGCCGATTCTCCATGGCTGGTAGTCGGGCCGGATCAGCACGCCGGCCTCGGGCGCGAAGCCGACCATGGAAAGCAGCGTCTGCGAGCTCTGGTTGGGCGGCGACGAGGTGGTGGATAGCCAAGCGCCGCGCGCGCCGCCGCCGACGATCAGCTGGTTGTCCAGCAGCGCCCAGCCGCCGACCAGGTCGATGCGTCCCAGCGTCAACGCGGTCTGCGGCGTCTGGCTGCTGGCATTGGGCGTCAAGTTGTAGCGTTGGAAGTCGCCGAGTACGCCCACGCCCAGTGGGCCAATCTGGAGCATGCCGCCCAGCGTGTAGAAGATGAAGTCGCTGTAGGTGAATCCGCTGCGGCCGTCGTTGTCGAAGTCGGTGCTCCCGAAGGTAGCTGGGAACGACACGCTGAAGGCCAGATCCCAGTCGATCTCGTGCACGCTGTAGGGAGCGCGAACGGCGGGCGACACAGGATTGACGGGAAGGCCGTCGACGCCTTCGGCATAGGCGGTATAGGCGCCGGACAGGCCGGTGACGCGCAGCGGCGCCAGGACCGGCCCGGTGACCATCTCGACGTCGTAGCTGTTGGTGCGGATGGGATCGCCGGTGGCGGCCAGGGCGGTGCTCGCGGGCAGCAAGAGGCCCAGGCAGGGGAGCCACCAACGAAGCCGAGCGGCCATGGCGGCGAACCTATAGCACTTGCCGCGCGCGGCAGGATTCTGCTCGAGCGGGGCGTAAGGGCGGACGGGCGCTGGGCGTTGATAGGACATGGACGGTGCGGTGCTGAGCTTTCCACGATGGTACGGGCCGGTGATGCCGATCTGGCCGTCGGAAATGGAGCGTTCGGCGGCGCGACGGGCTAAGGTCGGGCCCGTGGCCTCGGAAGCGGGGAGCGCGGTCGTGGATGAGCAGGCGCTCGTGGAGCGAGCGAAGGCGGGGGATCGTGCGGCGCTGGGCCGCCTGTTGTCCCACCACGGGCCGCGGCTGTACCGCACCGTGCTGTTGCCTCGCTTGGGCGACGAAGCGCGCGCTCGGGACGCGCTGAGCGCGACCTACGAGCGCGTGATCCACCGGCTCGACCAGTACAGCTGGCAACCCTGCGGGATGTACCCGTGGCTGAGGGTGATCGCGATGCGCATCGCGCTCGACATGATCCGCTCGGGGCGTCGCGAGCTGCTGTTCGAGGCCGAGGATCTGCATCGGGAGATCGACCAGGCCGAGGCAGCCCTGGCGAGCGGCCCGACGGCACCGGACCAGGTGCAGGAGCAGCACGACCTGGAAGTCGCGCGAGCCAAGGTCCACAGCGCGCTCGATCGGATTCATCCGCGCTACGCGGAGGCGATTCGCTTGCGCGTGCTCGAGGAGCACCCCAGAGAAGAAGTGGCGAAGAGAATGGGCGTGACGCCGTCGACCTTCGACGTGTTGCTCCATCGATCGATGGCAGCGTTGCGCAAGGCGCTTCGGCCTGATTCAGCGGAAGGGCACGAGCCATGACGCGGCAGCACGACGACGACCGGGTGGAGCAGGAGCTTGCGCCGACCGAGCAGGAGCTCGAGCAGGCACGCGCGTTGCGCGATGCGCTCGAGGGCCAGGGCGAGCATCCCGACGCGGAGCTTGCGCGAGCGCTGCGCAGCGCGGTGGCCCCTACGGAGCTTCCACGGCTCGAGCACCAAGCCATCCTCAACAAGGCACTGCGCAAGGTGCCCGACCGGCGGCGCGGCCTGATGCTGGGAGTCGCGGGTGTGGGAACGGCCCTGGCGATCGCGGCGGCGATCGCGCTGCTCGTGTCCAAGGCGATGCTCGGCTCTCCGTCGCGGCCCGAGCAAGGAGGGCCCGCGGTGACGGCTTCGCTGGTGCGTTCGCACAGCACGCAGGCGTTGTTCGATGCGCCCTTTCCGCCGCAGGGAGGCGAGTCAGCGCGCATCGACCGCATCGCGCAGGCGCGCGGGCGCGACTACCGGGCCAACCTCTTCGAGCGGATGGGAGTGCGGTGATGGATCGCGTGCGAGCCTCGACCCGGATCCTGCTGGCGGTCGTCGCGGTGGCGGCAAGCGTGGCGTGGACGGGGTGCAACGCGCCGCAAGGCGGAGCGGGCGCGTGCCTGTGCGAGTCGGCGGAGCTGCCGCCCCCGGTGGACACGACGCTGATGGCGTATCTGTCCAAAGCTCGCGCGGTGCACCATGAAGCGGACCTGCTCGAGCAGGACCAGCGCTGGGCCGACGCGGCAGCGCGTCTGCAGAGCCTGATCGCGACCCCGGCGCCCGGGGGCGGAACGCTGCCCGAAGTGCAGGAGGTGCTGGCGGAAACGTTCGCTCGCGTCGCCGAGATGCGCGGGCGGTTGGGCCAATTCGACGAGGCCGACAAGGCGGTGCAGGAGGGACTGCGTCGCGCGCCTGCGGGCAGCTACTTCGAAGGGCACCTGTTCGAGGTGAGAGGCGTCAACGAGCAGCGTCGCGCCGAGCGCCTGGCGGAGCAGGGTGACGCAAGCGGGGCCCGGACCGCGCGGGAGGCGGCGATGAAGGCGTTCGAGCGAGCGGTCGAGATCCAGGACCACGTGGTGGATCGGGCGCTTGCGGGCGACGGAGGCGCGGAAACGAAATGAAGCGGCCGGCACGAGCCGAGGCAGGGACGCACGCGGCGCGGGGCGGCGCATGGGTTGTCTGCTGTCTCGGGTGGGTGATGGCGGCGGTGTTGGCGGGCTGCGGTGGCAAGCAGACGCCGCCAACGAGCGCGTATCCTGCCTACGAGCAGAAGGCGCCGGCCGAACAGGCGGAGCAGGCCGGCGCGGAGCGAGGGCGCGCCAGCGGAGCTCCCAGCGAGATGTCGACGGGCGCCGAGTCGGTCCCGCCCGAGGACAAGGAATTTCCGCCGCCGCTCAGTTCCCCCGGTCCAGTGCCTGCCGCGCCCGCGGCCCGGCCCAGGTATGCGACGCCGCCGCCACCGATGAGCCCCTCGGGCCAGAGCCTGCCCGGAGCCGATCGCGCGAGCGCGCTCATCGATGACTTCCTGGTGGCCGAGGCCGCCCTGTTGGCCTCGGGCGCCAGCTGTCTCGACGCTTGCCGGGCCCTGCGCTCGATGCAGCGGGCTGCGGCGGGGTTGTGCGAGATGGCGTCGAGCCAAGCGGAGCACAGGCGCTGCGAGGCTGCCCAAGACAGGTACCGCGCTGCACGCGAGCGCGTGCGCGGCGCCTGCGGGCAATGCCAGGGAGGGCCGTCGCTCGAACCGGACGCGCCCATCCAGGACGACCGATAGGGGAGAGCGAGCGGGCGACGTGGGCGACGTACGTCTGGGAGAGCGCTGGACCGTGGGGCAGCGCGTGCGCAACGACGCGATTTACCGCGCGGCGATGGCAGCGCTATTCGGGGCGACGAGGCTGGCGCCACGGAGCACCTTGGCCGGCACCGGGGCGTTGTTGGGAAGGGCAGCGAGCGCGGTGTTGCCGGCCATGAGGCGCAGGGCGGAGCAGCGGCTGCGCGCTGCGTTCGGGGGCGCATCGCCGATCGGTGCCCAAGCGGTCTTCGAGGCGCTGGGGCGAGACCTGGCCGACGCGGTACGGCTGCTGGACGACGGCGAGGCAGACGACGGCTCGATGGTGTTGGGAGCGGAGGCGGAGGAAGTGATCGGGGAGGCGCGGGGCAAGGGCCGGGGGGTGGTGTGGGTGACGGCGCACCTGGGTCCGATCGAACGCATGGCGGCGCTGGTGGCGTCACGGGGCCACCCGGTGGCGACGCTTGCGCGCGAGAGCTACGATCCGAGGTTCACGGCGTTGTACGAACGGCTTCGGGGACGGCACGGGGTGCGCACGATCTACCGGGGGAAGGCTGGGGCGAACGTGCGCATCGTGCGGGAGCTGAGGGCTGGGGGGATGGTAGGCTTTCCGATGGACCTGGCGGGGCGCGGGATGGCGACGTTGGACTGCGAGTTTCTGGGGGAGCGCAGCCGCATACCGGTGGGGGCGGCACGTATTGCGCAGCGCACGAGGGCGGCGTTGGTGGTCGGCACGCCGGCGCCATCGGACAGCGGCGCGGTGGCGGTCGCGGTGGAGATGGTGGACGGAACCGGGGAGGAACGCGACTTGGTAGAAAGGCTTGCGGCGATCGTGCAAAGACGCATCCTGGCGTGGCCTGAACACTGGCCGTGGATGCACGGGTGACCGGACGGGGCAGCGTGCTTCGTTTGCAGTTGCGTGCCCTTTGCCGATAGACTTGGTGGGCTCATCGGAGCAGCCAACGGAGAGTTGGAGATCCCGTGCCGGCGCTGCAGAAGAACGAAACACGAACGCCTCGCCCCGTGCCGGGTTGCGACGTGCGAAGCCTGCCCATTTCCCCGCAAGACGCATTCGTGCTGTCGCGCATCGACGGCTCAGCCTCGGAGACGGATCTGGTGTTGATGACGGGGCTGTCGGTGGAGCAGGTTCGCGAGACGATCGATCGTCTAGCGGATCTGGGCGCGGTGACGTGGGACGGGATGCCGCCGCGGCAGAAGTCGCGAGGCAGTGTCAGCCAGGTAGCGGCGAAAGCGATGCGGCAAATGGAGGGGCCGGCGGTCGAGGCCTACAGCGCTCCGCCCGTCTCGGAGCGGGGAGAGAAGTCCGGCGCGCTCTACGATCCGGCAGAGCTGGACGAAGACGTGGAGATCGCGCAGGAGAAGCGGCGGCGGGTGCTCGACCTGTTCTACCGGCTCGAGGAGCTGTCGTACTACGAGCTGCTGGGGGTGGAGCCGACCGCCGACAAGAAGGCCATCAAGTCCGCCTACTACCAGATGGCCGGCGAGTTTCACCCGGACAAGCACTTCCGCAAGCGTCTGGGCTCCTTCAAGCCCAAGATGGAGGCGATCTTCTCGCGGCTCACGCAGGCTCACGACACGTTGACGAAGCGGGCGACCCGCGAGGAATACGACGCGTATCTCGCCACGCAGCGGGCGAATCGCCAGCTGGAAGAGTCGATCCAGAACAGCGCGCGATTGAGCGACGCGATGGCGAAGGAGCTGCTGGATTTCGTGCGGACCGGCGGCGCGAGCACGCCGCCGCCTGCGTCGACGCCGTCGAGAACGGACCAAGCTGCAGTGCGCCCGGCGGGTGAAACCGCAGCATCGCCGGGGCCGTTGCCGCACGTCACGGTGTCCGAATCGCCGGGGGCGTACGAGACGGTGCCGGTGCACACGAAAGACACCGACAGGGCTCGGCGTGAGGCGCTGGCCGCCCGGCTCGGCGTTGCGCGTGCGAGCAGGCCGCCGACGCGCCGATCGACACCACCGCCGCCTGCGGAGGCACCGAAGTCGCTGCCGCCGGAACAGGCAGCAGAGGACTTGCGGCGCCGTTTGCACGATCGGCAGGAAGCGGCCCGTCGCCAGCAGGTCAATCGGTACGTGGAGATGGCGACGGCGGCGACGGAGCGCAAGGATCCGGCGGCAGCAGCCAATGCGTATCGCATGGCGTTGGCGCTCACGCCCGAGGACCAGGTGCTGCAGCAGGCGTTCAAGGAAGCGGAGGCCGAGGCGGCGACGCTGTTGGCGGACGGCTACCTGAAGCAGGGCGCCTACGAAGAGAAGGCGGATCGCTGGAAGGAAGCAGCGCTGTCGTACCTGCGCGCGGCCGAGGGCATGAAGGACAACGCGGACGTGCAGCACCGCGCGTCGGTGGCGATGCTGCGCGCGGACATGGACTTGCGACGAGCGGCCGACTACGCGAGCCGGGCGATCGCGTTGGCGCCCACCGTGGCCAAGTACCGAGCGACGCTGGGGCAGATCTACATCTCGGCCGGGATGCCGAACAATGCGCGGCGCGAGCTGGAGGCTGCAGCGGAATTGGCCCCGGGGGATGCTACCATTGCGTCCCTGCTCAAGGCGGTTCGTAAAGGTTCTTAGGGAAAGGGAGAGGTAACCCTGAATGGAGCGAGTGATTGGCATCGACCTGGGAACGACGAACTCGTGCGTGGCGATCGTCGACAGCGGCACGCCCACGGTCATTCCCAATCGTGGCGGGTACAAGACCACGCCGTCGATGGTGGCCATCACGGAGGCGGGCAAGCGGCTGGTGGGTCACATCGCCAAGCGTCAGGCGATCACCAACGCGGAGAACACGGTGTACGCTGCCAAGCGTCTCATCGGCCGCAAGTGGAACTCCTCGCAAGTCAAGAACGCGGTGCTCACCTCGAGCTATCGCATCGTGGAGGGGCCGCACGGCGACGTGCGCATCCAGCTGAGAGACAAGACGTACTCGGTGCCCGAGGTCAGCGCGATGGTGCTGCAGGAGATGCGGGTCATCGCCGAGGACTTCCTGGGCGAGACGGTCAGCAAGGCCGTGATCACGGTGCCGGCGTACTTCAACGACAACCAGCGTCAGGCCACCAAGGACGCCGGGCAGATTGCGGGGCTCGATGTCATCCGCATCATCAACGAGCCGACGGCCGCGTCGCTGGCGTACGGCTTCGGCAAGAACCTCGAGAAGCTGATCGCGGTCTACGACCTGGGCGGCGGCACTTTCGACATCTCGATCCTGGAGATCGGCGCGCACGGCGTGTTCAAGGTCATCGCGACGGCGGGTGACACGTTCCTCGGGGGCGAGGACTTCGACGCGCGCATCATCGATTGGCTGGTGCAGGGGTTCAAGAACCAGCACGGCATCGATCTGCGTCAGGACCGCATGGCCCTGCAGCGCTTGAAGGACGCGGCCGAGAAGGCCAAGTGCGAGCTGTCGTCGGTCAAGGAGACGGAGATCAACCTTCCGTTCATCATCTCGTCGGGGCGCAACGAGGCTCTTCACCTGCAGCAGACCATCTCGCGCGCGACGCTCGAGAGCCTGTGCGAGGACCTGATCGATCGCACGATCGACATCTGCAAGCAGACGATGCTCGACGCCAAGCTCGACAAGGAAGAGGTCGAGGATGTGGTGTTGGTGGGTGGCATGACGCGCATGCCCAAGGTGCAGGAGGCGGTAGCGGGCTTCTTCGACCGCGACCCGTGCAAGGGCGTGCACCCGGACGAGGTGGTGGCGTTGGGAGCGGCGATCCAGGGCGCGGCGCTCGTGGACGACCAGCACGAGATGATCCTGCTGGACGTGACGCCCCACGCGTTGGGCATCATGACCTTCGGCAGCCTGTTCGAGGAGCTCATCCCGCAGAACACCACGGTGCCCACCTCGCGCACGAAGATCTTCACCACGAGCCGCGACAACCAGACCGCGGTCAAGATCCTGGTGATGCAGGGCGAGAGTCAGCAGGCCGAGGAGAACGAGATGCTCGGCGAGTTCATCCTCACGGGCCTTCGCCGGGCGCCCAAGGGCCAGGTCGAGATCGAGGTGACCTTCGAGATCAACGCCGACGGCATCGTCAGCGTCTCGGCCAAGGACCTGGAGACGGGCCAGCAGCAGTCGATCCAGGTCACGGCGACCAGCGGGCTGACCAAGGACGAGATCAAGCAGATGATCGATTCGGCCAAGGAGTACATGGTCGACCGCAGGTCGAGCGAGGAGTTCGAGGCAGCCAAGCAGGAGGCGGAGAAGCTGATCGTGGAGATCGAGCGCCTCTTCCCGCAGGTCGAGGTCGTGGTAGCGGCCAGCGACTTCGGCCGCGAGGCGGTCAACAAGGCGCGCCGGATCCTGCGCGACGCGAAGGCGGCGATCGACAGCAAGGACGCCACCGCGATCAAGAACCAGATTGAAGCGCTGGCCCGCACGCAGCGCATGTTCAAGGGCGTCGTGACCAAGACGCAGTAGCGAGAGTCGATGCAGCGTGACGGAGATGCCCCGACCAAACCGCCGGACCAGTTGGCAGCCGACTTGGACCCGAGCGACCCGCGCTTGTCCCGCGACGCTGCGCAGGACGGAGACGACGATCGCGACACGGCGTTGCCGCCCGGGGCCTACGACGACTTCGCGAGGAAGGCGTCGTCCGCGGAGCTGATGAGCCCCGAGGCCAAGCGCGCATTGTCTGCGCCCTCCCTGCCCAAGCTCGACGCGCCGCGCGACGCGATGGCCACCATCCAGGACGTCGATCTCGATGCGCCTGCCTTCGAGATCGACACGTCGATCCCCACGGTGGCGGGGTCGCGTCGCGTGCAATCCGGCCCACACGAGATCCCGCTCGACGTCGAGCGCGACTCCGAGCCCGCGGAGCGCACGTTGCCGCTGCCGCTGCCAGCGCCCGTCAACGCGGTCATGACGCCGGCGACGCCCACGCCGGTCGGGCGGCAGCCCATCATTGCGGAGCCCGGCGAGCCGGAGTGGCACGACGAGGTGACGTTGCGGGATTCGCGCGCGCCCACGGTGCGAGGCAAGCAGGACGTTCTGCCGCCAGGCAGCGGTCTGGAGTACCCGGCTCCGGTCGACGAGTCGCTCGCGTTCTCCCTCGACGGCGCACCGGGCGACGCCATCGGCCTGATTGCAGCGAGAGTCACGCCGGTCGCTCCCAAGTCCGACGATCCGCTGGTGGAGCTTCGCGACCGCTACGCGGTGGGAGACTTCACCGGCGCCCTGTCCATCGCCGAGGCCGTGTTGACCGACGACCCTTCGAACGCCGAGGTCGGCCGCTATCTGGAGAGCTGCAAGGACATCCTGATGCAGATGTACAAGGCGCGTCTGGGTGCCTTGACGCAGATCCCGCGCATCGCCCTGGCCGCCGAGGAGCTGCGCTGGCTCACCCTCGACCACCGCTCCGGGTTCCTCCTTTCCTGCATCGACGGCATCTCCACGGTCGAAGACCTGCTCGACGTGTCCGGCATGCCGCCCCTGGACACCCTGCGCATCCTGTACACGCTGATGCAGCAGCAGATCATCGAGATGACCCCGTCGCGCTGACACAGCGATCCCCTGCCCTGCCATGTCCTCCCCGCCGATTTCCCGCCAACAGGTGCTGCACGTAGCACGCCTCGCACGCCTCGACCTCGACGAGGACGACATCGAGCGCATGACCGTCGAGCTCGGAGCGATCCTGCGATACGTCGAAGTGCTCGGTGAGGTTGACACGTCCGGTGTAGAGCCGACGGCGCAGGTCGGGGTCACCTCGCTCCCCCTGCGGTCCGACGAGCGCGAGCCCGGGCTGGAGCGCGACGTCGTCCTCGGACAGAGTCCTGGTACTGCGCACGAGGGCTTCGCCGTGCCGGGGTTCTTGGACGAGTAGGCCATGGGCAGCGCAGCGCACATTCGGGACTGGGGAGTCGGCCAAATCGCTGAGAGCATCGCCGCGGGAGAGGTCAGCGCCGAGGCGGTAGCCGCAGCCTTCCTCGACAGCGCGGTGGATCTCGACGATCGGCTCGGGGCCTTCCTGCACTTGGACAGAGAGCACGTGCTCGAGGCGGGGCGCGAGGTGGACCGGAAGCGGGCGCGCGGCGAGCCGTTGGGACCGCTGGGCGGCGTGCCCGTGGCGATCAAGGACTCGATCTGCACGCGCGACACGCCAACCTCGTGCGCCTCGAAAATCCTGCAGCGGGGCGGCCAGACGTGGCTGCCGCCCTACGACGCGACCGTCGTACAGCGGCTCCGGCGCGCCGGCGCCGTCGTGTTCGGCAAGACCAACCTCGACGAGTTCGCGATGGGCTCCTCGACGGAGAACAGCGCGCTGCACGCGACGCACAACCCGTGGGCGGTCGATCGGGTGCCCGGCGGGTCGTCGGGCGGCAGCGCTGTGGCGGTCGCTGCGCGCATGGCGCCCTCGGCATTGGGCAGCGACACGGGCGGCTCGATCCGTCAGCCCGCCGCTCTCACGCACACGGTCGGCATCAAGCCGACCTACGGCAGGGTGTCTCGCTTCGGGCTCGTGGCCTTCGCCTCGAGCCTGGACCAGATCGGCCCCTTTGCGAACGATGTGCGCGGGGCGGCCCGCGTGCTCGAGGTTATCGCGGGACGAGATCCGCACGACTCCACCACGGCCGGCGTGGACGTCGGCCCGATCGAGCAGGCTTGCGGCCAGAGTGTGGCGGGCGTGCGCATCGGCATCCCCGAGGAGTACTTCGGTGAAGGACTCGACCCCGAGGTCGAGCGCAACGTGCGGGCAGCCCTCGATGAGCTCGCCGACGCCGGCTGCGTGCTGGTGCCCGTGCATCTCCCGCACACGCGCTTTGCCATTGCCACGTACTATGTCGTTGCGACGGCGGAGGCGTCGAGCAACCTGGCGCGCTTCGACGGCGTGCGCTTCGGCTCCCGGGTCGTGCCCGGCGGGGGCGATCTCGCGTCGATGTACGGCGCCACGCGGGGCCGCGGGTTCGGTGTCGAGGTGCGCCGTCGCATCATGCTGGGCACCTACGTGCTGTCCGCGGGCTACTACGACGCCTACTACCTCAAGGCGCAGCGTGTCCGTACGCTGATCCGCCGGGACTTCGACGACGCTTTCGGCAAGGTCGACGTGATCGCCACGCCCACCTCGCCGACGCCTGCGTGGAAGCTCGGCGAGAAGCTGGACGATCCCCTGGCGATGTACCTGGCGGACGTCTACACGTTGCCGGCGAGCCTGGCCGGGGTTCCGGCGATTTCGGTGCCCGCGGCGCTCACGCGACCGACGCGGGACCGGCCGAGCCTGCCCGTGGGGTTGCAGCTGGTGGCGCCGGCCTTCGGGGAGGCGTTGCTGTGCCGTGTGGCCTCGGCCTGGGAGAGCCGCAACCCGGCCAGGACCGCCCGACCGCCGGCTGTTGCACCGTCGCGCACCTGAACGTCCTTGCCACCTGCGCTGGGTATCAGACCGCACTCAATCGACGGGTGACCCGTTATTTGGGTCACAACCCCGTACTCCGATCGACGGGGTACCCGTCGTTTCGAGTTCAAATCAGTACTCCGATCGACGGGGTACCCGTCGTTTCGGACTCGGATCCGCACGCCAATCGACGGGGTACCCGTCGTTTCGGACTCGGATCCGCACGCCAATCGGCGGGTGAGAGGGCGATTGCCTTACATTTGCGGGGTCCAGCTCGCGCAGGTCCCGAGACCGGCACGGGAAATCGGCTCTTGAATGAGCTAGACTCCCCGGGCGATGAGCTGGTTCAGCTGGAACAAGAGCGACGACGAGGCGACGGACACCGTGGCGCGGCTCGAGCAGACG
This sequence comes from Myxococcales bacterium, assembly GCA_021847645.1. GTDB lineage: Bacteria > Myxococcota_A > Polyangia > Polyangiales > Polyangiaceae > JAJZQG01. The sequence goes on from JAJZQG010000221.1 coordinate 13,394, forward strand.
GTTCGGGCGCAGATGACTTCGGCAGACGACGCGACAGTGCGGATCGTGGCCGCGGTCGCGGGCTTGCTGGCCGGGGTTGCCTACTCGGACCGGGAGTTCGCGGATCCAGAAGCGGAGATGATTCGCGCCACGCTCGCGAGAATCCAGGGCATGGGCAGGTCGGGCGCCGAGGCGGTGCTGGCGTTGCTCCGAGAGGTCGCCGCAGAGGCCACGACGGTCTACACCTACCGATTCACGCGTACGCTCAAGGACGAGATGGGCCGGGAAGGCCGTTTGGAGATCCTGGATCTGCTCGTGGACCTGAGCGCGGCGGACGGCAAGATTCTCACTTCGGAGACGAACTTCATGCGCCAGGTGGCGACGGGGATGGGGCTGACGCAGGACGACTACAACGCATCGCAGTCGCGGCACCGGGACAAGCTGGCGGTCCTCGACGACAAGCTGGTCAAGTGATCGCGCCCCGCCAGGGGATCACGGCGCGAGCACGACCACGTCCCAGCGGATGCGCACCGGGTTGGGCGAATGATGCTCGAGCGCAAGTGAGCCCGCCGCGAGCGTGACGGCGGGCTGCAGGTCCGTGGAGATTCGAACGCGGGTGGCGCCGCCGCTCAGCGGCTCGATCAGGCCGCAGCTCGTACAGCTCGACAGCTCCGCCTCGCTGCCGGCCACGGACACCGCGCCCGGCAGGGCCACGTCCCCTGCCCCGAGGGACACTGCCAACGACGTCCCGTCCACGAGCGTCGCTTGTCCGGACGCCGTGTCCGCGTCGATGGCCGCCCGCACGTCGAGCACGTCAGCGACATCGCTCGGGCCGACGACCGACGGGTTCGACTCCTGCGCAAGGGTCTCGATGCTCGGGTCGAGCATGGCCACGATGCCGCCGGAGCGCAGGAACAGCGGGATGGTGTCGAGAGGCGCGTCGCGGGTGACGTGACCGCCGCCGTCGAGGGAATCGAGGGTCCACCAGTCCACCCAGCGCCCGGGGGGAAGCCACACATCGCGGGTGGTGGCGCCGCGCCGTACCACGGGTGCGACATAGAGCGAGGGGCCAAAGTAGTAGTCGAACTCGACGGACAGGGCGTCGGGCTCGGCAGGGTGCATGAGAATCGGGTGGCGCATGATGGGCACGCCGGTGTCCGCGGCTTCCTTCGCCGCGGCGTACAGGTAGGGAATCAGCCGGGTGTGCAGGCGTGCATATCGGCCGTAGACGTCGGTGGTTTCCTGGTCGCTCCACAGGGTCCACTTGGGAGGAGCGCCCGCGGGGGCCTGAGAGCACGCGTTTTCGTCGTGCATGTCCG
>JAJZQG010000222.1 GCA_021847645.1 Myxococcales bacterium
CAAGTGTCGTCGAGATGCCCTCCGCCTGTTTGCGCGGACGTGTTCTGCCATGCGGGTAGCGACCAACGGGAGCGTAGGGGCGGCAGCCCCTCGTTGGGCCGGGGCCCTGCCCCGCTAGGATTGAGGGCCCCGCAATCCGATGATCGTTCAAGAACCGCGCGCGCAACAACGGTATGGTCTTCGGGCAGGACGCCCCTGACACGACAACCACGCCGACCCACACGCGATCACGAAGCTCGTCATGCCTCTCGTCGATGTCCTCATGCCTCTCGGCGCCTTGCCCGTGCCGCTGGTACAGCGCGCGGTCGCATCGATCTTGGGACAGTCTCTTGCGGACTTGCGGCTGTTCGTGATCGATGACGGTGCGAGTGCGCCGTGCCTCGCGTGGCTCGAGCAGCTCGCCTCTGCCGACCGGCGGGTGAAGACGATTGTCACTACGACTCCGGGCATCGTGGGAGCGCTGACGGCTGCTCTCGCACACGGCCAAGCGCCGTTGGTGGCGAGGATGGATGCGGACGACGAAGCGACGCCGTGGCGCCTGGAGCAGCAAGTCAGGCTGCTGCAGGATCGTCCGCAGCTCGATTTGGTGTCGTCGCCTGTGTACCTGGAGGGGGCGGCGCAAGCTGGCTGGGTTCGTCACGTGGCGTGGTCCAACCGGCTGCTTACGCCGGAAGCGCACGCCTCGGAGCGGTTCGTGGACGCGCCGGTGGTGCACCCGACCGTACTGATGCGAAGGGAAGCGTTCGAGCGCTGGGGCGGATACCGGCAGGGGCCGTTCGCCGAGGACTATGAGCTGTGGTTGCGAGCCATGGCGTCGGGCGCTCAGTTGGCGAAGATCGCTGCGCCGGGCCTGATGTGGAATCGCAGAACGGCGACGCTCACGGCATCCAGCTCGCGCTATTCGCCCGTCGCGATGTTGCAGCTGCGGGCGCGCTACCTCGCGCAGGAGCTCGGCCGTCGCGGGGGACGGTTCGTGGTGTGGGGAGCGGGCGAGAGCGGGCGTCGGCTGCTACGGGAGCTCGAGGCGCACGGCAGCGTGCCCGAGTCGGTCTACGACATCGATCCGCGCAAGATCGGGAGAACGGTGCGGGGCCATCGGGTGCTGTCCGCCGATCAGCTGGGATCGTCGCGCCCGTGGCGATCAGGAGTGACGGTGGTGACCGCGGTAGCTGCGCCCGGCGCGCGGTATCTCATCGGGGCGAGCCTTTCCGAGCACGGGGCGCGAATGGGCGCGGACTGGCTGCCCGCGGCCTGAAGGGCAAGTGCCATTTGACTTGCCCCGACTTTCACCGTAGGCATCCCCCTGCATGAGTTCCGATTCTCCCAAACGAACTGTCGCTGATCTGCTCGGCGAGCAGAACCTCCTTCACGATGATGTCGTCGCGGCCCGTTGGAACGGCGAGCTGGTCGATCTGCACACGCTGGTGCCGGCTGACGCCAAGCTCGAGTTGGTGACGCGCAGTGACCCGGCGGCGCTCGACGTGATCCGCCACTCGACGGCGCACGTGATGGCCGACGCGGTGCAGCGTCTGTTCCCGGGCACGAAGGTGACGATCGGCCCGTGGATCGAGGACGGTTTCTACTACGACTTCGATCGGCCGGAGGGCACGTTCACCGAGCAGGATCTGCGCAAGATCGAGAAGGCGATGCGGGAGATCGTCAAGGCCAACTCGCCGTTCCGCAGGGAGGTGGTGTCGCGCCAGGAGGCACGGCGGCGCTTCGAGGCGATGGGCGAGACCTACAAGGTCGAGATCGTCGACGGGATCCCGGAGGGCGAGGACATCTCGCTGTACACGCACGGCATCAAGGGCAAGGAGTGGACCGACCTGTGTGCGGGACCCCACGTGCCGTCGACCAAGTACCTGGGGGCGGTGCGGCTGACGAGCGTGGCGGGAGCGTACTGGCGCGGCGACGAGCGCAACAAGATGCTGCAGCGCATCTACGGCACGGCGTTTCCGACGCAGGAGGCGCTGGACGAGCACTTGCGGATGCTGGAGGAGGCGAAGGCGCGGGATCACCGCAAGCTCGGCAAGGAGCTGGACCTGTACATGTTCCACGAGTGGGCGCCGGCGATGCCGTTCTTTTTGCCGCGCGGCGCTGCGGTCTACAACCGGATGGTCTCGTTCCTGCGGAACCTGTACCTGGAGTACGGCTACGAAGAGGTGATCTCGCCGCAGATCTTCGACACGCGCACGTTCAAGACCAGCGGCCACCTGGAGAACTACCGCGAGGACATGTACTTCGCGATCCCGTGGGACGACCTGGACGCGATCCTGGAGTCGTTCACGGAGTTCGAGGCCGAGCCCGCGAACAAGCCGGTCGACTCGAAGGTCATGCGCCAGACGTTCCTGGCCCGGGAGGTGATGAACACGCGGTTCGCGGGGACCAAGCCCATGAACTGCCCGGGCCACTGCCTGATGTTCGCCAACCGACGTCGCAGCTACCGCGAGCTTCCTTGGCGCGTGGCCGACTTCGGACGGCTGCACCGCTACGAGCGCGGGGGCGTGGTGCACGGGCTGGCGCGGGTGCGCTCTTTCTCGCAGGACGACGCGCACATCTTCTGCGCACCGGAGCAGGTGCAGAGCGAGATCCGCAACTTCAACCGCCTGCTGGTGACCGTGTACAAAGCATTCGCGTTCCACGACGTGCGCATCAAGCTGGCGACCCGTCCGGAGAAGCGGATGGGCACGGACGCGATGTGGGACCAGGCGGAGCAGGCGCTGGAGCAGGCGCTGCGCGACGAGGGCATGGCGTTCGAGCTGGCGCCGGGAGAGGGCGCGTTCTACGGGCCGAAGCTCGAGTTCCACGTGCGCGACGCGCTCAAGCGCAGCTGGCAGCTGGGCACGATCCAGGTGGACTACTCGATGCCGGAGCGCTTCGGGCTGGAGTACGTGGGCGCCGATGGCGCGATGCATCGTCCGGTGATGTTGCACCGGGCGATCCTGGGCTCGGTGGAGCGGTTCATGGGGGTGCTCATCGAGCACTGCGCCGGGGCGTTCCCCCTGTGGCTGGCGCCCGAGCAGGTAACCCTGCTGACGGTCAGCGAGAAGCAAGAGCAGTACGCCAAGGAGGCGCTGGGCTACCTGCAGGGGCGGGGCCTGCGCGTCATCGCGGACCTGAGCGCCGACAAGCTGGGCGCCAAGATCCGCAACGCCAGGATGCGCCGGTACCCGTACATGGCCGTCCTGGGCGACAAGGAAGTGGAGACCCGAACGGTGGCGCCTCGGTCGCGCGAGGCCGGGGAGCTGGCGCCGATGTCGCTGGAAGCGTTCGCAAACCGGGTGCTGGGGGAAGCGGTTCCGGGTGGAACCGTCGCCGGGGAGAAAAGCCAGGGTTGATTCCTGCCCAGCAGTCGGGTCAGAGTGATGCCGCGCAGGCGGGGCGGTCCCCGACCGTACCGGGCTGCGCAGTCGACCTGTCACCTTGCCTGCGAGGAGGCCTTTAGAGCACGAGATGCCGCGACCCCAATTCGATCCGAGAAGAAGCCGCGAGCCCGAAATCCGAATCAACATGCGCATCCGCGCCGATCCGGTCCGCGTGATCGCCGCCGATGGCTCGATGCTTGGCGTGATTTCGATCCGAGAGGCGATCCGCATCTCCCAGGAGAGCGGGCTGGACCTCGTCGAAGTCAACCCGAAGGCCGAGCCTCCGGTGTGCAAGATCATGGACTTCGGCAAGTACAAGTACGAGGAGAAGCGCAAGCAACGTGAGGCCAAGCGCAAGCAGACCGTGGTCGACATCAAGGAGATCAAACTCCGCCCCAAGACCGACGACCACGACATGTCGTTCAAGCTGCGCAATGCGCGGCGCTTCGTGGAGAACGGCAACAAGGTCAAGTTCGTCGTGCGGTTCCGAGGCCGCGAGATCGCGCACCCCGACCGGGCGCAGAAGCAGCTGGAGCTGCTGATCCAACAGCTCGAGGACCTCGCCAACGCCGATGGTCGTCCGACGATGGAAGGGCGCACGATGACGGTGCTCATCACGCCCAAGCCCGCCGTGATGCAGAAGGTTGCGCAACGCAAGGCGCAGCTGGAGGCCGAGCGAAAGAAGGCGCTGGCCGAAGGTCGTGTGCCGCCGCCCGAGCCGGAGGAAGAGATCGAGGAAGAAGAAGAAGACGACGACGACGAGGACGACGACGAGGACGACGACGTCGTCGGGTGATCTTCGGGCAAGCTCGTGGAAGCGCCCCTCCCTCCAGGTCCCCGCAAGGCAGGACGAGCTCCCCTGCCGACCGTGTCGCTGCTCGTGGGCGGCACGTTCTGCACGCTCGCGGTCGCGTTGGCCGCGCTCCGTCGCATCGCACAGCAACTCGCGCATGACGCGTTGGTCATGCGCGCGCTGGGTGTCACGCTCGCCATGGGCGCGGTGATGCTCGGACGCGTGGCCATGGCGTCATCGACCGGCATGAGACGGGTAGCAGCGATGGCGGTGGCGGGCGTGTCGTTGGCGATCGCGCTGACGCTGCTTGCCTGGCCGCGGGCCGCGGCACTGATGTACGACCAGGGTCTGGGCTCGGTGGCGCCGTGGGTCATCGGAGTGCCGGGCATTCTGGCGCTCGCGCTGAGCCGCTGGCGAGTGAGCTGACCAGCACGCGCGGCCACCACGCCGCGAACGCAATCGGCCCGAACGCAGGGAGCACGTCCGAGCTGCGCACTTGCCCGCAGCGTGGGCCCGGGTTGCTTCGGCCTCCCCTCGCACCTTGCCTTCTGCTACGCCTGACGAGTGTCCCGGCGTCGCGCGCTCCTGCTCGCATCAGCGGTCTTGCCGGCCCTCGGGGCGTGGACGGTCGCGCGCTGCACGGCCGACAGCTTGGCATCGCGCGTAGCCGCAGGCGCGATCGCAGGGGCCGCCGTCCTCGAGTGGCTGCAGATACCGTCGCCGAAGGACAGCGCCCTCACACGGTCGCCGCCCGCGCCGCGAACCGATCGGGACGCGATCGATCCGGCGCCGGATCGCGCCACGCCCGCTCCGCGCAACCGGCCAGCACGACGGGGAGCTGCAGCGGCAGATGCTGCACCGCGACGAGGTATCCTGGTCCGGCGGGACGCCGTGGCCGCGGCAGTGCGCAACGGAGTGCGTCCGTCGGCAAGCGCGGTAGGAGCCACGGGGGACCACCCGGCGGGTCTCATCGTCTATGGATGGGGCGACGCCGGCACCGCGCTTCGCGACGGCGACATCATCGTGAGCGTCGGTGGACGCACGCCGTCGTCGGTGGACGACGTGATTGCGGCGGTGGCCGGCGCATATCGCCACGAAACCTACGCGGTGAGCGGCAGGATCTGGCGAGGCGGCGAGACGTTCGACGTGTCGGTGGAGCTGCCGATTCCTGGGGATCGGAAGATCGTCTCGGACGGCGACGAGACTTCGGGCCGAACCAGTCAGCGCGCGCCCAGATCGACCGGTGGGCCGTAGGAGTGCAGCGACACGCGCTGCACGACCATCTCACCGTCGGCGGGCTCTTCGATGATCATCTGCGCGATCCCGACATCGGGGCAGTAGCTCGTGGTGATGCGTCCCTTGGCGCCGGCGGCGAGCTCCTCGACGGTGCGCACGCAGCCCTGGAACTTGCCTGCGGGAACGTCGACGGTGGCTGAGGTGTCGACCACACGCGTCTGGCCGCCGTTGTCACCGGCCCAGGTGGCGCCGACCTGCAGCGGCGCACGCAGCAGGTAGCCGCCCTCGCGTCGTCGAATCGCATCGGGTTCGACGATGAGGCTGCGGATGCGGGCGCCCGTGATCAACTCCGCGGTCGAAGCATCGCGACGCCGCACACGGACCATGAACATGTCGCGCTCGCGGGTGTCGTCGCGAACGGTCTCGTAGGTGTAGATGTACTTGTCGGTCAGGGGCAGGAAGCGCTCGAGGCCGCTCGCGGATGCCGGCGCGGCGGCTGGCGTGTTTGCGTGGCCGCAGGCGAGCGGCAGGGCGCAAGCCAGGAGCGAGACGGCCGCGGCCGCGAGCGTGCGATGAACGAGGAGGCCGATCCGCCGCGGAAGCAAGGCATTCATCTGCGCCTCGAGAGCCTAGGGTTGGTGCTGGAAGGACCAGATCGCGAGCACGACGAGCAGTGCGATCGCAGCCAGCAGCAGGTTGCGTGCGAGCGGGTCCGGGTCGAGCCGGCGACGCAGCTCGCGCGCGGCCTCTGCGACCTTGGGGTTGTCGGTCCCGGCCGCGAGCGCGGGAGCGTGCTTGCGTACATGCGCGTAGCGGCCGTTTTCGAATGCGCGGACGAGCGCCTGCAGCTCGGGATCGTCGGGGAAGGCGCGTGCGAAACGCGGCAACACGCTGTCCGCCGGGCGCACCGGCGCGCTCTCCACGCTCTTGGTCGCGTCCTCCGCCGGAGAAGAAGCCCCCTGGTCGTGCTGTTCGTCGGTGCTCGCCATACGCGATGCGACATACCATCGAACGAGCACGTCTGCACGCGGCGGGCAGGGCGCGGCAGGAACGCTCCATGATCCAGGTACCCGAGCCAGGGCCCAGATTGGATGATGTGGCCGACGGATCGACGAGGTCTCGGCACGCAGGAGGCAAGATGACTCGAGCAGCTTCATCCAAGACCACAGCAGACAAGGCGGAGAGCGGTCACCGAGCGCATGCGGCCGGGGAGGGGGTGCAGCGTGTGCGTGAGTTGGGCATCGGCCACGGTAGACGCAAGAATGACCGTATCGATGTCGAGGTGCTGGCGAGCCGTGCAGATCGGGCGCATCCCGCTGGCGCACGTGCTCAGTGCCGAGCGTCGCGAGATGCGCGCGGAGCTCAGCGTGAGACGCGCGCTGGTGGAGACACGCGCACAGTTCATCGTGACGGTGCGCGGTCTGCTGCGAAGTTGGGGACTGCACGCACCCAAGTGCGACGCGCAGAACTTCGTATTGAACGTCGACCGCATGGTGCGTGCCGAGCAGCTGCCGAAGAACCGCCACGCGCAGCTCTCCCCCTTGATGAGCGCGCTCAAGACCATTGACCCGCAGATCAAAGCACTGGATGCCGCACCGTGACGGAGCGGAACAGAGCCAGCAGGTTGTAGGCGATGCGACGCAACAGCGCGATGACCAGGGTGCCTCGAGGGTTGAACTCGATCCACGGATGCTCGTCTTCGCGCATGCGCGTCTGGCGCTGGGCAAAGTCGTCATCGCAGCTTGGGATCGCCGTGTTCTTGCCATCGAGCAGGACGGCGTTGAACGGCAGCTCGTCCGGCTCGAGGGCCTTGCGGCAGTGCGCCGTCGGCTGGTTGTTCGCACCCGGAGAGATCCGGAAAATGACGCGCTTGACCAGGCCCTGACTCGCCTGCTACTCGCGGACGGAAGGAATTTCTCGGCAAGGTTGCCCACCATGCCGGACTGGTCGACGGACTCGCCTGCTACTCGCGGACGGAAGGAATTCCCCTCATCCCCCCGGTGTTCCCGGTGCCGTCGCGCGCCCTTCTCCCGAAGGAGAAGGGCCAGTCGGACTGGCCGGGTGGACTACCGAGGACCACGCGGACACCTGCCGTGCAGAGCTTCGCGGATGAGGCGGACCACCTCATCGGTGTGGCGCAGGATCTGGTCGTCGGGGAATCGCAAGACCAGCAGCCCGGCACCCGTCAGCAGACGGTCGCGCTGCACATCTTGGGGTGGCGGCGGGTCGTGCTGTTGTCCGTCGGCCTCGAGACAAATCGCAGCCTGCTCGCAGTAGAAATGGGCCCTTCTCCTTCGGGAGAACACGCGATGAGCAACGAGCGCAGTGCGAGGAAGAGGGGGGAGGGAAATTCTCTTCAGTCCATGGGCTTGTTCACTGCGCGCCGCGCGTCTCGGTGCGAACTTGTGCATCAGCCCCCGCCGCGGCCTCGTATGCGCTCGCCCTGGCTCTGCCGACGTCCCATCGCTCCGGCTTCGCCGTCGCCAATCGTTCCTGGCTTCCCTTGCCCCGCAGCTGCGCGTCCAAAGCGTCGATTAACTTCCTCCAATACCTACCCCGTCTCGGACCGCCTTGCTCATGCCTTGCACGACCGCCCCGCCACCTCGCTCGTCCGACTCGCGCTCTCCTGCCGACGACCGCACGGCTCGACCGCCCCTGCCTCCGCCTCGGCGCTTCGACCCCGCGCCGCCCGGGTCCGACCCGGAGCCTGCCCCGATCGACCCGGAGCCTGCCCCGATCGACCCGGAGCCTGCCCCGATCGACCCGGAGCCTATCCCAATCGACCCGAAGCCTCGGATGTCCGTTCTTACTGCACGGAAGCGACTGCTTGCTCAGGCAAGGGGGTGGCGGATCCGCCGCAAAAGTGGCGGCCGCCACCTCGAGGTTGCGTTGAGGCGCGGGAATTTGCGGGGATGTGGGGGCGCAGATCGTGGCATGGGAATCGCATTGTGAATGAAGAGCCGACGCGAGTGCGCATGAGCGTCGGCGATGGTGTTTGACAGACGAGCGGAAGGACATGGGACGGTAGGGATGGTCCTGGCGGCTGCGGGCTACCGTGGTCGCCGCGGGTACGTGGCGGGTTATGACCTAACAGGAGGTGCCACGGCGGCTCTGAGGGATCGCTCTGGAGGCTGAGTCCGGGCAGCAGCGGACGGCTCAGGGCGGACGGGCGCTACGATCGGTCTGGTGGGTGACGGCGAAGCGACACCCGGCAGGCTGGAGAGGAGCGATACCCGGCGGGCGGACGTGTGTCTCCAGCAGCCTGCCGGTTGAACAGGCTCTGACAAGCGTGTCAGCCGGCGCTGCGCGACTGTTCATCACGAACCGCATGCGAACGCACGATGTCTTGACGACCCGGACACTGGCCCACGCGCGTGTTGCCGCCACATGCCGCCATCCGCTGCAGCATGATCTGCAGCCGGTCGCCCAATAGATCGCTGTCATGGAAAGCGACGGCAGAAGTTGTCTGGGGCAAGCGCCGCCATCCTCGACGCGACAGGCTGCGCCGCGGGGCGCATGTCCAGGCAACGTTTGCAGATGGGGCTGCAAGGGTCTGCAAGGCAGTGCGAATCCCCCCGCTGCCCTGGCGACTAGCGCGAGCACGGTGGTGCGCTGCAATGGTCTGCAAGGCAGTGCGAATCCCCCCAGGCAGACCACCCAGTCTTGCGTTCCGCTACGGACCACCGACGCGCGTCACCGTGCATCGCGTGCCTTCGCACAAGGCTCGATAGGACGCGCGCTTGCCGCAGCCTATCGCGGCGTAGTTTCCGTCGAGCTCTCGATCGACGCGCAGGGTGGACTCGGCGCAGACCAGGTCATGCGCGGCGCGTGCTCGCACCATGGGCGTGGCATCGGCTCCGGCGCACGCCGACAGGATGAGAGCAACGGCGATGAGAGCCTTCCGAGGGGAGGACATGCGCCGATGGTGGCACGAGTCGGAGTCTGACGGGAGCCTGGCGGTTGACGGCGGCGAACGCGAGGCTACGCTGGCCGCATGCTTCGCCTTCTGTGGGGCATCGTGCTGGGCATGGTCATCGGCGGCGCCGTGGCTGCGGTGCTGATCAAGGGGCTTGGGATCGTCACGCTCGGCGCGCTGCTCGCTTACCCGGCGGCGGTGTTGACCGGGGCGCTCGCGGGACTGCTCGCGGGCAAGCCCGTATGGGCCAAGGACGCTCGCATCGAGGCGGGGCTCAAGGCGTTCTTCGGCGCGCTGCTGGCAGCCGGGCTGATGTTCGCGTTGCGCGCCTGGGCGAAGCTCGATCTGGACCTGACGCGCTTCGGCCTTGGCCAGGGCCCGATCGGCGAGCTGGCGGCAACCTCGCTGCCCATGATCGGCGTGTTGCTGTCGCTCATCTTCGAGGTCGACAACCTGTTCGGCGCGGATGACGCGAAAGGCGCGGGCGACAAGAAGCGCGTCGAGGCGTCAGGTTCGCCGCGCCTGCGGGCAGCCGACGCAGCGGCCGAGGAGGTCGAATCGGGCGCGGACGAGGCGGACAAGCCCGGCGCGCGTCGCAAGAGCTGACGGCGTCGACGCATGAGCCTGGGTCGTGGTGTGCTGTACGTGGCGAGTGCGACAGGGCTGGCGCTGCTGGTCCGTTCGATCGCGTTCAAGCCCTTGCCGCTGTGGATCGCGCTGGTGGCGTTCGGCCTGTATGCGGCGATCGTGCTCGGCGGCGTGCTGGCGCCCCAGCTCGAGATGTACGCGTCCGTGGTCTGGCGCGGACCTCACCGCTCGACGAGCGTGGCGCTGACGTTCGATGACGGTCCGCATCCCGAGCACACCAGGCGGGTGTTGGATGTGCTCGACGACTACGGCGTGAAGGCGTGTTTCTTCGTGCTGGGAAGCAAGGCCGAGCGGCATCCGGAGATCGTCGGGGAGATCGTGGCGAGGGGCCACGAGGTCGGTATCCACGGTTACGAGCATGATCGGCTGCTGAGCCTGCGATCGCCCAAGCGCATCGAGGCCGAGCTGGCGCGCGCGCTTGCGGTGGTGGAGCAAGCCACGGGAAAGCGTCCGACGATGCTGCGTCCCCCGGTGGGGCACGTGAGCCCGCGGACCGAGACAGCCGCCTCGCGGCTCGGTCTGGACATCGTTGCGTGGTCCGTGCGCGGGCGCGACGGGCTGGCGAAGGCAACGGCATCCGCGGTGACCGCACGGGTGGTGCGCGGGCTGCGGCCCGGCGCGATCATCCTGTTGCACGACGCGGCCGAGCACGACGACCGGCGGCCCGTGGCGGCCGAAGCGCTGCCTGCGATCCTGCGCGCCGCGGCTGGGCAAGGATTGTCGTTCGCCCTCGTCAGCGAGTACGTCGAGGCGCGATTCGGCGAAGCCGAAGAGGCCTGATCGCCCGCGTGCGAGGAGCTAGCCGGGAGCAGCGGCCGGCAGGTCGATGACGAAGCGCGCGCCGGCGCGCTCGGGTTCCTCGGCTACGATCGTGCCGTCCGCCGCCTCGATGATGCCGCGACACACCGCCAGCCCCAGACCGGTGCCGGTTCCGATCTCCTTGGTCGTCACGAACGGCTCGAACAGCTTGTCTCTCACGTCGCGATGGATCCCGGGACCGTCGTCCTGCACTTCGATGCGGACCCGCTCGTCGCGGCGGCTGGCGCGCACCCAGACGTGTCCGCGCCCCCCGGTCGCATCTCCGGCGTTGAGCAGCAGGTTGAGCAGCACCTGCACGAGCTGCTCGCGAGACAGGGGGACCAACGGCAGGTCGGACGCCACGTCGACCTCCAGCGCCACCTCGCGAAAGGACTTCTGAGGGCGAATCAACGCGCAGGCATCCTGAACCGCATCGGACACGGAGCCGGGGGCCTTGCCGTCGCCGGGGACGTCGACCGAAGCAGCCGGGCGCGCGAAGTCGAGCAACTGCCGCAGCACGCGGTGGATGCGCTCGGTCTCGCGCTTCATGCGCTCGAGAAAGTCGTGCTGCTCGTCGGGCTCCAGGCCACCGGCCAGCAGCAGCTCCTGCAGTCCGAGGATCGCGGAGATCGGGTTGCCGATCTCGTGAGCGAGGCCTGCAGCGAGACGGCCGACCGAGGCGAGACGCTCCGAGCGCACGAGGGTGCCTTGCGCACGCTTGAGGTCTTCGGTGGCCACCTCGAGGGCGTCGATCTTGCGGCGCAGCTCCTGTTCTTCGGCGCGCAGACGAGCGGTCATTTCGGCGAGGCTCGAGGCCAGCTGGGCCAGCTCGCGCGCGCCCGCGCGCGGTACGGCCAGATCCCGGGCGCCGATCGACACGCGCCGCGCCGCTTCGGACAGCTCGTCGAGGGGACGCACGATGAGGTGGGTGAGCGCCATGTAGGCGAACACGAGCAGAGCCAGCGCGAAGAACCCAGTGTACAGGGCCACCAGACGCACCAGAGGAGTTGCGCGCATGGCCTCGTCATCGGCGCGCAACAGCGCCACGACCGGTCCGCCGTGCCCGGGCACCAGCACCTCGAGCGCTCGTCCGTGTGGCGTGAAGACCGTACGCGTGCGCTCCTCGTCGACCGGCACCACCGGCGGGATCACGCCGGCTTCGTCGCCAGGCCCAGCGCGCGCCACCATTCGCCCGTCGTCGGCATAGACCGCGATGGCGGCCAGGCCACCGGTGCCGATCTCGGCCTGCAACAGCTCGTCGAGGCGCGCCGGATCGCGTACGCGGCGCGCATCGGAGACGTGGGCGGCGATCGCACGGCCCAGCGATCGGGCGGTGCTGTCGCGGGTGTTCTGCAGGCTGGAGCGCGTGAGGCTCGCGACCGCGAAGAACAGCGGCACGAACGCGAGGACCAGCAGACCGGCGAGCGCCAGCAGAATCTGCACGCGGATGCCCGGTCTCATCGGTGCGGCCCTCGGGCGTGCAGCGGCAGACTAGCAACGGCAGCTTGGATCCGCGCCGCCACGTCGTCGGGGTTGGCGACGAACCACAAGGTCAGCGCGCCTTGCTGCAGCTGCTCGGCGGGGTCGATCTGCTCCACGCTGGCCCAGGTTACCAGACCCACGCTGCCTGCGGACACCCGCTGGCCGGTCGGGATCGAGGGCGCCGCCTCGGGCGAGCCGTCTCTGTCCCTGAGCACGACGTGCCCGAGCTTCCAGCGTGAAGAGACGTGAACGACGTCGACGCGATCGACAGCGGTCAGCGACAGCTCGCGCACACCGAACGAGGTCACGACGCGCACCGCATCGGCGGTGAGCTCGAAGCGGACGTCGCAGGCCATGTAGGGGGGAGCGCTCGCGGCCCTGAGCAGGACGATGGCGAGGATGAGCATGGCTGGTGCCAGCACCACCAGCAGCATGAGCACGGGAGCGGAAGCGCCACCGACGACGCGCAAGACGACAGCCAGCGCGACCAAGACAGGGACGACACGGAGAAGCGGCGCGGCATCATGCAGCCGGCGCACGACGCTGGCGCGCGGGTGCGGCGCCCATCGTTCGATCGCGGTGTCTTGGGGCATCGATCAGAACTGCGGGCAGCGAAGGCTCGCCTCTAGCGACGAGCTTTGCGCGTCGCCTTCTTGGCGGGCTTCTTGGCAGTCTTCTTCGCAGCCTTCTTGGCGACCTTCTTCGCAGGCTTCTTCACGGCGTTCTTGGCGGGCTTCTTGGCCGCTTTCTTCGCAGCCTTCTTGACGACCTTCTTCGCAGGCTTCTTCACGGCGTTCTTGGCAGGCTTCTTGGCCGTCTTCTTCGCAGCCTTCTTGGCGGGCTTCTTGACGACCTTCTTCGCAGCCTTCTTGGCGGGCTTCTTGACGACCTTCTTCGCAGCCTTCTTGGCGGGCTTCTTGACGACCTTCTTCGCAGCCTTCTTGGCGGGCGCCGACGGACCCTTCGCGGGCGCGTCGTCATCGATCGTGATCGACGCAACTGGAGCCGGACGCGGCAGCGGCGCGCCTGCGGCGGCGCCGTGCTTGGGCGGCGGACGCAGCGTCAGCGCCAGCGAGAACTCGTCTTCTTCGTCCGCCTTGGCCTTGCCCAGCTCGGCCAGCGCGTCGATGCTCGCGAGCTGACCATCGACGCTCATCGTGGCCGCCGGCACCGCAACCGCCTTGCTCGCGCCAGGCAGATCCAGCGTCGGTGGCTCGAGGTCGTCGCGCTCATCCGCGCCTTCCGCGATCGCTTCGTCCGCGCCGCCGCCCGGCTCGGCTTCTTCCGGCTCGTCGTCGGCCGAATCCATCGACACCGGCGGCGGCTCGATCTCGATCGCGCTGTGTCCGCGCGCCGTCAGCACCTTGGTGATCTTCTCGTCCAGGTCCCGGAACTCGAACGGCTTGTCGATGTACGCATCCGCGCCGTACAGCGGCGAGGTCAGCTCGTTCAGGCTCTGGCCGATGCCCGTGAGCATGATGACGCCGGTGTGCGCCAGGCCCACGTTCTCGCGGATCCGACGGCACACCTCCCAGCCGCTCATGCCCGGCATCATCACGTCGAGCACCACGAGGTCGGGCAGCACGCGCGCCGCCTCTTGCCAGGCAGCGTCGCCGTCCGAAGCTTCGAGCACCTGATAACCCAGCGTCTTGATGTGCCGCGCGACGAGCGCGAGCATGCTGGGTTCATCGTCGGCGACGAGGACGACGGGGGTGGTGCGGGTAGTGATGTCCACTTCGCGATCTCCTTGCTGAACGGTGCTTTCCTGCGCGACGGTCGAACGATCGACGCGCAGGCCGTGGACGGCGAGCAACGTCGCGCGGCCACGAGCTGGGGGGATTGGAGTACGTAAACGCTGCTCGGGTCAAGAGATAGCGACAGACAGGCGTCAGCTGACCTTGGACTCGACTGCGGCGAGGCGCACTTCGAGGTCGCGCACGTGAGCTTCGGTCGTCGAAATGCGCGACTCGTGCCCGCGCACCGACTGGCCCAGGGCGCCGGTCAACACGCTGTCGATGCGGGCGTTGAGCTGCTTGACCTCTTCGACGAGCTCCCGCTGTCCGTGCTCGAGTTCAACGATGGCCGTCGCTTCGCGGATCTGCTCCTGGACTACGCGGTCAAGGCGCTGGTTGGTGGTGTCGAGGCGCTGGTTGGTGGTGTCGAGGCGCCCGTTGGTGGCGTCGACGCGGGCGGACAGCTCGATCCTCGTCGTCCGGATCTCGTCGCGGATCTGTTTGAGTATCTCGATCGTCAGATCGTCGCCCATGATTCGAGTGTAACGCCGGACCATGGTGCGAGCCAGGGCACTGTGCGGCGCTCAGGGGTTCCGCAAGGCGCCGGGCGCAGCCCCCGGCGCCGGCCCCGCGGCGAATTTCGCGGGCTGCGGGGTGATCGCGGCCCAGCACCGTGGGGGGAGCGCGCTGCGACGAGTTGT